>DASRDS010000227.1:0-20238 GCA_035652495.1 Gemmatimonadaceae bacterium
ATCGCTGGCTCAGGCAGTCCGCGAACGGGGCCGCCATCGGAGCGGCGCTGGCTCATCGCGAAAGATCCGGTGAGCGAGGCGCGGCCACAGGACCCTGAGCGCGCCGCGACTGAGATCCGCGAGCGCGGTATGCACCTCGATACGCGCGCGATCGATCGGCTCCTCGATGCAGGAAAGCTGCAGCGCGCCGGCGCACCCGTCCAGAAACACCATCTCGCGCACCCCGCGCGCGATGAGCGCCTGAATCAACGACGCGCGCAACACCATCGAGAGCGACAGCTGCGGCATGCCGCCGTGGTTCATCTGGGTCGCGATGAACGCCCGGTCGCCGTGACGCCAGCCGGCCAGCACGCTGAGCCACCCATGGTCGGGCGAGTGCAACCCGACGCGAATCGCATCGCGCGCGTGACCGCGAGCGTCGCGCGGATCGAGACCGTCCCAGCGCAGCGCGTGCGGCCGGAGCGAATCGAACGCCCTCGCGAACGTCGCGGCATCGATCTCGGGAACGAACACCACCCCGGACTCGGCGGCACGCGCCGGATAGCGGCGCAAATTGCGGCGCGTATCGGGCCCGACGGTCGCGAGGAACGCGTTCCAAGAGTCGAGCAGTCGCAGGCGACTGGGCAGCGTGTACTGCGAGTGCTGGGCGGTAATCGACTGGTAGTCACCGACCTCGTCGATCGCCGTCGCGAGCCCCTCCCGCCCGAACATCTCGCTCAGCGCGTGGATGTGAATCGTGTGGATGCGGGCGAGGCAGAGGAGCGCGCGCAGTCCATGGTGGAAGACGAGGCGCTGGTTCGCGGGACTGGCGAGCAGGATCCCGGCCCCGGTCCGGTCGCCGATCGAGAACAGCCCCGACCGCGTCCCGCGAATACAGTCCTCGACCGCGTACAGGCATCCCACCACCTGCCCGTGATCGAACACCACGGCAGCCACCGGTCCCCTCTGCTTGGCCTCCGCCCGCAGAAACAGGTATGCGGGATCGATCCGGGGATCGCTATGCGCCATCGCCACCAGTGACGGCGCCTCAGCGAGCAGACTGTTCAGCTCGGACGCGCGGTACACTAGGCGCGCAGCGACGTCTACCATAGGCGATTCTACGGTACTGCTGACCCCCCGGTCATCACCACCTGGCTTGGGACGACCACGGCTGTAGACGGGATGGGATGTCCCCATGCTCAGTAGAACGTGAGCAAAGTCACTGAGCTGACACCGATAATATTTTCTGTAACTCAAAGACGGCGAGCTTCGCGTCCGGGACGACGAACTGATCTCGGAGCCCGCCGAGCGAGACAACGAGCCGGTCGGAAGTTTTACTCCCAAGGATGACAGTAAGCCATCTCGACTGTATCGGCTCGGTCGAGAGCACGAGCCGACCAGGGCGTTCCCAGCGCATTGGATCGCGGTGCCCGCGCAGGTTCTTCGTGTGCGGCATGAAGGTCCACAGCTCGCGGCCGACGTACAGGTGGCCGCCGACCGCGATGCGTCCGCGCATCACACTGCACATCACGCGGGCCTCGTACTCGCCCGGCGGCACGGGTGACATCCAGGGTGATGTGCCGTCGTAGAGTTCGCGCATAACCCGACGCATCCAACGGCGCATCACGAGCGCGAACACGGCTCCGAAAAAAACGGCCCCAACCGCATTCAGGCTGAGTATAAGGATGAGCGAATCATGCGTGGTGACGAGCTGCATGATCGTCATGCCGACGAACCACCCGAGCGCGCAGAAGATCCCGATGCGCCGATAGTCGGGGCGCACGGACTCGTACACTGATAACGGGAACAGATCAGGACACGAAGGAGAAGATGTTGCCATCGGGATCTCTGACGTGAAAGTCGGTCCCGCCCCAAGGCTGCTTCGTGAGCGCCTGCGGAAACTCGACGCCCCGCGCTTTGAATTCCTCGAACAGCGCTCGCACATCCTCGACCAGGATCGTTGCGAGGATCAACGATTCCTCGTGCGCGGCGACCTGCGTGAAGTACGGCTGATGCACAAAGCGCAGATGCAGGCACACGCCGTCGCGTGAGACGGAACCATAGAAGGGCGGCTCGCCATACAAGAAATCGATATCGAACCCGAGCGCGTCTCTGAACCACGCGGCGCTGCGCTCGACGTTGCGCACGAAGAAAATGGGAACGGCGCTCTTCAGCATTTATGCGCCCGCAATCATCTCGACAATCCGCTCGATCGTCTGAGCCGCTCGTCCATCGCTATCCGTGCGAGGGTTGTACGAGGCGACGCCGACAGCCTTGATCCGCCGGCGCGCGTGAATGACCCGAATCCCCGCGAGGAGGTCCTCGATCTTCCACCCGCCGGCGGTCGCCCAATCGTTCGCGCGAGCTTCGCGCGCATCGAGCACGTCGAGGTCGAGGTGCAGGTACACGCCGTCATTTCCGCGTCCACCCAACACGCGGGAATGCTCGAGCGCCTCCAGCGTTCCCGCGCACTCGATGCCCATCGCATCGAAGAACGCGATCTCCGCGGCCTCGCGGTCATGACCACCCACCAGCACGACGCGCGAGCCGGGCACGGGCTCGAAGCCGGGAATCGACCGGGCCATCGTCTGCCAGGTCTGGCCGGTGAGCACGCTGATGCCCATGCCGTCGAGGAAGCCACTCGACGTGGTCTCCGGCGTCATGCTCTCGCCGTGCGCATCAAACCACACGACGTCGGTGTTGGCGGCGCCGCACCCGGAGACCGTGCCGAGCGCGGCGATGCAGTTGCCAGAGAGCACGATCGGAAACGCCCCCTGCGCCAACGCATCGCGCACACGCACCGATAACTCGCGCGCGACGGAGAACGCGACGCTGATCTCGGCGAGATAGCCGGACACCGCGATCTCCTCGACGCGGTCGACCCGCGGCTCGAGCCTCGCGCGCAGCGCCGCCGGTCCGGCGCCATTGCGCTCTCCCAGCCGGCCCGAGTCGTATGGAGAACAAATCAGTCGAATCGTCATGAGTCGAACACAATCTCCTGCGCGCCCTCCCAGAGGACGCGACGGCCGATCTCCCGCAGGCGGTCGCCCGGATCGCTCAGCGTGAGAAAATGGTTGCCGGACAAGGGACCGCACTTGGCGGCGAACGCGGTCTGCCCGTAAGGAAACAAGATTTCGGTCTCGCTCTCGGCGGCTGGATAGAGCAGAATTTGTCCGGGCTCCGGACGATGGAGCGCGTTCTCGACCCCGACGCCGATGTTCAGGTCGCCGAGCGGAACCCAGGCAGCCTCGCCGCTCCAGCGGGCCTGAATCAGCCGGCCACGTAGCGGCAGCAGCTTCACGAATGCCGCGCACGTGAGCGGCGCACGCTCCCGCTCGAGGGCGCCAGTCAGAACGAGATCGCCGATCGTTATCCGAATCGTCATCGACAAGACAGTGAAGAGACGTTGAAGAGACGGAGCAGCCCTAAGATCGCGGCATGATGATCTCACTGCCGCCCAAACCCGCCGCCCAAGTGTGCGCCAGTCTGCAACCCTCGGTGCAGGCTCTGGTCAAAATCCCACTGAAAATTAAGTCCGCGGAGGACGCGACGACCGACGACCTGCACCAGGGCGAAGCCGGATACTACTCGTGCACCTTCGCCGCGGCGTCCGGCTACCAAGTTACCGTGATCCTGTCGGACGAGAAATCGTTCAAGGACGGAGAGCAACGCTACCATCCTCTACCCGGGTTCGGCGACCGCGGTCGGTTCACGGACGGGTCGATCCACTTCGTCGATGTCATGAAGGGCAAGACCTTCTGCGAAGTCCTGGTCGGCATGCCGGACGACCAGTTCACCGAGGAGTGGACGCACGCCTCCGGCAAGATCTGCGTCGCCGCATTCGGCGTGCGTTGATACCAACCATGAGCGGACGCTCCGCGATGCCCGTCAGACCATGCAAAAATTTCTCGACGGCGCCAGTGCGCGTGCTTATGGTAGGGCCATGGAGAACCGCGCATTTCCGGCGATCGTCGTCGGAGGACTGATCACCGGCGTACTCGACATGAGCTACGCCATGATCGTGTACAGCCCGAAAGCCCCGCTGCTCATCCCACAGGGAATCGCCGCCGGCCTCCTCGGGGTCAACCACCAACTCGGCGGCACGACCGGCACGATCCTCCTCGGCTTCCTCTGCCACTTCACGATCGCGCTCGGCGCCGCGACCGTGTTTTATCTCGCGAGCCGACAGTGGTCGTATCTCACCGAGCACCCGGTGATCTCCGGCGCGATCTTCGGCTCGTGCGTCTATCTCTTCATGCACTTCGTCGTGATGCCGCTTTCGGCGCTGCCGCCCGTTCACTGGCACTGGCAGCGCCAAATCCCCGAATTCATCTGGCACTGGGTCGGCGTCGGTCAGCCGATCGCGTGGTCAGTGCGCTACTACACTCGATGAGCGTTTCGGCAGGACCCAGTCTTTGCGCGGGAAGTGGCAGGTGTAGCCGTACGGGATGCGCTCCAGATAATCCTGATGCTCAGGCTCCGCCTCCCAGAACGCCCCCGCGGGCTTCACCTCGGTGACGACCTTGCCCGGCCACAGCCCCGAGGCATCGACATCGGCGATCGTGTCGAGCGCGGTCTGGCGCTGCTCCTCGCTCGTGTAATAGATACCCGAGCGATAGCTGGTCCCGAGATCGTTGCCCTGACGATTGAGCGTGGTCGGGTCGTGGATCTGAAAGAAGAACTCGAGCAGCTGGCGATACGAAAGCGTCTCGGGATCGAAGATCACCTCGATCGCCTCGGCGTGCGTGCCGTGATTTCTGTAGGTCGCATTCGCGACGTCGCCACCCGAATAGCCGACGCGCGTCGAGATCACGCCGCGCCGTTTCCGAATCAAATCCTGCATGCCCCAAAAGCACCCGCCGGCCAGTATCGCCCGCTCGGTACGCTCCGCCATAGCCCTATTCCTCGGTCATACGTTTGACCACGTCCACGGTTTCCGCATCCGCGGGAAAGAGCATCTCCAGCGCGAGCTCGGCCAGCGTGACATCGTTCGGGGTGCCGAAGACCGTCGTGGTATTCAAGAAAGATAGCGACCCGTAGGGTGAGGCGATCCGGAGCGGTGTCGCCAACCGCGCCGAGGAGTCGAGTCCGCGCCCGTTGCCGTGGCCGTTAACCGACGGATACACCATCACTTCGGCCAGCAAGTCCTCGATCACGGGATCGGGCCGCGTCTCGATCTGCTCGCGCAACAGGTGGACCGTGTGCGCCCGCCACTCTTCGTAGTTGAGGATCCGAGGCCCGAGGCCGAGCGGGTGGAGAGTGAGCCGGACGGCATTCGCTCCCGGCTGCATGAGCTCGGCGGCACAACCTTCATAGAGGCGCGGTAGCGCGTTGTTCGAGAGAACGACGTTCCAATGCCGGTCGACCGCGAACCCGGGGTATGGCAGGTGCGCCCGCAGCACGCGATCGATCGCGACGCGCGCGGCATCGAGGGCCTCGATCGACCGCTCGCCGAACCCGGGCGCGAATCCCGCGGCGAGCATGAGCGTATTCTGCTCGCGGAGCGGGACATGCAGGCACGTGGCCAATTTCGCGATGATCTCTCGACTCGGCCGCGCGCGACCCGTCTCGAGACAGGACACATGGCGCGCCGAGCTGTGCGCCGCGAGCGCGAGCTCGAGTTGCGTCATGCGCCGTCGCTCGCGCCAACGCCGCAACAGCGCGCCGAATTCGTGCGCCGTGTTCATGAGTCGCAGTGTAGCGCGCGCGGTGCGGCTGGTCCATGACTAAGGAAGTCATAGACTGGCATAGCGCGCCCGGCGAAGTTCGACGACCTTCTTCGCCCGGAGCATCCCGATGTCATTCATTACCGCACGAGACGGCACGCAACTCTACTGGCGCGAGTGGGGCAACGGCGCCCCGATCGTCTTTCTCAACCCCCTCGGCGTCGGCTCGCAAATGTGGGACTATCAGTTCATCGCCTTCGCCGAACAGGGATTCCGCTGCATCGGGTTCGACCGCCGCGGCCATGGCCGTTCGGATCAGCCACCCTGTGGCTACGATACCGATACGTTCGCGGACGACGTGGCGACGTTTCTCGACACGCTCGACCTGGATCGCGTCACGTTGCTCGGCCATTCCATGGCGGCCGGCGAAATCGTGAGGTATCTGTCACGCCATGGCGGTGATCGCGTCGCCCGCATCGTGTTGCTGGCGCCGATGACTCCCAAGCTGCTCGACACGCCGGAGCGGTCATTCGAGCCGGTGTGGGCGCAGTGGAGCGAGGACTATCCGAAGTGGGTGGCGGATGCGACCATGCCGTTCTTTGTCCCCGAGACCTCAACCGCGATGATGCGGTGGTTCGTGAGCATCTTGCAGGAGGTGTCACTGCCCGTCGCGCTGGCCTGCAGCCGGACCATGATCGCCGAAGACTTCCGGGACGAGATGCGTCGCATCGACGTGCCGACGCTGATCGTGCACGGCGACCGCGATCGCTCGGCGCCCATCGAGCGCACCGGCATTCCTTCGGCGGCCCTGATTCCCGGCTGCCGCTTCGTCATCTATGAAGGCGCGCCGCACGGACTCATGTACACACACCGGCCCCGCCTCCACGCCGACATTCTCCAGTTTATTAACGAGACTTAGGATTAGCGCTTGCCAATAGTGGGCAGTTACGCGGTGGGGACTAGGGTGGTCTATGTGGAGGCACGTCCGACCCGGTTCCCACCTCTTCCCACTCATGCGCCCACAACGCCTACTCGTTACGCTCGCCATCACCCTTCCGGCGATCGCGGGCCTCGCGGCCTGCAGCAGCAGCAAAGATGCAACGTCACCGAAGACTGTAGCCGCCGTACCCGCCGTCGACACCGTCCTTGCCGACCTCGACAACCTTGGTGTCCTCGAGATCGACACCACCGCCGACACCGTGCTCACGTTCGGCATGTACACGTACGGCGCCGACCAGTTCGCGGGTTGGTATTCGTACACGAATGGCGGAGCCGACACCTCGAAATACGCCTACCGTCCGATGATCACCTACAATCTCCCGACGCTTCCGGGCCAGGGAGTCGTCGACAGCGCCAAGGCCTACGTGTGGCAGTGCCAGGCGTACGGTTACAACGGCTCCGCCAACGTCGACCCGTACACGATCGGGCACGTGACGGTGGACCACGTGAACCTCGGTCGTGTCGTGGAGAGCAACGCCACGACGTTCTTTGGCGATACGCTGCAGACGAACATTGGGACGATCTCGAGCGACTCGTCGATCGGCGGCAAGTCGCTGGCCGTCACGACGCAGGTGCAGGCCGACTACAACGCCAAGCGGACGGTCAGCCAATACCGGCTGAGTTGGGTGTTCACCACCGCGCCGACGCTCAGCAGCAACTACAACGAGTACTACGCCGACCTGGGCTCAGACTGCGAGAACACGAACGGCGGCCCCGCGCCGTGGCTCGTGATCTGGTCCCACTAAGACCGCGTCACTGTGTGGTGGTAGGCGTGTCGACGAGGACCTTCCAGGTCCCGTCGGCCTGCCTGCCCCACACGACGACGTATCGCGCCTTGGACGTCTGCGGCTTCCCAGCCTTGTCGTTGTAGGTCAGCGTGTACGTTCCGAGGTCGATGGCGCGGTCACCCGACACGTCGATCTTGTCCGGGCCGAACGTGAGGTTGGCCGCCGGAAGTCCCAACATCCCCTGCCACGCCGCCCGGATCGCGGTCTTGCCCGTGGCGATCGGCTCACCCGGCGCGAGCATCGACGCATTGTCCGCATAGACCGCCGTGGCTTGATCGAGATCTTTCGCGGCGGCGGCTTTGGCCCACGCCGAGTCCAGCCCACGAATCTTCGCTTCGTCCCCCACCGCTCCCGTGTCTTTCGCGCATGCGAGCGCAAAGCCGGCCAACGCGAGCGCTAGATACCTCATGGGGCCTCTCCTAGTGCGCGGAAAGTGAGTCGCGGACCACACCGTATTGACTGCCCCACGTGTCCGTCATCTGACTCCGAATCTCCCACAGCTCGGGGAAAAACGTCGCCCAACCGCCTTCCTTGAGACGATCCACCGGACGCCCTTTGAGGGATTTGGAGTGCAGTCCGATCGTGCGCTGAATCAGCTGCACGTGACAGTATCTAAACCGCTGAAAGAGCTCATCGAACTCCGCCATCGCCTCGGCGACCACGTACGCGTCGCCATGATTGTATTCAGTATTGTATATCTTCTCGATCGTCAGCCCGTGCGCGTCGAGATAGTGCGTCTTGAACGACTGCCAGAGCGGCGCCGACATCTTGAGCAGGGTCCGATACCCCGGCGACTCCTGCCCGCTCCCGTTCCCGAGCTTGAGCCGGATCTCCTGATACTCCCGCGGTGACATCGTTTCCAGGAGCGCCAGCTGCGAGACCATGAGCTGCAGCGCGGTGTGCACCCGGCGGAAGAGCGTGACGACCCGGTTCGTGTTCTCCTGCTGGAGATAGTCATCGATGTCCAGCAGCGTATACCCGATCAGCTTCATCCAGAGCTCTTCCACCTGGTGGACGATCTGGAATTGGAGCTCGTCCCCGTTGCAGAACTCGGTAAACTCTTTCTGGCAAGAGAGTAGCGCCTTGGTATTGAGATACCGCTCGTAGTCGAGCGTTCCCTCGCCATTCATCGTAGCGTAGAAATGCGCGCGGTCCATGCGTTCATACTAGACCCCTTAGCCCCCGTACGCCAGATTTGGGCATGCTCACCGACGATCAGATCGCCGAGTTGCGATCGCATTTTCCGATTCTCCAAGAGAAGACGTACCTCTACAACTGCTCGCAGGGCGCGCTCTCCGACGCGAGCGAGGGCGGGCTCAAGGCGTACGCGGACAGCTGGCGCACGTCGCTGACGCCCTGGGAGGAGTGGGTGGGCTGCTACGAGGCGCTGCGGGCCGAGTTTGCCCGGTTTATCAACGCCGAGCCCGACGAGGTGGCGATCACGACCAGCGTGTCGGCCGCGATCAATCCAATCGCGAACGCCATCGCGTTCAATGGGCGCGACAAGGTCGTCATGAGCGAGTTCGAGTTTCCGACGATGGGCCAAATCTGGCTGGCCCAAGAGCCCCGTGGCGCCAAAATCCAGTTCTTGGACGGGACGAACAACGAGGTATCCGTCGACTCTTACGCGCGCGCGGTCGACCAGAAGACACGTATCGTACCGCTGACTCAGGTCTCCTTCGTCAACGGCTCTCGCTCCGATGTGGACGCCGTGACGAAAATCGCGCACGACAACGGCGCGCTTCTCTTTCTCGATGGCTACCAAGATTGTGGGACGCGGCCGATCGATGTGAAAAAAGCGAATGTCGATTTCTATGTCGCCGGCACGCTCAAATACTTACTCGGCCCGCCGGGTGTAGCGTTCTTGTATGTGAAACGCGAGCTCATAGAGCAACTGAACCCGCCGATCACGAGCTGGTTCGCGCAGCAAAATGCTTTTGCCTTTGAGACAAAGCATCTCGAGCCCGCACACAATGCGCGACGGTTCGAGGGCGGCTCGCCACCAATGCCCAGCGTCTACATCGTCCGCCCGGCGCTCGCACTGCTGCAGCGGATTGGCCTGAACAACGTCGCGGCACAAATCGAAAAGCTGACCAAAGCCTTCATGAAGGGCTTGCGCGATATTGGCGTAGCGACAAAGACGCCGGCATCGAGCGTCGGACCGCTGGTCGTCGTGCGCGCCAAGGACAGCCAAACCATGGTCGGCAAGCTGACGGCACGGAACGTCGCGGTCTCGGCCCGCAAAGATGGCGTCCGTTTCGGCTTCCACGTGTATAACACGCTCGACGACGTCAACACCGCGCTCACCGTGCTGTCGGACAACAAAGACTTACTCGTACGCGTGTGAAGTCCGAAGAGGAGCTGTCGCGGCAGCTCACCGTCGGTCAGCTCAGCATGATCGCGATCGGCGGCGCGATCGGCACCGGGCTGTTCCTCGGCAGCTCCCTGTCCGTGCACATCGCGGGACCCGGCGTGATCATCAGCTACCTCATCGGAGCGGTGATCACGCTGCTTTTTATGGGCGCCCTGTGCGAGATGGCCGTCGCGATGCCCATGGCGGGATCGTTCGGGATCTACGCCGACCGGTACATCAGCCCGTGGGCGGGGTTCACCGTTCGCTACACGTACTGGGCTTGCCAGTGCATCGCGATCGGCAACGAGGCGGTCGCGATCTCGATCTACTGCCAGTTCTGGTTCCCGGACACGCCGCGATGGCTCTGGGTGCTCGCGTTCTCCATCGCGCTCATCGCCGTGAACGCCCGGAGCGTCAATAGCTTCGGATGGTTCGAGTACTGGTTCTCGATGATCAAGGTGATCGCCATCGCCTTGTTCATCGTCGCCGGCGGCGCCCTGCTCTTCGGGTTCGCGGGCCGGCCGGGGGTCGGGTTCGCGAACTACACCGCGCACGGTGGGTTCCTGCCTCACGGCGTGTCGGGCGTGTGGCAAGCCATGGTGATCGTGATCTTGAGCTACACCGGTACCGAGGTCGCGGCCGTCACCGCCGGCGAGGCCAGGGATCCGGACATCGCGGTCCCACGAGCGCTGCGACAGACCGTGGGCCGCCTCCTGATCTTCTACATCGGCGCGATCACGATCCTGATCGGGCTCATCCCGTGGAATCTGGTCCAGCCGGGGACCTCGGTCACCACCAGCCCGTTCGTCCGCGTGTTCGCGGTACTCGGCGTGCCCGCCGCGGCCTCGATCATCAACTTCGTCGTCATCACCGCCGCGGCGTCGAGCATGAACTGCAATTTCTATCTCGTGAGCCGCATGATGTACTCGTTGGCGCGCGGCGGATACGCGCCAGCCGCGTTCGGCCGGCTCTCGAAGCGTGGCGTCCCCGTGCAGGCACTGCTGGCCTCAGCCATCGGACTCGCGATCGCGTTCGGCGTCGCGCTGCTCTGGGAGAAGCAGGCGTTCGTCTATCTCTACGGCGTGTCGCTGTTCGGAATTCTGTTCGTGTGGCTCATGATCTTCATCACGCACCTGCGGTTCCGGCCGATGTGGGAGCGGTCCGGCGGGCGAGCATTACCCGCTCGCATGATCGGCTACCCCTACACCTCGCTACTCGGCGCCGCGACCATCGTCGCGATTTTGCTCACGACCTGGTGGGTCGAGGGCATGCGGATCGCGCTCATCGCGGGGATTCCGTGGTTGGCGCTGTTGACGATCGCCTACTATATCGTCAAACCACAGCGGTTACTTCGATCTCCACTCGCGCCGAGTCCTCGACCAGACCCGCTACCTGGATCGCCGTCATCGCCGGATAGTGCCGGCCAATGATCTCGCGATACACTTCGCCGATCGCCTTCTGTTCGCGGACGTATTCGCGTTTGTCGACGACGTACCACGTCATCCGAACAATATGCTCGGGCTTCGCGCCCGCCTCGGCTAGGACCGTCACGATTCGCTGCAATGCGTCTCGTGCTTGGGCAACCAAGTCAGCACCCGAGCCGATCATTCCGCTGACACAGACGACGCGTCCCTCAGCGGCCACACCATACGCGTAGCCTCTCGGGCGCTCCCATCCTTTCGGCTGCAGAAACTCAAGCGTCATAGAATCTCGCGATCTGCGCGCGCATGGCGTCTGGGATGGGCGCCGATTTCTTCGTCGCGGCGTCGATGAACACCACCACCTGCTTCCCACGCAACCGCTCGGCACCGTCGGCTCCGCACATGGCAATATCGAACCCGATGGAGCTGCGGCCGATTTTGTTCACGCGGAGCGTCGCCGTCAGTCGATCGCCAAGCGTGCTGGGGACAAAGAAATCGACATCGAGATGCACCGTCGGGATTCCCCACCCTCGTTTGAGATGAATCTCGGCGAAATTGAACCCGAGCTCCTCGCGACACCAGTCTTCGACGATATCGTTGAACATCTCGAGGTATCGAGGGAAGAACACGATGCCGGCTGGGTCGCAATGCGAAAACCGGATCAGAATCTCGGACCGATAAATTTCAGCCACCTTTCAGTATCCCGCGCGCGATGATCAATTGCTGAACCTCGGTGGCGCCTTCATAAATTCGCAAAGGACGAATCTCGCGATAGAGCCGCTCGACGGGACTATCGTGCACGACGCCGTAGGCGCCACAGATCTGCACGGCATCGTCGATGATGCGTTGCGCGCTCTCGGTGGCGACCATCTTCGCCATCGCCGCCTCCACGGTCACAGACTGCCCACGATCCCGCTGCCAAGCCGCGCGATACGTCAGCAGCGCAGCCGCGTCGATGTCGGTCGCCATCATAGCCAACTTGGCCTGCGTGAGCTGGAAGTCGGCGAGCGTCTTGCCGAACATCTGCCGCGACGTCGCATAGCGCACGGCCTCCGCCAACGCGCGACGGGCGAAGCCGAGGGCCGCGGCGGCGACTGACGTGCGGAAGACGTCGAGCGTGGCCATCGCGATCTTGAACCCCTGGCCCGGCTCGCCAACGCGCTGACTGGCCGCAATCCGGCAATCGCGGAACGTCAGGCGCGCCAGCGGGTGCGGCGCCACGATGTCAATTCGCTCGGCGCACTCAAACCCCGGCGTGCTCGGCTCGACCACGAACGCGGTGATGCCCTTCGCACCCGGCGCTTCGCCGGTGCGGGCGAAGACGACGTAGAAGTCGGCGATGCCGCCGTTGGAGATCCACGTCTTCTCGCCATTCAGCACATAGCCATCGCCACTCGCGCGGGCTTCGGCACGGGCCTCACATGCCAGTGCCGCGGCGTCTGAGCCGCACGCGGGCTCCGACAGCGCAAACGCCGCAATCGCTTCGCCTCGACTCGCGCGCGCGGCGTATCGATCCTTCTGCTCGGCAGTGCCAAACAGTGTAACCGCGCCTGAGCCGAGTCCTTGCATGGCGAACGCGAAGTCCGCGAGACCCGAGTGGCGGGCCAGTGTTTCGCGAATGAGACAGACCGCTCGCGTGTCGATGTCGCCGAACGCATGCTTGAGCCAACCCGCTTGGCCCAGCGCCTTTACGAGGGCTCGACACGTGCCATCGGTGTCCGCGTGATCGTCGACGGCGACATGTTCAGCCGCCCACGCTTCCAGATCGGCTACGAGCTCGCGATGGCGCGACTCAAAAAATGGCCAGTCGAGGTAACTCACTTAATTGCCTTCGAACCGAGGCTTCTGCTTCGCGACAAACGCCTCGTACGCACGCCGAAAATCCTGCGTCGCCATACAAATAGCCTGCGCCTGAGCCTCGGCCTCGATGGCTTCGTCAACGCCCATGTTCCACTCTTGCTGCAGCATCTTCTTCGTCATCGCATGCGCAAACGTCGGCCCGTTCGCGAGATCGCGGGCGAGCGCATGGGCATCGGTGAGCAGAGAAGCAGGTTCGCACAGCCGAGTCATGAACCCCCAACGCTCGGCCTCCTCGCCACTGATGCTACGACCGGTAAACAGCAACTCGGCCGCGCGCCCCTGACCGATGATGCGCGGCAGCATCGAACATGCCCCCATGTCGCACCCCGCGAGACCAACGCGCGTGAACAAGAAAGCGGTCTTACTCCGCGCGGTCGCAAGCCGGAAATCGGACGCCATCGCGATGATGGCGCCAGCGCCCATGCAGATGCCATCGATGGCCGAGACGATAGGCTGAGGACACGCGCGCATGGCCTTGACGAGATCGCCGGTCATGCGCGTGAACTCCAGCAGCCCTGGCATGTCTCGCTTGGTAAGCGGCCCGATGATCTCATGCACATCGCCGCCGGAGCAGAAATTGCCCCCGGCCCCGGTCACGACGATGGCGTTGGTCGACTCGGCCTGTACCATCGACCGGAAATAGTCCCGCAACTCGGCGTACATCTCGAACGTCAGCGGATTCTTCCGCTCCGGCCGATTCAGCGTGACGGTGGTGATCGGACCATCGACCGCGTACGTGACGTCCATCAGGTCATAACCTCGCCACCGGCGACCGCGATCGCCTGGCCTGTGATCGATTCACTCCCGGGCAGCACCAGCCAAGCCACGGTATTGGCGACCTCCTCAGGCCGCACGAGCCGCCCTTGAGGATTGTGGCTGGTAATCTCCGCCACCGCCTGCTGCTCCGTGCGCTTCGTCCGCTCGACGATGCGCGCGATGGTCTGGCGGGTCATATCCGTGTCCGTATAACTCGGACAGACCGCATTCACCGTGACGCCACGCGTCGCGACCTCGAGCGCCACGGATCGCGTGAGCCCGATCACGCCATGCTTCGCGGCCGCATAGGCCGAGACGTAGCGGTACCCGACCAAACCGGCGGTGCTGGCGATATTCACGATCCGCCCCCAACCCGTTTTGGTCATGCTGGACAGCGCCGCCTGCATGCAGAAGAACGTGCCGTCGAGGTTGACGGCCATCATCTGACGCCAGAGCGCATAGTCCGTCTTGATGAACGACGCCGAGCTGGCGGCTCCGGCGCAGTTGACCAGGATGTCGACCTGCCCAAACCCCGCGAACGCCTGCTCGACGGCCTCCTGATCGGTGACGTCGACCGTCGCGCGGCCGACCGCGGTGACACGGGCGCCATGCGTGCCAAGGACGCGGACGATGGCCGCGCCGATGCCGCGCGTGCCGCCCGTGACGACCGCGTGCTTGCCGGTCAGCGGCCCGGTCATACTTGCATCGCTAGCAGTGCGGCTCGCTGGAGATTGCGTTCCAATTGCGACTTGCCGTTGAGATAAGGGTCAGGCCACCAAAGATCGCCGTACCCCTGCTTCGCGGCCTCGTGGAGCGTCCACGCGGGATCCGCGAGATGGGGGCGCGCGACCGCGCACAGGTCGGCTCGACCGGCGGCGATGATCGTATTCACGTGGTCGCCCTCGAAGATATTGCCGACGGCGATCGTTGGGATGCCGACTTCGTTGCGTATGCGATCCGCGAACGGCACTTGGAACATACGGCCATAGACCGGTCGCTCGGCCTTACTCACCTGGCCGGATGAACAGTCGATGACATCGGCGCCCGCGGCTTTGAACAGGCGCGCGATCGCGACCGCCTCGTCGCCGGTATTGCCGCCCGGCACCCAATCGTGGGCCGAAATACGGACGCTCATGGGTCTGTCACCCGGCCACACCTCTCGCATCGCGCTGAATACCTCCACTGGATATCGGCAGCGGTGTTCGAGCGAGCCGCCGTATTGATCCGTGCGCCGGTTGGTCAGCGGAGAGATAAAGCTGGAAAGCAGGTAGCCATGTGCGCAGTGCAGCTCCAGCCAATCGAATCCGGCGTCCGCGCCACGTCTCGCGGCGGCGACAAATTGTTCGCGAATGCACCGGAGATCATCCAACGTGGCTTCGCGCGGCACGGCGGACACCCCTTCTATGTATGCCAATGGCGATGCTGACACCAATGGCCAATTATCAGACGCAAGCGGCTGGTCGATGCCGAGCCAGCCGAGTCGCGTGGAGCCTTTGCGACCGGAGTGCCCGAGCTGTAGGGCGAACTTAGCGTCAGTCTCGTTGTGCACATAGTCGACGATGCGTCGCCACGCATCGCGCTGAGCGTCCGTCCAGAGCCCGAGGCACCCTGGCGTGATACGCCCCTCGGGCGAGACGCAGGTCATCTCGGTAAACACCATCGCCGCCCCACCCATGGCGCGGGAGCCAAAGTGCACGAGATGAAAGTCATTCGGCATGCCGTCGACGGCGCGGTACATCGCCATCGGCGACACGAGCACGCGATTCTTGAGCGTGAGTCCACGCACCGTAAATGGCGTGAACATCGGCGGCCGGGTGTCCGGCACCCCGCACTTCTGCCCCAGCCATCGCTCGACACTCGCCACGTAGCGAGCGTCCCTGACCTTCAAGTTTTCGTGGCCGATACGCTGGCTGCCGGTGAGCAGGCTGTAGGCGAACTGCTCCGGCTCGAGGTGGACGTACCGTTCCACATCCTCGAACCACTCCATGCGATTGCGCGCCGCGTTCTGCAGCTTGAGCGCCTCGATCTCGCGCTCACCCTGATAATCCGCCAACGCCCCACCCTGGGTGAGTACCCGCGCGAGCGCGATCGCGTCCTCCATCGCCAACTTCGTACCGGACCCGATGCTAAAGTGCGCGGTATGAGCGGCGTCGCCGATCAACACGATATTCTCGTGGTACCACCGGCCGCACAGAACCCGATTGAACGTGAGCCAGGCATCGGCGCCCTTCTTATGATGCGCGTTCGAGATGAGCCGCTCACCGTCCAGGCGCTCGGCGAACAGCTCCTCACAGACCCGAATCGACTCATCCAGCGACATCCGATCCATACCCGCCGCACGCCAGTTCTTCTCCGGCGTCTCGACGATGAACGTCGACCAGTCCTCGGCGAAGCGATACGCGTGGAGATTAAACCACCCCCACGGCGTCTCGCGGAAGTCGAACGTGAACGCGTTGAGCTTGGTGCGGCTGCCGAGCCAGATGAACCGATTGTGGCGGACGTTGATGTTGGGACGAAAGATGTCTTCGTAGGTCCGTCGCGTGACGGACCCGACACCGTCCGACGCGACCACGAGGTCATACTCGCGCGCGTAGGCCGCGGGATCGGTGACTTCCGTCTCAAATCGCAGGCGGACCCCGAGCTCCGCGGCACGACGCTGCAGTATCTGCAGTAAAGTAATCCGCGCAATGCCGCAGAATCCGTGACCACCGGACGTGACCGTCCGCCCCTTGAAGTGCACGTCGATGTCATCCCAGTGACGAAATGATTGTGTGATCGCCTCGTGGGTCTCCGGGTCGATGGATTTGAACCCGTCCATCGTCTTGTCGGAAAACACCACGCCCCACCCGAAGGTGGCATCGGCGCGGTTGCGCTCGACCACCGTGAGATCCCACGATGGGTTAGCCTTCTTCGCCAAAATCGAGAAGTAGAGGCCGGCCGGTCCGCCGCCCAAGCAAACGATCTTCATACTTCAGCGAGCGCCGCTTCGCGAAGGCTCTTGAGACGCGGGGCCGCATCGGCTTCGTTGGCCAGCTCCACCACCGCGCGCATGACGTCGTCGAACTTGCGGCTGCCGCGCTCGTGTGTCTCGCCGTAGCCCTTCACGAGCCGCGGGCATTGGGCGACTTCGACGGCCAGCGCATAGTTCGTCTTTGCGATAGGCGGAATCGTCGCCAGCCATTCGGTGATTTTGGCCTGCTCGGCGCGAAACCGCATCGATCCTCGGCGGATCGATCGCAGCGACGCCATGAAGTACAACCGGGCAAATCCGCTCAAAGACGTTGTCTGGAGGACGGTCCCGTCGCCCGCGAACCAGCTTATCGCGCGTTTCGCCAGATCGCTCCTCAAGAGCCATTGGCCGACGCGTTCGGGCGCGATGTCGGCGAATTCGTTGATGCCAGGGTGCAAAAACTCGTTGATATGGACGACCTGATCACCGTTCGCGCGCGAGTCTGTTCTCACTCGTTGAAATCGCGCCCGGCGAATCTTGAGATCGGCGACACGAATCGCGTCTTCATAGGACATCCAAAGCGCCAAGTAGCGCCCGGTTTCGTTGAGCAGCACACCATCGCCGCTATCGACATCGCAAATAGCCTCGAGGCGGTCGAGATACTCGGCGGCATACGCTGTGTCTTGATAGTCAGCGAGGCGCTGGATGCCCGCGAACAGCATGCCATGACTCACGACCGGAAACGTGCTCCGGATCCGGTTGGCCAATAGTGCCAATCGGGGACCAAGGGTCACATATGAGGCCGGAGACGATGCAGTCTCGACGCGACTCGCCGCGTCAAACCCGCCCGCGAACGCGGCGCGGCTCGATGCGACACCGACCCCGCCGCGCTCGATCGCGTCCTCGAACTCTTTGCGCTCGAACGGGAGCGCGCGACTAGCGGCCAACGCACCGAGGAGGACGGCGCTGATGACGCTGCGCTGCTGCTCGGCGATGCGAGCGAAGTCGCGCGCGATAAAAACGCGCGAGGCTTGCTTGGCGCCGTCCATGAGCGCGGCCGAGTCGACGCGTCCGTCGGCCGGCGCGGTACGCTCGGTCATCGAGTAGACACGATGCGTGGACGTGATCAGCGTGGTTCGGTCACTCGTCACGAAGCCGCGCTGGACCGCACGCCCCGCTTCCATGAGCTCGGACGCGATGACCACGTCGACCTCACCCGGCACGGGCATGAGCGCGAGCACCGGCTCCCGCTCGGCGGGCGGAAAGAGCTCGACATAGTAGATCGTCGCCCCAGTCCGCTGGGCGACGCCGGGCACGGAGGTCGTCTGCGCCCGGTACCCCCGCTGCTCCGCCACGTCGACGATCCAATCGGCGAGCACCCCACCGCCTTCGCCGCCCATGGCGAGAATGGCGACGGTGATCGCCTTCATCCGAAGATGCCCGCCAGGCGCCGATCCATGCGCCGCTGCATCAGGCCGATGAGCGCCTGGCGCACGCGATCCCACGTGCGCTCCCACCAGCTGGGATTCGTCACGATGTCGGCGCGATAGAACGACGGACACAGCACGGCGGCATGCGCGACCTCGCCACAGAGCCCGCATCCGACACAACTATCGAGCACGGTCGCGACCGGATCCTGGCGTAGCGGATCCGGATTCTCGGCGATCGTGAGCGACGGACACCCCGACAGTCGGATGCACGAATGGTCGCCCGTGCACGTCTCGGCGTCCACGCCGAACTTTTCGCGCACGACGCGATGCCCTTCCTGCGCCCGCTTGAGCTTGAGCGGGCGCACACGACGCTCTTCGTTGAGCTTACATTCGCTCTGCGCGATGATAACCTTAGGTCCCTTCTCAGCCGTCGTCAGCGCCTCGCGCAGCGTATCGCGCATCTGCGCGACGTTGTACGTGCGCGTGATCGTGCGCACCCACTTCACGCCGACCCCACGCACCGCATCGGCAATCGACAACTTCGTCTGCCGAATCGGATTCTCGGCCTTCGACGACAGAATATCCTGGCCGCCCGTCGCGGCCGTATAGCTGTTGTCGACGACGATCAGAACGCTATCACTCTGATTGAAAACGGCATTGCCCACGCCGCTTGTCAGGCCATTGTGCCAGAACCCGCCATCGCCCATGAACGAGATCGTGCGTTTGTTCGTCTCCTTTGTATTGAACGCCGCGGCGCCGGCCCAACCGAGGCCGTACCCCATCGTCGTCGCGCCGATGTTGAACGGGGGCAGGATCGAGAACAGGTGACAGCCGATGTCGCAACTGACGTGATGCGACCCGAGCTCCCGCTCCACGAGCTTCATCGCCGTGAAGATCGGGCGTTCCGGGCAACCCGTGCAGAAGGACGGCGGCCGGCCATGTACCGGCAGCTCCCGCGACACAGGCTTTGCCTTGGGCTTCTGGGGTGTCTGCGCGCCATACCGCTCGACGAAGGCGCGAACACCCGACATGACCGTCGCGCCGGTGTACTCGCCAGCCATCGGCAGCACGTCTTTACCGTCGACTCGTGTGTCGCTGCCCGCTTTGCGCAACATCGAATTGAGCGCCTGCTCGATGAAATCCGGTTGCCCTTCTTCGATGACCAACACCGCTTTCTTGCCGGCGCAGAATCGGATGATCTCGTCGTCGACCAGTGGATACGTGACGTTCAGCACATAGAGCGGGATCCCGCTGTCGCCGTATGCATTCGCCAATCCCAGCAGCTCCAATGCACGAAGGGTCGTGTTGTACATGCCGCCCTGCATGATGATGCCGATGTCGCGGGCATCGGCCGAGAACATCTCGTTCAGATGGTGTTCGCGAATGAAGCGCGTCGCGGCAGGCCAACGAGTGGTGATTTTCTCTTGCTCGTGCAAAAAGCTGGACGGAGGCAGCACGATGCGACTCGTGTCGCGCACGGGGCGTTCGATAGCGTCCTTCAGGGTGAACGAAGGCCGGATGTTGTCCTTCGCGATGAAGCGCCCATGCACGTGGCACGCGCGAATGCGCAACTCGAGCATGACCGGCGTGTTGGAGGCCTCGGACAACGCGAACCCTTCCTCGACCGCGCGCACGATCGAGGGGAGATTCGGGCGCGGATCCATGAGCCACATCTGCGACTTCATGGCGAACGCGTGCGACCGCTCCTGCATGATGCTGGAGCCGTCGCCATAGTCCTCGCCGACGATGATGAGCGCCCCGCCTTTTACGCCGCCCGAGGCGAGATTGGCGAGCGCGTCAGACGCGACGTTGGTGCCGACGGTGGATTTGAAGGTGACCGCGCCACGAAGCGGATAGTTGACCGAAGCGGCGAGGGTAGCGGCCGCGGTAGCCTCAGACGCGCTATGCTCGAAATGGACGCCAAGCGACTCCAAAATCGCATTGGCGTCCGTGAGCACGTCCATAAGGTGCGAGATGGGCGCACCTTGATACCCGGCGACATACGACACGCCGGACTGGAGCAACGCCTTTGTCAC
>DASRDS010000228.1:0-9715 GCA_035652495.1 Gemmatimonadaceae bacterium
TAGAACGCCGCCAACTCCTGGTACGCGCGGACGAAGTCTGACGTCTGCGGCAGCGTTGCGTCCTCGAGTTTAGGCGCGTACCCGACGAACACGTCCAGCGACGCCACGCGCTTGACCGGCGCATCGAGCCACGCGAAGCACTCGTCCGCGATCGCGGCCGAGATCTCGGCGCCGTATCCCCACGAGGATGAATCTTCGTAGGCGACGATGACGCGCGAGGTTTTCTTGACCGACGCGAATACGGTTTCTTTATCCCACGGCGACAGGGTTCGGAGGTCGATCACTTCGACATCGATCGGGTGGCCACTCTCGGCGACCTGATTCGCGGCCGCCAGCGCGCGCTGCACAGTCGCGCCGTAGGTGACGACAGTGATGTCCTTCCCCGGGCGTGCGACGCGCGCTTTGCCGAACGGGATCATGAAGTTGGATCCCGGCGCGCGCCCCTTGTTGTACGTCTGACGGTACAGGTGCTTGTGCTCGAGGAAGATCACGGGATCGTCGCACCGAATGGCGGTGCGCAACAACCCGTTGGCATCCAGCGCCGTCGAGGGACAGACCACGCGCAGGCCGGGGCAGTGCGTAAAGAGCGTTGCACCGGTCTGCGAGTGGTAGATCGCCCCGCGGATATAGCCGCCGTACGTCGTGCGCACGACGACCGGCGCGCTGAACGCGTTATTCGACCGCCACCGCATCGTCGCGAGCTCGTCGCGCAGCTGCATGTACGCGGTCCAGATATAGTCGAAGAACTGAATCTCGACGACCGGCTTGAACCCGCGCTGCGCCAACCCGATCGCGCGGCCGATGATGTTCGCCTCGGCCAACGGCGAGTTGTACACGCGGTTCGGACCGAACTCGCGCTGGAGGCCGTGGGTGACCTTGAACACGCCACCCTTACCCTTCACCTCGTCCAGCACTTCCTCGCGCGAGGCATCGGCGACGTCTTCGCCGAACATGATGATCTTGGAATCGCGCCGCATCTCATCGCGCATGCAGAGGTTGAGCAGATCGACCATCGTCGTCGGCTCACCACTGAACTGCGGATCGTCCTCGGTGTCGAACTGCTCACCCGTCGGATCGACATCGGGCGAGTACACGGCATACGTCGCGGTCGAGCCCTCAGGCTGCGGCTGCGAGAGCGCGTCGTCGGTCGCCGCCTGAACCTCGGCGTCCGCCGACTCGCGGATCGCGGCCAACTCCTCCTCGGTCGCCAGTCCCTCGGCGACCAACCACGCCGGGAATGTGCGCAACGGATCGCGCTGGGCCTCTGCGTCCCGCTCGGAGGGCGGGCGATACAACTTTTCGTCGTCCGACAGGGAGTGCGAGTAGGGACGAATGACGGTCGCACGGACGAGCGCGGGGCCCTTCCGATCCCGCGCATACTGCACGGCGCGGGTCATCGCGCCGTAGCTCGCGATGACGTCGCAACCGTCAACATCCTCGACATATAGGCCGGGGAAGCTTCGTACCAGCTTGGAGATGGAGCCGCCCGGGGTGTTGACCTCGACAGGGACTGAAATCGCGTACCCGTTGTCTTCTACGAGATACACAACCGGCAATTTGAGATTGCACGCAGTGCTGAGCGATTCCCAGAACTCGCCTTCGCTGGTCGCTCCGTCCCCGGTTGAGACATAGACGACTTCATCCGTGCTATCGAGCTCATTACCGCGCAGATACGCCTCAGCGCAGCCGACGGCTTGCAGGAACTGCGTACCCGTCGGGGATGAAGACGACGTGATGTTGTATGCCTTGGCGCCCCAGTGACTTGGCATCTGGCGTCCGCCGGATGCCGGGTCGACTGCCGCGCCGACTGCCTCGTATAGCATCTCGGCCGGTGTCACGCCGAGCATCAAACAGAGGGCGCGATCGCGATAGTATGTGTAGAACCAATCGTGAGCCGGCCGAAGAACCATGCCAGCCGCGACCAGTATGCCTTCATGTCCAGCGCCTGAGATCTGAAAGAAGATCTTGTTCTGGCCCTTGAGCTGGATCTCTTTATCGTCAATTCGCCGCGCCAAATACATGGTGCGGTATGCGGCAATCAGTTGATCGCGGCGGAGGCCACCGGCGACGGCGCCTTCGAGGTCAGTATGTGCAGCCATCGCGATAAAATAGCCGACACCGCCATTTCTTGACAGCGCTTCTCTCTTGAGGAACATTGGGGACTTAGGACCGATGACCAAGCCCAATCCGCACTGCATCTTCTGCGACCTCATCCGGGGTGCGGCCGAAGTGTCCATATGTTACGAGGACGCCGCGGCACTCGCGTTCATGGACATCCAGCCCGTGAATCCCGGCCACGTGCTCGTCGTGCCCAAGGCGCACTACGAAACATTGGTTGATGTGCCGCAGGATATCGCTATGCATCTGTTCGAAGTCTCAATGCGGCTCGCGCCGGTCATCCGGCGCATGGCGGGTGCGCGCGACATGAATATCGTCGTCAACAGCGGCGCGGCCGCGGGACAGAACATCTTCCACTATCACGTGCATCTCATCCCACGCACGAACACGGACGGGTTCGACATTCCATTGCCGTTCGATCGTTCGCTCATGCCGGACCGTACGCTGCTCGATGCGATGGCGGCCCGCATCACGACGGCACTCCGTGATCCCGTGCGGGCCTAAGTGACGACCAAATCTCCCTCGGACAGCGCCATCACGTTGTGGGCCGCGCTCGGCGACGCCTACGCGGCGATGAGCGCGCACGCGACCGCGGATGCGGCGCGGCATGGGTTCAGCTTGGCCGAGCTGGCCGTGCTCGATGTGTTGCAGCAGCGCGGGCCGATGCTGCTCGGCGAGCTCCAACGTCACGTCGCCGTCTCGAGCGGCGGCGCGACGTTTCTGGTCGATCGCCTCGAAGGGAAAGGGCTCGTCAAGCGAAAGAGCTGCGCCGACGACCGGCGCGCGACCTTTGCGGCCCTCACGAAGAAGGGCGAGAAAGTGCTCACGCGCATTCGGCCCAAACATGTACGCGCGATCCGGAAAGCCGTCGGGGGGCTGAGTAGTAAGCGTCAGCGCGCCGCGACGCTGTTGTTACGGGAGTTGGCCGAAGCGGCTAATAATCAGTCGGACGGAGATAACTCTCGCCGATCGCGGACTGACTGAGCATCGCGACGGTTGGAAGCCGCCGCTTCCAATGGGTGCTGGATAGGCGCTTATACACCAACTCGATCTCCTCGGCCACGAAACCGCGCGCCGTGAGCTCGGCCGGTGCGTATCCGGCCAGCAACCAGTTCAATATCGCGTCAGCCTTGCCATAACTGATCCCAAAATCACCCTCGTCCGTCTGGCCACGAATCAGATCGGCGGACGCGGGCTTATGTACGATCACATCGGGCACACCGAGATGTCTGGCGAACGCCCACACCTGGGTCTTGAACAAATCGCCCAGTGGATTGACCGGCGGCGAGTCGTCCGCGTGCCAGGTGAAGTATCCGAATAACCGCTCGGTTTTGTTGCCAGTGCCCAACGGGAGCGCATCATATCGCGCCGACAGATCGAACAAAACGATCATGCGTTGGCGCGCCATCACGTTTCCTTTGCGCGCGTCATCAGCGTCGGGCTCGGACTGCAAATAGCCATCGACGGCCGGTGAAATATCGATAGTTCGCGATTGGATGCCCAGCGCGTCGATGACCAGTTGCGCGTGTTCCAGGCTTTCTGGATTCGATGTGCGGTACGGCATGCGCACGCCGATGACATTCTCTGGTCCGAGCGCCTTGGCCGCCAAGAACGCGGTGACCGCTGAGTCGACGCCACCCGAGATGCCAACGACCGCTTTCCGAAATCCTCGTCGCGCCAACTCTTCACGCACAAATGTGGTGAGCCAACGTTCGACAAGGGGCGCATCCATGGTGAGTGGCGGAGGGCCGCCGGTTGGCCTGCACACATCACCTGTGACTTCTTTTCCGGCGGCATCATATGCGACCGCGTCTTTTGGCGCATCGACGCGAGCCAGCGCGTCACGCAAATAGGGCAGTGCGGTCCGCAAATCCGCGAGCAATGGCGTATCGGCCCGCGCGCGGCCGATGTCCGCCAGGTCGATCGTCTGGGTGATCAGCGCCGGCTGAAACAACGGCGCGCGCGTCCGAACGTCGCCGGCCGGGCCAACAATCAGCGAGTCGCCGATGAACGCCTTGCCGGCTTCCATGCCGACGAGGTTCGTGTAGAGGACGTAGATGCCGTGCTCCTCGGCGGTGCCCCGCACGAGCCGCTCCCATCGCGACACGGTCGCGGGCCCCGGCACGCCATCGTCCCGCGGCCAGATACCACGGGCCGGCGCGGCCGAGGGCACGAACAGGATCTGGGCGCCGTCCAGCGCCTCGATCGTCGCCGGCAACCCGTGCCACAGATCCTCGCACACGAGGATCCCAGCGCGCCCCCACGGCGTATCGAACGCGCGCACGTCATGCCCGCGTTCGACGAACCGCTCCTCGTCGAAGAGCCCATACGTCGGCAGGAAGGTCTTCCGGTGCACATGCCGGATCACCGGATCGGATCCCCCCAGCGTGACGTACATGGCGCTGTTGTACAGAATCCCCTGCCACCGCTCGTAGAACCCGATGACCACGTCCAACGGCTGCCGCGAGGTGTAGATCCGTTGGAGGTCGGCGGCCAACGCGCCGGCGGTCAGCGCGACCTCTTCGGTGCCGCCTTCGAGGAAGTATCCGGTAAGGGCCGTCTCCGGCAGATGCAGCACTTGCGGACGCGGCGTCAGCCGGTCGACGCGCTCGAACAACGCCGCGAGTTGCTGGAGATTCCCGGCGTAATCAGCTTTGCGAGGCGAGATTTGTCCGATGGCAACGTTTAAGTACGGCGGCATACTCTAAATATATGCACTTAGTGTGGGCGCTCTGGCTGGTGGTTCAGCCGCCCGTGTCAGCGCCCTGGCAGATTATCGACGCACCGCAGTCGTCGATCGTCATTGCCCGGGATGGCACCTGGATCGGCGAGTTCGGACGCCAAATTCGTACGAGCGTCTCGCTGGGGTCCCTGCCGGCGTATGTGCCCCAGGCGTTCATCGCCGTGGAGGACCGGCGGTTCTACCGTCATGATGGGGTCGACGTCGAAGGCATCTTTGGCGTTCTCAAGGACGCGCTCAAGGGGCATGCCCGCGGGGGCAGTACGATCACGATGCAGCTCGTCGGGAACATGCATCCCGACGTAGTCAGTCGACGCGACAAGAGCGTCGACCGGAAGCTGCGCGAGCAGGCGGCCGCTCGGGAGATGGAGCGGCACTACTCCAAGAAGCAGATTCTCGAGGCGTATCTAAACCAGATCGAGCTCGGCCACGGTTGGTACGGGATCGACGCCGCGGCTCGGCATTACTTCGGCGTGGACGCCGCGCATCTGTCGCTGTCCCAAGCGGCGACTTTGGCGGCTCTCCCTCGAAGTCCGCCCTACTACGACCCAATTCGCCATCCTGACCGGGCCACCGCACGGCGGAACCTGGTCCTGCGGCTCATGGCGGATCAGGATTTGATCACACGGGACGCGGCCGACAAAGCGAGGGCCGAGGCGCTCGTGGTGAATCCGGACGTGCACGGGCTCGCGCCTTATTTCGTTGATGCTGTCCGCACCGAGGCTCAGCACGCGGGTATTCCGGTAGACAGCGGTGGCTATCGGCTGTACACGACGCTCGACCCGAGTTTGCAGCGCGCGGCCATCACGGCCG
This sequence comes from Gemmatimonadaceae bacterium, assembly GCA_035652495.1. Lineage (GTDB taxonomy): Bacteria > Gemmatimonadota > Gemmatimonadetes > Gemmatimonadales > Gemmatimonadaceae > DASRDS01. The sequence continues at coordinate 5,672 of DASRDS010000228.1, forward strand.
TCCGTGATGGAGCGAAGGCCGTAGAAGATCGCCCGGGCTACTCGAACCCCAAGTACGGCACATCGAAAGACTATCTACAAGGCCTCTTGATCTCGCTCGACCCGACGACCGGAGAAGTCCGTGCGTTAGTGGGAGGCCGGGACTATGCGGACTCGCCCTACGACCGCGCACTCTCCGCGCTGCGGCAGCCGGGCTCGGCGTTCAAGCCGATCGTCTACGCCGCCGCGATCGCCGACAGCATCACGGCGAACACGATCGTCTACGACACGGCGCTGGCGATCCCGCTGGACGATGGCACGACCTACAAGCCCGAGAACTCGGACCACCAGTTCCTGGGCCCGCTCACGATGCGGGAGGCGCTCACCAAATCACGAAACACCGTGGCCATTCAACTTGGCCTCGCCGTCGGCATCGACACGGTGATCGCGCTCGCCCAACGCCTCGGTATCACGACACCGATCGCGCCATTTCCCGCCTCGGCGATCGGCGCATCCGACGTGCGGCCGATCGAGCTCGTCTCGGCCTACGCGCCGCTGGCGAACGGCGGCATCGCGATCCAGCCCCGGTCGATCCTGCACGTCGACGATCGCGCCGGTCGGCTCGTCTGGGCTGGCGAGGGTGGCCCAACGTCGCCCGCGCTGGACTCCAACGTCGCCTACATCGTGCGCGACATGATGCGCGACGTCATCGATCGCGGCACCGCCGCTGGCGTCCGCAAGATCATCGGCACCTCGCTTCCCGCGGCGGGCAAGACGGGGACGACCAATGACGAGAGCGACGTCTGGTTTATCGGCATGACGCCCGACCTGGTCACCGGCGTCTGGCTCGGCTTCGATCACCCGCGCCCAATCGCCGCCGGCGCCGCGGGCGGCTCCCTGGCCGCGCCGGTCTGGGGCCACCTCATGGCTCAGTACTATGCTGGCCATCAACCAGGTGAGTGGACTCCGCCAGCAACGTTGATCACGGCGGAGTTGGACCGGCAAACAGGAACGCTGGCCGACGGGTCGACCCCGCCGGACCAGCGCTATACCGAGTACTTCTTGCCTGGAACCGAGCCGCTCGCGTTGCGCTTCGACATCACGAGCATCTTCAGCGGCGGCCCCATCCAATAACGCCGTCAGCCAGCGATGGCGGCCTCCTCTTCGGCCTCTTCCATCTCGGTCTTCCGCGTCGCGACCGGCTTCGTCGCCGGCAGCAACGCGACCGCGAAGACCTCATCGAGCGTCTCGACCGGATAGAACTTGAGCACATTCCGGACTTCCTCCGGAATGTCCTCCATATCCGCCTCGTTCGCCTTCGGCAGAACGATGACTCCTATCCCGGCACGGTGAGCCCCGAGCACCTTTTCCTTGAGCCCACCGATCGGTAACACACGCCCACGCAGCGTGATCTCTCCGGTCATGGCGACGTCGCGTCGAACGGGTCGTCCCGACATCGCGCTCACCAGGGCGGTCGCCATGGTCACACCGGCGGACGGTCCATCCTTTGGAATGGCGCCGGCCGGTACGTGCACGTGGACTTCCATGGAGCCGAGCCGCTCTTCGGGGATCTGCAACCGCGAGGCATGCGTTGCCGCATACGTGAGCGCCGCGCGCGCGGATTCCTTCATCACGTCGCCGAGCTGTCCGGTGAGGATCAGCGAGACGTTGCCGCCACCGCTCACCTGGACCTTTTCGTCGTCGGTGCGAGGCGCCGATCCGAGTCGCCGGATCGCGGCTTCGACGAACATGATGTCGCCACCCATCGGCGTGTAGAACATACCCGTCGCGACGCCAACTTCGTTCTGTTCGTTGGCCCGCTCTGGGTGCACCCTCGGCCGCCCGAGCAGCTCCCGCACGTCGTCCGCGGTGATCTTGAGATCGTCCGTGCCGCCGCTCGCCAGCCGCCGCGCGATCTTCCGCGCGACCGCGCCGATCTGACGCTCGAGCTGACGCACACCGGCCTCGCGAGTGTACTCGGAGACGATGCGCATCACGGCCTCGTCGTCGAACGTGACTTTGCGGCCACCGGCATTGAGGCCTGACTCCTCGAGCTGTCTCGGAATCAGATACGTCTTGGCGATCTCCGCCTTTTCACGCTCGGTGTATCCGGCAAACTCCACAACCTCCATTCTATCGAGCAGAGGTCCCGGGATATTCTGGATGAAGTTCGCCGTCGCGATAAAAAGAACTTCGCTCAGGTCGAACGGGATGCCGAGGTAGTGATCCGTGAATGTGTCGTTCTGGGCCGGATCGAGCACCTCGAGCAGTGCCGACGCCGGGTCGCCCTGGTAACTCGTGCCGAGCTTGTCGACTTCGTCGAGCAGGAAGACCGGGTTTTTCGTGCCCGCCTGCTTCATACCCTGGATGATGCGGCCGGGCATGGCGCCGACATACGTGCGGCGGTGTCCACGAATGTCCGCCTCATCCCGCGTGCCGCCGAGGGACACTCGGACGTATTCACGTCCTAGCGACCGGGCTATCGACTTCGCGATCGAGGTTTTGCCGACGCCTGGCGGACCGACGAAGAGAAGGATCGGGCCACGCGCCATCGCGCGCGCCTTGGCTTCCTTTGTGTCCGAGATGCGACGGTCATCGTCGTCGGTCGACTTGAGGCTCGGGGTTGCGTCTTCTTTGCGCGCCTTGAGCTTTGCCGCCGGGACTTCGCCCGTGGTCTCGACCTCGTTGGCCAGTTGCTGGGCGCGGAGCTGTCTTACGGCCAGGAATTCCAGCACACGGTCTTTCACATCCTTCAAGCCGTAGTGATCCTCGTCCAGAACCGACTCTGCGCGACCTAGTTCTAGTTTATCATCTGACCGCGCGTTCCACGGCAGCTCGGCGATCCACTCCAAGTACGTGCGGATCACCTGCGCTTCCATCGACTCGCGTCCGGCCCGTTCGAGTCTTCCCAATTCCCGCTCTACTTCCGTACGGGCTTCTTTGGGCAACTCGAGTTTGTTGAGCTTATCCCGCAATTCATTGACTTCTCGCGCGGAGTCATCGTCGCCCAGCTCTTTTTGAATCGCCTTCATCTGCTCGCGCAGGTACATCTCGCGCTGTCGTTCACCGAGTTCTTCTTGAACTTGGGATTTGATTTCTTCCTGGGCTTCCAAAAGGCCGATCTGGCGCTGCACGTGGACGAGCACGCGGCGCAGGCGTTCCTCGACGGAGAGTGTTTCGAGAAGCCCCTGCTTCTCGGCGACACTCAACTCGATGTACCCCGCGACCAGGTCGGCGAACTTGCCCGGCTCGGTGACCGAGTCGAGCACCTGATGCACGACCTCCTCGGGCAACCCACGGCGCTCGCCCAGCTCGGCGGCCCGCTCGCGGATCTCCTTGTGGAGGGCTTCGAAAGCCGCATCCTGTTCATTGAGCGGCGTCATCTCCTCGACCGGCATGACGACGGCGGCGAGGTAGTTGTCGGTGGTCGTGAATTGAAGGGCGGTGGCGCGTTGCTCGCCCTGCAGGAGCAGCTGCACTCCACCCAGGCCGCGCTGGATCTGCCCGATGCGCGCGATGACGCCCATCGTATACAGAATGTCCGGCGCTGGCTCGTCGGTGTTGTCCTTTTGGGCCACGGCGAAGACGAGCCGGTCGCCCTTGAGCGCCGCCTCGATCGCGCGCAGCGTGCCCGGGCGTCCCGCCGCTATCGGCTGGGTCAGCCCCGGAAAGATCACCGTTCCGCGCAAAGGCAGAACGGGGAGTGTCTGACGTGTTGCCATTAGAACTCCAGCTCTGGTTGGTGCCGTTTTTTTCCCCGTGCGGGGATCGGCCCATTATCAGCAAGATCGGAGCTATCCGAGTTACGCCAAGCCGGCCGAAACCGCAACGTGCCCCCGCCTTCGTGACACTTACCCCCTGCCGCGCTGACCGGTTCGCGGCCCTTACCTTGCTACGGCTGAGCGCGTCTCCTTTCGGGCGTCTTGCATTGGTGCTACACTAACAAGGCTGTGCCGCCAAACACTTCCGAATCGGCCGACCAGGAGTTGCAAGCCCGTGTCGCCAACGTCCTTGCCCCGGCGTACGTCGTCGAGCGCGAGGTGGGGCGCGGTGGGATGGGCATTGT
>DASRDS010000229.1:0-54348 GCA_035652495.1 Gemmatimonadaceae bacterium
GTACGACGAACACTGGCAGAACGCGCCGCCAGGCCCGATCGCATCACCAGATTGGGTAGCGAACATGGTGACGCGCCGGCTCGCTGAGGGGGGCAGGGGGAATGAGAGTCGAGTTGTAGTCGCGCTACCAGTCTATGGCTACCGCTGGCCCGCCCATGGCCCAGCGACCGTCGTGGGGTTCAATGACGCCGGCCATGATCTGGTGCGAGATAGCGCGTCACAAAATCTCCACTCGCCGGACAACTCGACCTGGATCTGCGACGCGGTAACGCTCGACACGCTGGCCGCTCGGGTCCGCGCACTCGGACCACGGACGTTCGCGCTCTGGCGCCTCGGCTTGGAAGATCCCAAAATCTGGCAATGACGATTTACCTGGCCTCGGTGCGCTATCGCGGCGCGCCGGACCACGAGAACCCGAGCGCCTTCCCTTTCTCGGTCGACGCGATCCGCAACTTGCGCGAGATCGCGTTCACCCGGCCGGTGACGTTCTTCGTCGGCGAGAACGGATCAGGCAAGTCGACGGTCCTCGAGGCGCTCGCGAGCGCGACGCACTTGGCGACCGCGGGCAGCGACTCGGTCGAGCGCGATCCCTCGCTCGCCCGCCAGCGCGTGCTCGGCAAACAGCTCGATCTCTCCTGGGAACGTCGAACCGTCAGCGGGTTCTTTCTCCGCGCCGAAGATTTCTTCGGATTCGCGAAGGAGACCGCGCAACTGCGCGAGGCGATGCGGCGAGAGTCGGCGGAGATCGATGCGGAGTATCGGAATACCGGGCGCTCCGATTGGGCGCGCACACTCGCGACCGGCCCCTCACGCCGCTCGGCGCACGAGATCGAGCAGCGCTATGGCGGCGATCTCGACGCCCGATCGCACGGCGAAGGGTTCCTTGCCTTCTTCGCGGCGCGGTTCAAGAAGGGTGGGCTCTATCTGATCGATGAGCCGGAAGCGGCACTGTCGCCGCAGAGTCAACTGGCGTTGTTGGCGCATCTGTTCGATATGGTGCGGGAGGACGGACAGTTTGTCATCGCGACGCACTCGCCGATTCTCCTCGCGTTCCCGGACGCGACGATTTACTCGTTTGACGGCGGCACAATTGCCGAGGCGACGTATGACGAGCTGCCCGGGGTTCGGCTGACGCGGGAGTTTCTCGCGGCACCCGACCGGTATCTACGACGGCTCCGTTAGTACGGGCGAGCCGACGTTAGTACGGCGAGCCCGATGATCCCGCGGTCATCGCGCGATTGAACCGCGGGTTCACGATGCCATTGAAGATGCTGCCGAACGTAAAGGTCAGGCCAACCGACATTTGATATTGATACGCGGTCGCCAGCTGCTGGCGGGCGAGCAGAATATCATCGCGCGTGGCACCGGCCGCTGGCAGATAGATCTGATCGTGAATCGCCGACACGCTCGGCTGAATTTCGATGCTCAGGCCGCTCAAGATGCGAACGCGGAAATCGCCGTAGAGGATCTGCCGGTTTCTCCGGAAGTCGTCGAGCAGCGCCGCGGCCTGGAGCGCACCGGTCAGCGAACCCCACGGCTCCGTGGCCGCGAGCGCGACCGTGAAGGTCTGATCGGGGCGGATCTCCGTTCGCTTGTCGAAGATGGTGCGCTCATCGAACCGAAAGTATGTCCCGCCGAGCGCGTACAGAAACGTCAGTTGATGGTGTGTCGCCTGGGCATATGGGAAGACGTCGAATTCCACGGCGGGCGCGAAGTGGGCGGCGAGCTCCTCGTTCAAGAAAGTCGAGGAGGAAGCCGACGCGACGAAGCCGGCGGACCAATGGGGCGACACACTGCGCGCGATTTGGGCGGTGCCGAGAAGGTACCGCTGGATGGTCGTCTCATTGACCGAGTCGACGTGAAGATCGCTCTCGGTGTACGCATTCGTGAACGAAAAGTCCAAGCGCCAGGCGTCGGTCACGTGATCCGCCGTGAATGCGCCGGCGACTTGCGCCTGCTGCGACGACTCCTGACCGGCGAACTGGCCCGCGAGGCTGATGCCAAAGACCCACGCGTGCCACGGGTCGGGTCGGCGTATCGTCGACGAGTTGCTCACGTTTGAGCTATAAGAGATCGATAGATCCTGTGCCAGGCCCGTGTGCGCGACGAAGCGCACTAAGCCCAAGTTCAGCAGGCGGACAATGGCGCGACGTTGCTCGTCATCCGTTGCGCCACGCGCGGTCGCGATGTCAATGGTATCGGTGAGACCCGCGAGCGCCGCGCGGCCGATAAATCGACCGGTGGTAACCTGACCGCCCGATCCCGTGGGTTCGGCTGTTAACAGAACGTGAACATCGGCGACCGACGGGTCGCGGACGTACGAGACATAGCTGATGGCGGTGCGAACGTAAGCGGAATCGCAGGTGACGCTGGCCGAGCAGTCGAGGAACACGCGCAGCGTCGGCGGGGCGCCCGCCCTAAGGTTCGGTCGCGACGTAGTTTGAGCGGACGCGACGGCGGCAAGCAGCGCCAGCGCGCCGCAGGTCGCCAGCCGCATGCGCATCCAGAGAGACTACCCGTCAGGCTCCGCCGGGGGCGCGGCTCAGCAAGCGGATTGGCGACGGTATGGGCGATGAACATTTTGTGGGACGGATGGTATATTGGGGTCTAACCGGAGGCTCGATTATGCGCTGGGTCGCGTTCGCGTCGTTGGTGGTTGCCGGGTCGGCTGGGGCGCAGGGATATCCCGGCCTCATGATGCAGAGCTACAACAGCCAACTGCAGTCCATGCAGCCGATGTATCAGTATCAGGCCCCGTTTTCGGTGTTCTCGCCTCGCCAGGCATTCGCCGAGATGTCGGCGGACACCAAAGCCATGAACAGCACCGGCTTCACGGCCGAGTCGCGTGGCGCGCAGCGGATCAAGATCGAGGATGAGTCGGAGCGGCCGGCACCGACCCCGACGTTCTCGGTTCAGTCAGGCTCGTACGATGGGCCGGTGACGATTACCATTTCGGATGCCGCCCCGGACGCGACGATTTATTACACGCTCGACGGGAAGGCGCCCCAGTGGGATTCGCCGGTATACACGGGGCCGATCACGGTCTCGAAGTCGGCGCACCTGGTCGCGATCGCGATCCCGGCGCACCGCCTCCGGAGCGCTCCGGCGACGGCGTCGTACGAAGTCAAGCAGCGCGAGATTTTTTAATAGCGGCAAAAAACGCCGCTATTAAAAGATCGGCGATCGGCTTAGGCGCATCTCTGAGTAGCCGACCTGCTTCGCGTGCATGTTAAAGAAGTCGTTGGAGTAACAACGATAATCTACACGACGAACAGGTCACGCTGGGGCATAGCCGGCGTGACCAGCAAATCGGCGTCCCCAACGACGGCATTGACCTCGCTGCGGACGCCGATTTCGCCTGGTAGGTAGATCCCAGGCTCGATCGAGAACGCGACGCCCGGCGTCAGGGCGCGATCGTCGCGGCTCTCGAGGTGATCCAAGTGCGGGCCCGCGCCGTGCAGCTCGTAGGCGTCGATCGAGTGACCCGTCCGGTGCGTGAAGTTTGGGCCGTAGCCCTTCCCGCTGATCACCGCCCGCGCCGCATCGTCGGCTTCCATGCCCCGCACGATTTGACCCGCCGTCAGGCGTGACCGGATCAGCGTGATCGCCGCGTCCCTGGCGTCGCGCACGGTCTCCCAGATCTGCGTCGTCCGCGTGTCCGGCGCGCCGAGCGTGCCGACCCACGTCTGATCCGCCCACACGCCATCGGGCTCGCGGGCGAAGAGATCGATCAGCAATACACTCCCGGGCGCGATCTGGGCCGAACGGGTCGGGGAGGGTTCGTAGTGCGGGTTCGCGGCATTGGGGCCGATCGCCACGATCGGCCCGTGATCGGTGACCAGGCCACCGCGCGTGAAGGCATCGCGGATCCACTGGGCGAGCTCGAACTCTGACAGCGTCTGCGCGCCGGCGAGCGAAAACGCGTTGCGCGCGATCTCAGCGATCGCCTGGGCGGCGCGCCGATGCGACGCGACCTGGGCCGGCGTCCACCGCGCATAGAAACGGCTCACCAGATCGGCCGATGTCACGACCTCGGCGCCCGCCGCGCGCACCATCTCGATCACACCCGCGGGGATCCGGTCGAGATATGGCACGCCATCGCCCGGTGAATACTCCATCGCCACGCGCTTTCCGTGCAGGTACTTGGCGAGCAGCTCTTCCAACGATCGCCAGCCGCTGTAGATCTCACGCCGCCACTCCCTTGGCCAGTGACGCCACGGTTGCTGCTCGATCGCATGCGTCAGCGCGACTGGCGTGCCGCTGCTCGGAACGAACCCAAAGCACCGGCGCGTGACCAAGCCGCCCAAGCGCAGCATCGCCGATGCGATAGGATTGGTGCCGCGGAAGTCGAACAACAACCATCCGTCGACGCCCATGGTCTGGAGCGTCGCTTGGACGTCCGGGAGTGTCTCCGGAGTCAGCACAGACCGATCACCCTCCCCCGGCCCGCCACTCAGCGCGCCACTCGCAGGTCCCTTCGCCCCGGCTCGTGCACCGCACGTGCTCCACGGCTCCCGTTCCGCCCACGAGCAGGCGCACCAGCTCACGCAACACCGACTCGTAGTACGCGCATCCACGCTCGTTCGGCGCGGAATCGAGCGTGACGGACACCGGCACCTCGAGCACCAGCGCACTGCCAACGCGACTGATGGTTCCGTTCAGGAAACGGGTCGCGATGCGTCGCGCCTGACGAAGGGCGAGTGGCCGCGCGAGGATCGACGGCAGCACGAGAATGATCTGCTGCGTCATTGGCGATGTCGTAGCCAGCGACTCGCGCGCCATGATGCGGCCCGCGGATTCGAAGACTTCGGCGGCATCGGACCGGCGCCCGATCAGGCGGGCCAGCGCCACGGCCTCGTCGTGCGACGTGCGCTCTCTCTTCTTCGCCGCAACGGAGTACCGGCGGATCTGAGCGTAGACCGTCTCGCTCAACCCCAGGCGCTTATTGCGCAGCTCCGGCACCAGCTCGGCTTCCTGGTCGTCCTGCGGTGCATCGACGCTCCGAACGGCTTCCAGTAAGCTGAGTGGGAGAAGGGCGTCGACCGTAGCGGGCATACTGATGCCCCGAAGCCTAAAGGCACGCTCGGGTGCGCGCAATTTATACTTGGGTGGTGAGTGCGCTCGGTGTCCGAACCGCTGGAGGCCTCGTCGCAGCACTCGCGATCGCCATCGGCGCGCGTCGCGCACGGTCCCTGTCGGCCGACGGCGCCATATGTGCGATCATCCTCGGTACCCTGTCCGTCGCGGCGGGATGGGACTGGGGCGCCCTCTTGATCGCGTTCTTTCTCAGCTCGACGCTTCTCTCGCGTCTCGGCGGAGATGCGAGCGGCATCGCGGAGAAGGGTGGCGAGCGGGACGCCATGCAGGTGCTGGCGAACGGCGGATGGTTCGCGGTCGCGGCTGGCGCGTTCGTGCTCTGGCCCACCACCATTTGGCAAGCCGTCGGCGCCGGTGCGCTGGCGGCGTCCACGTCGGACACCTGGGCCACGGAGATCGGCACGAGAGCCAAAGCACTCCCGCGATCGATTATTACCTGGCGGCCCGTGACAGCCGGGATGTCCGGCGGGGTAACCGTGCCGGGTACCTTGGCGGCGGTCGCCGGCGCCGTGTTCGTGGGCGCTGCAGCGATGGCGCTGGGGTGGCCGGCGCACGCGGCGGTCGCGGCGATTGTTGGCGGCATAGTTGGGTCGACGGCCGACTCCGTCCTCGGCGCGACGCTCCAAGCACGCCGGCGGTGCCCGGATTGCAACCTCATGACGGAGCGGTTGGTACATAGCTGCGGCGCTGAAACGGCCCACGCCGGTGGCGTCCGTTGGCTCACCAACGACGGCGTAAACGCGGTGAGCTCAGCGATCGGCGCGGCGGCGAGTATATGGGGAGGGATATGGACGCCGAGGTAATCGTTGTCGGGGGCGGGCCGGCTGGATCGGCGACCGCGTGGGCGTTGGCCCGCGCGGGTGTCGACGTGCTCGTGCTCGACCGGGCGCGGTTTCCTCGGGACAAAGTGTGCGCTGAGTACCTGAGTCCGCAGGCCTCGCGTATCCTGAGCGACATGGGAGCATTGGAGGCGGCCGAGGCGGCTGGCGCCGCGCAGCTGTCCGGGATGCTCGTCAGGAGTCCGAGCGGGGCTGAGATCTATGGCGAGTTCGCGGCATCGCACGGGTTCCATGGTTTCCGCGATCGTGGGCTCGCCTTGCGTCGGCGGCATCTCGACACCCTGCTGCTGAACTGTGCTCGCGCCTCCGGCGCTCGCGTTATCGAAGAATGCCGCGTCACCGACGTGCTGCGCGAGCGCACCGGGCGTGTGATGGGTGTCCGTGCCGGTATGAAGACGCTGCGCAGTAAGCTCGTTATCGGTGCCGATGGTTTGCGATCGATCGTTGGGCGAAGACTTGGCCTGACGCACTACGCGCTGTGGCCACGGCGCATCGCGTTGGTCACGCATTATCGAGGCATCGAAGGGATCGGCACCTCGGGCGAAATGCACGTCGAGCGCGACGGCTATGTGGGATTGGCCGACGTTGGAAACGGCGAGACGAATGTCGCCCTGGTAGTCTCGACTCGTGCGGCGCGGCTGATTCGGGGAGATCCCGGCGGATTTCTGACGGCGTGGATCACGCGACGACCACATTTGGCGCCGCGATTCGCGAATGCCGAGCGAGTCTCGGAGGTCTGTGCGACGGGACCGTTCGCGCAACACGCGAGAAGGGCCTGGGCACCTGGGGCGGCGCTCGTCGGCGATGCGGCGGATTTCTTTGATCCGTTCACCGGCGAGGGCATTTATGCCGCGCTTCGAGGGGGCGAGTTACTGTTGGGGTATGCCTTCGAGGCCGTGCGGTCCGGCAGTGACCGGAAAGCCGACGTGGCCTTGGAAGCGTACGAGCGGTGCCGGCGACACGAGTTCGGCGGCAAGTGGATGGTCGAACGCATCGTCGGCGCCGCCACGGCGTATCCGGCGATGATGAATCGGGCGGCGCGCACGCTGGCCCGACGTCGTGATATGGCGGACCTTTTCGTTGGTGTCACTGGGGACTTCGTCCCGCCCAAGGAAGTGCTCCGCCCATCGTACCTTCTTCGACTTCTCGCTTCATGAGCATCGACCCGGATGAGTTTCGCAGCGTCCTGGGCCGGTTCGCGACCGGCGTCACCGTCGTCACCGCGCGCGACTCGGCGTCGGTCGACCACGGTCTCACGGTGAACTCTTTCGCGTCGCTCAGCCTCACGCCGCCCCTCATCCTCGTGTGCATCGATCACGAGGCCTCGCTGCACCCGGCCATGACCGCGTGCTCGCATTTCGTGATCAACATCCTGTCCGCCAACCAGGAAGCGTTGGGCCGGCGTTTCGCGGCGCCGGAAACCGACCGGTTCGAGGGCGTCGGCTTCACGCGCGGCACGTGTGGCGCGCCGATTCTCGATGACGTGTTGGCATACCTGGAGTGCCGCGCCGCGCGAGCCGTCCCGGCGGGCGATCATACGATTTTCATCGGTGAGGTCGAGCACGCGGAGACGCGGCCGGCCAGCCCACTGCTCTACTATCGCGGTGGCTACGCTCAAATCGAGCGCTGATCCGCGCACCCGTCCGAGCGGGGACGAGATTCTCGATGCGCCGGACGTCGATCCGGCCCTCGCGCGTCGCTCGTTGCGCGATGTCATGCTCGCGAATTCTCTCATGGGCGGCACGCGAGCGGTCATGCGTGAGCTCGAGACGGTCGTGCCGTTCTTGCCGGCGCGCGCGACGCTGCTCGATGTCGGGACAGGCTTGGGAGACATCCCGCGACAGGCGAGAGCGGTCGCCGCGCGTCATGGTATCACGCTCGATACCGTGGGACTCGAGGCCGCCGAGTGGTTGGCGGCGGACGCGCGGGCGGCAACCGCCGCGGCGGTCGTCGGCGATGGCCGGGCGTTGCCCTTCGCCGATCACAGCGTCGACGTCGTCATCTGTTCTCAGGTGCTGCATCACTTTTTCGACGGTGACGCGATCGCCCTGCTCCGCGAGCTCGACCGGGTGGCCCGCGTCCGCGTGATCGTCAGTGATCTGTTGCGTTCGGACTTGGCGGTCGGCCTGCTGTGGCTCTTTTCGTTCGTGCTGGGGTTCCATCCGGTGAGCCGGCACGACGGCATGATGTCGATCCGGCGCGGATTTCGGCCTGGGGAGCTGCGCGAAATCATCAGCGGGGCGACGGGGGCCGACCCGAGGATTCGGGAGCACCTGGGATTCCGGGTGGCGGCTACCTGGGCCCCTACGGGCGGCCCACGATGAAAACGATCGACGAACGTCTCGTGCACGCTCCGCTTGGTCGCATTTATGCTCTGGCGGCCGATGTGGAGCGGTGGCCGGCGCTTTTGCCACACTATCGATATGTGCGGTTCCGGGCGACCGGGGTGGTCGAGATGTCGGCCAATCGGCCGTTCGGTTTCGCGAATTGGCCAACGCGGTGGGTGTCCGAGATGAAGGCCGGAATAGAGTTCGGAATCCGCTATCGCCACATCGAGGGAATAACGACCGGTATGGACGTGCTCTGGTCATTCGAGCCCCGTCGTGAGGGGACGCACGTGCGCATTGTCCACGAGTGGGACGGCCCCCCGTGGCCGCTCATCTCGCGGCTTGCCGCCGATGGCGTCATCGGACCGGTCTTCGTGCACGGCATCGCGTCGCGCACGCTGGCGGGGTTGGCCGGTGTGGCTGAACGCAGCAGGGGAGAACACGTATGACCGAGCGACGCCGGGTCGTCGTGACGGGCATCGGCGCCATCACGCCGATCGGATTGTCGAGGGACGGGTTGTGGCAGGGACTGCGCCGGGAGCAGTCGGCGGTGGGCCCCGTGACGCGGTTCGACGCGTCCCAGTTTCGGAGTCAGGTGGCGGCCGAGGTCTGTGATTTCGTCGCCAGCGATCATATCGAGGCCAAGCGCGCGAAGCGGCTCGACCGGTTCGGGCAGTTCTCGGTCGTGGCGGCGCGCATGGCGCTGGAGGATGCGGAGCTCGATCTCGCGCGCGAGGATCGCGACCGCGTTGGCGCCAATATGGGATCCGCGCTAGGCGGCGTCGCGTTTGCCGAGGAGCAGTCCAAGCGCTTCCTCGGCGGCGGACTGCGCGCGGTGGACCCGATCGTTGCGTTGGCGGTGTATGGCGGGGCGGCGAGCTGCAACATCGCGATCGAGTTCGGGATCTCGGGGCCCAATTCCACGAACGCGATGAGCTGCGCCTCGGGCACGATCGCGATCGGCGACGCCTTTCGCCTGATTCGGGACGGCTATGCGGACGCGATGCTGTCGGGCGCCTCGGAAACTCCGCTCGCGCCGTTGTGCTATGGCGCGTTCGCGTTGATCCGTGCGATGTCGACGCGCAATGACGATCCGGGACATGCCTCGCGGCCCTTCGACAAGGATCGCGATGGATTCGTCATGGGCGAGGCCGCGGTCGTGCTGGTGCTCGAGGAGTACACGCGCGCCGTGGCACGCGGCGCGCGGATGTACGCCGAGATCGTCGGCTATGGGACGACGAACGACGCGTATCACATGACGGCGCCGTTGCCGAACGGAACACAGGCCGCGCGGTCGATACGGCTCGCGCTTCGCGATGCCGCGCTGGAGCCGGGCGAGATCGGCTACGTCAACGCGCATGGCAGCTCGACGCCGCTCAACGACCCGACGGAGACCGTCGCGATCAAGCAAGTATTCGGCGACGGGGCCTACAAGGTGCCGGTCAGCGGGACCAAGGGCTACTACGGCCATGCCCTGGGCGCCTCGGGCGCCATTGAGGCCGCGATTTGTAGCTTAAGTCTCACCCACGAGTGGCTGCCACCGACGATCAATCTCGAGGAGCCGGACAGCGAGTGCGATCTCGATTACATCCCGTCGGTGGGACGAGATCAGCGCGTCGAACATGTGTTATCGAACTCGTTCGGATTCGGCGGGATCAACGCATCGCTGGTATTTCGCCGCGTCAATTAGGGCGTGCGTCGTACTCACCCTGGCGGCCATCGTCGGCTGCGGCGCACCGGCATCGGGCCCTTCCAAGCCCATTCAAGCTGCCGGCCCTTGGGTCGCGAACAATCTCGCGCGGACCGGGCTCGTGGAGCTTGGCGGATCGCGGCGCATCACGCAGCCGCCCGAGTTCGATGGGCCAAAGGCGATCGCGTTCGACCCGAGCGGCAATCTGTGGGTCGAGCTGACGCGCACACCGGTCGAGGACACGGTCTTAGCGTCGGTCTTCGAGTATACGGTCGCGCAGCTCGATAGCGCGGCGCCGAGCCCGCGGGTGACGATCGCCGACTCGAGCCTGACGCTCACGGGAGGGCTCGCGTTCGATAGCGCCGGGAATCTGTGGATCACGAGCGTCGACAACTGTGCGATCGTCGAATATCGGGCGGGTCAGTACGCCGCGCCCTCACTCAAGCTCACGCAGGGGTGTCGCGCACCCGTCATAGGGCCCCAGGCCATCGCGTTCGACGCGCACGGGAACCTCTGGGTCGGCGATCTCGCGACGAGCACGATCTATGAGTATCCTCGTGCGAGCTTGACGGGCACCGGCGTTCAGACGTCGCCACCGGTCACGTTGGTCGGGCTCCCCAGGCACGCGTTTCCCACGGCGATCGCGTTCGATGCGGCCGGGGACTTGTGGGTGACGACGAACGATTCGACCGTGTTCGACTACACGCCGACCCAGCTCGCGGCGGGTGGCGATCCGATGCCCACGACCACGGTCGCGATCCACGGAACGCTGCTCGTGGGTCTCGTGTTCGATGCGAGTGGCGACTTGTGGCTCGCCAATTTTTCGAACACGTTCGCAACCAGCTCGGTCGTCGAATTGTCCGCCGCTCAGCTGACCACGAGCGGGGTCGTCACGCCCGCGAAGGTCATCCCGTCCGGAAGCACGGTGAACCAGCCGTCAGGGCTGGCGTTTACACCCCGGCGGTAGGACGCTCCATCGTGCCCTTGTAGGCCATCGGTGGTTCGTCGACACCGAAGTTCGTCGTCGCCAACTCGGCGACGCGCTGCATCTGCGCTGACGACAGATCTGGCAGGTCGCTAGCCGCGGCAAACTCAGCCAGCTGCACCGCGTCATAGATATTCGGCAGCGCCGACATGACCAGAGGCTCGGCCAGAAGCCATTTGATGGCCGCTTGGCCCAAAGTCATCTCGGTCGTCAAGAAATCCAGCGTGCGGATCTTCTTGATGCCGTTGATCAACCACGACCGCGGACGGTGGCGGCGGTGGTCGTGCTCCGGAAAGACCGTATCCTCCGTGTACTTCCCCTCTAGCATTCCGGACGCATGCGTGACACGGATAGTGAAAGCGCAGTGGGGAGCGGAGCGCCGGGCCGCGTCGATCATCGCGGTGCCGGGATGTTGCTCGAGAATGTTCCAGATCATCTGGATCATCCCGATGTCGGGCTCGCGCTCGCACAACTCGACGGCTTCGTAGAGCCAGCCGATGGCTGGACCAAAGGCCGCGCCCCAGACGCGGATCTTGCCCTCGCGTTTGAGGTCGCGCAGCGTACCCCAGAGCTGCGCATCGCGCACGTGCTCCATCTTCACGTTGTGAATCTGCAGCACGTCGATGTAGTCGGTCTCGAGACGCTCCAGGCAGCGATCGACGGCCAGCCGGAGATACGCTGGATCGGTGCGCATCGGCAGCTCGGATTGGCCGCGACGGGCCGCCCGCGCCTCCGCGTCGTAGATGTCATAGCCGATCTTCGTGGCGTAGACCACCTCCGAACGGCGACCGGCAAATGCGGCCGAGACCTGGCGCTCCGCGCGGCCGTTGCCGTACGCATCGGCCGTGTCGAAGAACGTGATGCCGTGATCGTCGAGCGCGCGGCGATGGAGCGCGATGGCGTCGGCATCCGACATCTCACCCCACCATCCAGTCGAGGTGGTCCAGTTGCCGAATCCCACCTCGCTGACCGTGACTTGGGTCCCGGGGAACGTCCGATAACGCATGCTACTCCCAGCCGCGGCGAAGCAGGCGCGCGGCAGATGTGGCAAAGTAAGTCAGGATAAAATCGGCCCCCGCGCGGCGGATGCCGACGAGCGATTCCATCATCGCGCGGTCGCAATCGAGCCAGCCGCGCTCGACCGCCGCGTGCAGCATGGAGTATTCGCCACTCACCTGGTAGGCAGCGACCGGATAGCCCGTGGTGTCTTTCACCCGGCGCACGATATCGAGATAGGGGCCCGCCGGCTTGACCAGGATCGCGTCCGCGCCTTCGTCGATATCGAGCCCGACTTCCCGCAGGGCCTCGTCCCCGTTCGCGGGATCCATCTGATGGCTCCGTCGGTCGCCACTCTTTGGCGTCGACTCGGCCGCTTCACGGAACGGACCGTAAAAGGCCGACGCATACTTCGCGGCGTAACTCAGAATGGCGGTGTCCGTGCGGCCGGCATCGTCCAGCGCTGCGCGAATGGCCGCCACCCGACCATCCATCATATCGCTCGGCGCCACGATGTCCGCGCCCGCCTCGGCGTGCGACACTGCCGCACGCGCCAGCAACGGCAGCGTGGCATCGTTG
Source organism: Gemmatimonadaceae bacterium (assembly GCA_035652495.1). GTDB lineage: Bacteria > Gemmatimonadota > Gemmatimonadetes > Gemmatimonadales > Gemmatimonadaceae > DASRDS01. Next base: position 12,514 of record DASRDS010000229.1, read on the forward strand.
TCGACCAGGCCATCACGCAGAATCCCACAGTGCCCGTGCGACGTGTACTCGCACAAGCAGACGTCAGCGATCACGACGAGATCGGGGAACTCCCGCTTGAGGGCACGAATCCCCTGCTGCACCGCGCCGTACTCATCCCAGGCGCCGGAGCCTTCTTCGTCCTTGGTGTCTGGAATACCAAAGAGAATGACGCCGCCGACACCCTCCGCGGCCGCCGCACTCACGTCTCGGAGCATCTCATCGACCGACGTCTGGGCGACGCCGGGCATCGACGAGATCGGCAGGCGAACGTTGGCGCCTGTTCGGACGAATAGCGGCAGGACCATTTGCGCCGGGTCCAACCGCGTCTCCCTCACCAACCGCCGGAGTTGCGCCGTCCGACGCAACCGTCGCGGCCTGATGGTCAGGGAGTGGTCCATGCCCTCAATCTAGCGGCGAGCGCGACCCCGGCAGCGGCCGGATCCGCCGGGTCGACAACCTCCGAGGCTCGCCGCACTCTACTGCCGTTGATCTCGGCCATGAGGCCGTAAAGGACCCCATTGAGAACCAGCCCACCAATCGGGACCTGACACCCGCCCTCGAGCGCGGCAAGCATCGACCGCTCGGCCGTCACGTCGCGCATCGTGTCCGGATCGTTGAGCGACGCGATCACCGCATTTGGCTCTCCGACCTGGATCGCGATCGCCCCCTGCCCCGGTGCCGGAAGCCAGGTCGGCGGCTCCAAGTACGTCGTGATGCGATCAGTCTCCCCCAGGCGGACGAGTCCAGCCGCCGCGAGGATCCCGGCGGCGACCTGCCCCTCCGCCACCTTGCGCAAGCGGGTTGGCACGTTGCCGCGCAGCTCGACGACTTCGAGATCCCGGCGCACAGCGAGCAACTGCGCGCGGCGCCGGAGACTCGAGGTCCCGACTCGGGCGCCGGGAGGAAGATCGGCAATCGCGGCACCAACGACGACATCACGAGGATCAGCGCGGGGCAACACAGCCACCACGCCCTTCGCATCGGTCGGCAGATCCTTGAACGAGTGTACCGCGCAATCGATCCGGCCGTCGGCCAGTGCCACCTCGAGCTCCCGCGTGAACACCCCTTTGCCACCGATCTCGGCGAACGTGGCATCGAGGCGCTGATCGCCGAGCGTCGTGAACGTGACGAGCTCGCTCTCGACGCCGCGCACCGCGAGTGCCGCTTGTACCTGGCGTGCCTGCTCCAGCGCGAGCGCGGATTTACGCGTGCCGATGCGCATAGTGCTTGACGATCGCGTCCACCAACGCCGGAATGGATGCCTCGGATGACTCGACCGCGATCTCGATACCGGCCGCTCGCGCGGCATCCGACGTGATCGGGCCGATCGTTGCCGCCTGTGTAGCCCGAGCGGCATCCGCACCGACTGCCTCGACATAGCCCGTCACCGTCGACGCCGACGTGAACGTCACGAGATCGAGTCGATCCGCCGTCTCGGCACCTTTGATGGCCTCGGAACGATAGGCGTGGATGACATCGACCGTCGCCCCCGCGGCGCGCAGGCCCTCAGGTACGATGTCACGGCCACCTTCGGCCGCTGGATAGAGAACACGAGTGCCCCGCGCTCGATCGCGAAGTGCATCGACCACCCCTTCGGCGATCGAGCGATCCGGCATCACATCCGGCGCGATGCCATGCGCCATGAGTGCGTCGGCCGTCGCGGGACCGATCGCGGTGACCGTGAGACCCGCCAGGCCCCGAGCGTCGAGCGTCGCCTCACGCAACGCCGACCAGAAGAACTCGACCGCGGTTTGACTCGTGAACACCACATGGCGGTACATTGGCAGGTTTCGGACCGCGTGGCGAAGCGCCGATGGATCGAGTGGAGCGATACGGGTGGACGGCAGTTCGACCACATCGGCGCCCGCATCGCGCAGCCGACCGGCGAGCGTGCCGGCACGTTGGGATGCCCGGGTCACGAGAATCCGACGGCCGAACAACGGGCGCCGATCGAACCAGGCTATCGTCTCGCGCAGCGCGACGGTCTGACCGATGATCACGATGAGCGGCGACGCCAGATCGGGCGCGGACGGCAGCGTCGAAAGCGTCGCGACGATGGTCCGTTGCGCACCCAACGTACCCCACTGGATCGCGGCGGCGGGCGTGTCGACTGACAGGCCGCCAGCCACGAGGTGCTCCGCGATCGGCCGCAAATGACGGACGCCCATGTACAGCACGATCGTGCCGCCAACGCGCGCCAGCGCGGACCAATCGGTCTGCGAGTCCGGCTTGGTCGGATCTTCGCTGCCGGTGACGAACGTCACCGAGGTGGCGAGACCGCGATGGGTGACGGGGATGCCGGCGTAGGCAGGCGCGGCGACACCCGCCGTGACCCCCGGCACGATCTCAAATGGGATGCCCGCGGCGGCAAGCGCCTGGGCCTCCTCGCTGCCGCGACCGAACACGAACGGATCCCCGCCTTTGAGACGCACGACGCGCTGCCCTTCCCGCGCGAGGCGAATGAGCAACGCGTTGATATCCGCTTGGGATGCCGACGCGTCGTCGCCCCCGCGCTTCCCTACGCCAATCGTGGTTTGCTTATGGGCGTAGAGGCGCGGGTTGACCAGGGCATCGTACACCACGACATCGGATTGCTCGATGAGATCCCGGCCACGAACGGTGATCAGATCAGGGTCGCCGGGGCCCGCGCCAACGAGAGCGACCATTACTGCCGGAATCGACGGCCTCGCCACCAGATACTCACGGCGTAGGCGGCGTAGATGATCCCGGCGGCCACGTAGGCGACCTCGAAGTAGATGGCGTTGTCGGGAATCACGCGACGCCCTCCAGGTGCGCCCGGTCCAGCGCGAGACGATAGCGCGCGCGCACGAGCGCGATGTAGAGCAGCAACATCGCGATGAACGCGAGCGCGAACGTCGTCAGCATCTCGGGCGACAGCGACGGTTCCGATGGCTTGAGGACGATCGGCATCGGATGCAGCGTCCGGAAGAAGTAGACGCTCAGGTGAATGAACAGAATCAGCGGAACGGACAGCAGCGCGAGCACGGCCGAGTAGCGCGCCCGAAGCTCCGGATCTTCGATGGCGCTGCGGAGAACCAGGTACCCCGCGACCATGAACCAGAGGAACAGAGTCGAGGTGAGCCGTGCGTCCCACGTCCACCATGTGCCCCACACGGTTTTCCCCCAGATTGGACCGGTGACCAACGCCACGGTCAGAAACGCGAGTCCGACTTCGCCGGAGCTTTCGGCGAACAGATCAGCACGCTCGTCGCGCAGCCAGAGATACACGCCGCTGGCGAGCGCCATGAGGCCGAAGCCGATGTACATCCCGACGAAGGCCGAAGGGGGATGGACGTAGAAAATCTTCTGCGCGGGCCCTTGCCGCGCCTCGATGGGCGTGAACCAGATCGCGCGGGCCGCGACGCCAAGAACGGCGAACACGGCGACGAGGATGGTCCAATCGAAGGGCGCTAGTGCTCGAGAGTCGCTGGAAAGGCGATCGTGCATGCGTAGACGAAGACGAGATCGAAAGATGCCAGCAGGTCGAGCCATCCCGCCACTTCGCTCACGGGCCGGCCGCTCAGCAGTTTCTCGGACGATTGGGCGGCGGCTATCACGATCGGCACGAAGAACGGGAGTGAGAGCATGGGTAACAACAATTCCGCGAACCGCGTGTTCACGGTCATCGCGCTGAAGAGCGTCCCGACGGCCACCAGACCAATCGCAGCCAGGACCACAATACCCGCCAGCGGCCCGGCGATTCGGGTGAGCGGCGCATCGTACATGATGCCGACGGCGGGGATCGCGAGGGCCTGAACCGCCAGCACGAAGACCAAGTTGGCCATCGCTTTGCCGAGGAACACGGATCGCCGATCGATCGGAGCGACGAGGAGTCCATCGATCGCGCGATCCGTCAATTCGACGCCGAACGAGCGGTGCAGGCCGAGCATGCCGGCGAAGGTGAAGATCACCCAGATCACGCCCGGAGCCAGATCTGACGCCGCGACCGCGGTGGGGTCCCAGGCGAAAAAGAAGATCGTCGAGGCCAGGACCGCGAAGATCGCGGCCGAAAAGAACGCGCTGCGGGTGCGGAATTCGGTGCGCAAGTCTTTGCGGGCGATGAGCCACGCCGCACGAAACAGTCCAGGCGCGTTCACTTCACTCACGAGATGAGCGCCCGGTACCGAGTCGCATAGGCGACCGGATCGATGCCGTCGCGCCGATCGTAGCTCACGAACCGCCCTTCATTGAGCACAGCGGCCCATGTCGCCAACGCGAGCCCTTCGTCGATGTTGTGGGTGACGAGGATCAATGCCGCGCCGGATTCCTTGAGTCGCATCAAAGTGTCGGCCAGCACCGATGCGCCTTGGACGTCGAGCCCCGTGAATGGCTCGTCCAACAGCAGAATGCTCGGCTGATGCACGAAGGAGCGAGCGATCGACACCCGCTGCTGGAGCCCGCGACTCAACTGCCGGACGAACGTGTCGGCGCGATCCCGGACGCCGAGCGCGTCGAGCGATGCGAGCGAAGCTGGGCGGGGATCCGGCACCCCATACAATCGGGCCGCAAACTCGACATTCTCGAGCGCCGTCAGCTCCGGATACAACATTGTCTGATGCGAGATCAGGCCGACGGCCGCGCGAGCCGTCAGCCCCGACGGCGACACAGACCCGCTACTCGGCACGAGGAGCCCGGCGACAATCTTGAGCAATGTCGTCTTGCCGGCCCCGTTCGGCCCAAATATCGCGAGGCACTCGCGCGGCTCGAGCGCGAAGCTCACGCCGCCGAGCGCGGCGCGGCGACCAAAGCGGCGTGTGATATTCTCGACCCTGACAACCGGCACAGCGGAAGTTAGTTCATTCCACCGTAAACAGGGTCGCGATCCGCGACACGATGAGCATCTGGCGCACGCGATCGTTCGCGCCGTGCACGCGGATCTCGAGCCCATGGAGCGCCGCTCGCTGCTGCACCGCGACCAGCAGCGCAATCCCGCTCACGTCCAGATCCTCGGTGTGGTGCATGTCCAATATCACGTCCGTCTCGCCATTCGCGATCGCGTCGTCGATCCACGCGAGCAGCGCACGGCGAAAGTCGTTGCGATTTTCGATCGTCAAGCGTGCCGGTACCGCCAGATTCATGTCCGTCAGAGTGGCGATAACGGTGCCGGGCCCGTCCCAACTCGCTAACGTGAGTAAACACCAATGTTTGCGATCGGTCGATCGAGCAGCCGGAAGGCGTTTCCCTACCGCAGTTTGCCGCGACTCATGAGATATGCGAGATTCAGACGACGATGACCGACATCGACGTCCTGCTGGAAGAGCACCGCCGATTCCCACCGCCGGCGGGGTTCGCGAAGTCGGCAACCCTCGCCGATCCCACGATTTATGAGAAGGCCAACGCCGACCCGGTCGCGTTCTGGACGCGGGAAGCCCAGCGTCTGGAGTGGTTTACTCCGTGGCGGACGGCGCTCGAGTGGCGGCCGCCGCATGTGCGGTGGTTCGTGGGCGGCACGCTCAACGTCTCGGTCAACTGCATTGATCGGCACATTCGCGAGGGGATCGGGAACAAGGCGGCGTTGATCTGGGAGGGCGAGCCGGGCGATCGGCGCACGCTCACGTACTGGGAGCTGTCCGTCGAGGTCAACAAGTTCGCGAATGTGCTGCGCGCGCATGGGGTCAATCGCGGCGATCGCGTCGCGATTTATCTGCCGCTCATTCCCGAGGCGGCGATCGCGATGCTCGCGTGCGCGCGCATCGGCGCGATTCATTCGGTGGTGTTCGGCGGGTTCTCGCCGGACTCCTTGCGCGATCGCATTCAGGATGCGGACGCGAAGGCCTTGATCACGGCCGATGGCGGTTTCCGCCGCGGCGGGATCGTGCCGCTCAAGCGAAACGCCGATAAGGCGTTGCAGGAGTGCCCCTCGATCACGCGCGTGTTCGTCGTGCAGCGCTTTTCCGGCTCGGCGACCGAATCGACGCCGATGCAGGAAGGACGCGATATCTGGTGGCACGATGCCATGAGCCGCGTGGGCATCGCCTGTGAGCCCGAGCGCATGGACGCCGAGGACGTGCTGTACATCCTGTACACGTCGGGCACGACGGGAAAGCCCAAGGGCATCGTGCACACGACCGGTGGCTATCTCACCGGTGTGGCCACCACGACTCGCATGGTGTTCGACCTCAAGCCCGACGATGTCTTCTGGTGTACGGCGGACGTTGGCTGGGTTACGGGCCATTCGTACGTCGTGTACGGCCCGCTGGCGAACGGCGCGACGTGTCTCATGTACGAGGGCGCGCCCGACTGGCCGGACAAGGATCGCATGTGGGATCTGTGTGAGCGCCACGGCGTCACGATCCTGTACACCGCGCCGACCGCCATTCGAGCGTTCATGAAGTGGGGCGATCAATACCCGGCGCGTCATGATCTGTCGCGGCTTCGGTTATTGGGATCCGTCGGCGAGCCGATCAACCCCGAGGCGTGGATGTGGTATCGGGAGCGTATCGGCGGTGGCCGATGTCCGGTGGTCGACACGTGGTGGCAGACCGAGACGGGCGCGATTGTGATATCACCGTTGCCTGGAATCACCGAGACTAAGCCGGGGAGTGCTACTATCCCGTTGCCGGGGTATTCGGCGGAGTTGCTCGATTCCAAGGGCGCGAGTGTCCCGGTGGGGGGCGGATTTCTGGCCCTGACGCGCCCCTGGCCCTCGATGCTGCGCACGATTTGGGGCGACGACAAGCGGTACGTCGATACGTATTTTTCCAAGTGGGCCGGTCGTCCGGAGCTGTATTTCGCCGGTGATGGAGCCAAACGCGACGACGACGGATATTTCTGGATCCTCGGTCGGGTGGATGATGTGTTGAACGTCGCTGGACATCGGATCGGCACGATGGAGGTCGAATCGGCGCTCGTGGGGCACCCCGCGGTCGCCGAAGCCGCCGTTGTGGGCCGAACGCATGCGCTCAAGGGTCAGGCATTGGCGGCCTTTGTGACGTTGCGCGCGGGTCGGGAGTCGTCACCGGAGTTGCGCGATGAGTTGCGGGAGTTCGTCGCCGACAAGATCGGCGCGATCGCGCGTCCGGATGATGTGTTGTTCGCGGCGGACCTGCCAAAAACGCGGTCCGGGAAGATCATGCGGCGATTGCTGCGCGATATCGCCGAGGGACGGACGTTGGGGGATACGACGACGCTAGCCGATCCGAATGTCGTCGCTGCGCTCAAGTCGCAGTACGAGGCCCAAGAGTAACGTGTTCACGAAACTCTTCCCCGAGTCCATCTTCCCGCGCAAGCTGAGCGCGGCGGCCGAGCGGCGGATGCGGCTGGCGCTGGCGCGCGGCGAGGAGGCGATCATTCGCGCGCATGTCGACAACGCGCTCATGTTCGTCGACACGCTCGCCGAGGAATTGTCGTTCGATCGCGCGATCGACACGTACATCCGCGTGATGGGCGTGCCGGAGCCGCTCGCCTCGACGGTCGCCACGCGCGCGCTCGTCGCGCTGGGGCAGGATCTCGTGCCCTATCGTCGTCGCTCGCGGGAACTGGAGCGTGCCGCGGCCACGGCCAACGCCGAGACGCCCGCGGCGACGGAAGAAGAGACGAAGCCGCGGCTACGGTTGAACGACGCGTCCGAGGCCCGCGGCCGTACTGTCAAGCGGGCGTAGCTCTCGATAATCCAGCACCGCCGCGATGAGGATCAGCGTGACGATGGTCGCTGATCCGAGGCAGTAGATGCAATAGGCGTGGATCACGAACGCTTCGAGCGTGGTGAGATAGATCGTGAAGACGAATCCCAGAATGCTCATCACCAGGAGCACGCCCGACAGCCGGCGGGATTCGGTGAAGCGCGGGAGTGTGCCGGCGATCGCGATGCCCAGCATCACGAGATAAAATCCGACGCCCCACGCGGCGACCGGCAGGCCGAGGAACTTGGCCCACTTGCTCATCTGCACGGTCTCGCACGAGCCGATCGAGCAGCTGAGCGTGCCGATGTAGCCGAGCTTATAGAGCGTCAGGTACGCCGAGACGAAAACGCCGCCCAGTGCGAGGACGGCGATCACCATGCGCTTGGTCATTTATTTCGTCGCGACGCGCTTCGCGGGGACGTTGGCGGAGTCGACGAGCGCCTTCAGCTGGTCGTACGGAATGACGCCCGGAATTTCCTTGTCGCCGATCACGAACGTCGGCGTCTGGGCGACTTTGCGACGTTCGCCCTCGGCCTTGTTCGCCTGAATGTCTCGCAAATGGGCCTGCGAGTCGTAGCACGACTTCCACTTCGCGACGTCGAGACCGAGGCTCTTCGCGTAGCCTTCGAATATGCCCGAGGGGTTACTGGTGGCTTCGCCGTTCCACTGGTCCTGACCCTGAAACAGCTGGTCGTGCATCTCCCAGAACTTCCCCTGATCGTTTGCGCAGGCGGCCGCCTCCGATGCGTACCAGGTATTCTTGTGCATCGGCAGCGGGAAATCGTAGTAGTGATAGCTGGCGAGGCCCGTCGCGATGATCCGCTTGCGGACATCGGGCTCGGTGACGACCGCGAAGTTGCCGCAGGCGGGGCACTCGAAGTCCGCGAACTCGACGATCTGGACCGGCGCGTCGGGTTTGCCGAGCACATAGCCCTTCGCGGGGCCGAGCGACGCCGGGTCGGCGACCGTCGTGACGGCCGGCGGCGTCTTCGGCTGGTTCATGACGTACACGATGGCGATCACGCCGACGGCGGCGAGGAGGCCGAGGGCGGTGAGAAAGCGGGCACTATTCGGCTGACGCGCGGGCGGTTGGCGGCGCTGAGCTACCATGATGGTGGTCCGTCTTCATCCTCAGGTGTCCAATCGGTCGGCTCCCAGTTGGCCTCGCCGGCTGATTGCGCCTCGGACACGATACGCCGGCTTTCGGCGATCTCGGGCGTGTCATACGTGGCGCGCACCTCGTAGTGAAACAACTCACTCTTGGCGTCGCCGATCAGTTTCATGAGCTCGGGAGCATGGGCCAGGAGCTCCCCTTTGGCCTGAAGTGCCTGAATCCGGGCGGCCAGCGTGAGCAGCAGTCGCTCGAGGTTCCGTCGCCGCCCGTCGTCGTACGTCTCCTCGGCCATATTCGCAAAATACCGGGCGGCCCAAGGGACGCAACAACAGCCGGCGCTGCTAGATTTGGTCCGTGACGACCGATCTTTTGGCCGAGCTAGAGTGGCGCGGGCTCAAATACCAGCATACGGCGGGACTCGCCGAGCAGCTGGCCGCGGGACGGGTGTCGGCCTACTGCGGCTTTGATCCCACCGCGGACAGCCTCCACGTCGGCAGCTTGGTCCAGCTCATGGGCCTGTCCCACTTACACCGTGCCGGACATCGGCCGGTCGTCCTGGTCGGTGGCGGGACGGGGCTCATTGGAGATCCGAGTGGCAAGGCCAATGAGCGGCCACTGGCGGATCAGCAGACGATCGAGGCAAACACTCAAAAAATCGCTGCGCAAATCGGGCGGTTTCTGGCCTTCGATCTCGTGAACAATGCCGAGTGGCTGACGTCGCTCAACCTCGTGGAATTCCTTCGCGATGTCGGCAAGCATTTCACGGTCAATTACATGCTGCAAAAAGACTCGGTGAATGCGCGCATGGAAGCGGGCATCTCATTCACCGAGTTCTCATACATGCTGCTCCAGGCCTACGATTTCCTGGAGCTCTACCGCCGCCAAGGCGTCACGCTGCAAATCGGCGGCAGCGACCAATGGGGCAACATTACCGCCGGCATTGAGCTCATCCGTCGGGCCACGGGCGCGGAAGCGCATGCGCTCACGTTGCCGCTCGTGACGAATGCGGCCGGGACGAAGTTCGGCAAGACCGAATCGGGCACGATCTGGCTCGATCCCGCCAAGACCTCGCCGTATCAGTTCTACCAGTTCTGGATCAACATCGACGACCGCGACGTGGGCCGATACCTGCGCTACTTCACGTTGCTGACTCGCGACGAGATCGATGCGATGGAGCGCGAGATCGCCGAGCATCCGGAGCGGCGTGAGGCGCAGCGCGCGCTCGCGCGAGACGTGACGACACGTGTGCACGGATCAGATGCGGCTGCCAGCGCCGCACGCGTCTCAGCCGTGCTATTCGGCGCGGGCGCTCTCAAAGATCTCACGGTGGACGACCTCGGCGTGCTCCGAAGCGAGATGCCCTATGTCACTGCGAACTACGACAAGGCGATCGAGGCAGTCGACATCGCAGCCGGCCACGGCATTGTCGCCTCGAAGGGCGAAGCGCGTCGGCTGATCCAGCAGGGCGGCCTCTATGTCAACGATCGCCGGGTAACGCCGGAGACGACGGCTATCGGCGAGGGCGATCTACTCGCGGGCCGCTACGTGATCATGCGCAAGGGAGCGCGCAGCCGCACGCTTATTGAGTTCGTCTAAAAGCTCCGATCCGAATGCCGTGGAGCGCGTTGCGTTCACAGGGATCAGTGACTATTATGACTATCGTGACCTTTAGAGAGTACCAGTCATGAATCCATCAACGTGGACCGTGGCTCAGGCCAAAGCGCGGTTCAGCGAGTTGATCGAGCGCGCTAGATCCGCGGGTCCGCAAACCATTACGAGGAACGGCCGCATGGCGGCCGTCATCGTCGCGCCCGAAGAATGGGACCGCAAAACGAAACGGACCGGTAACCTTGCGGAGTTCTTCGCGGCTTCGCCGTTGCGCGGATCGGGCCTGCGTGTGAAGCGGAAGACGGAAAAGGCTCGCAAGATCAAACTGTGAGTTTTCTGCTCGACACCAATGTGGTTTCCGAATGGGTTGCGGCGCGACCGAACCCAGGCGTCGTCGGCTGGCTCATGGAGGCAGACGAAGACCGGATCTTCTTGAGTGTGGTCACGCTAGCGGAACTGCGACGCGGTGTCGAGCGCCTGGCAAATGGACGGCGCAGGAAAAGACTCGACGAGTGGCTCCGCGACGATCTTCCCCAACGCTTCGAAGGCCGCATCCTCCCCGTCGACCAGAGGGTGGCGGATGCGTGGGGCTTGATTGTGGCCAAGCGAGAGGATGCCGGACGACCCATCAGCGTCATCGACGCGTTCATGGTGGCAACAGCCACGGTGCACGATCTCACCATTGTCACCCGCAACACGTCGGATTTCTCGCCATCCGACGCATCGGTGATCAACCCCTGGACGACGTAGCTCGGGGGTCGAACGAGTCGCGAAGTGCGTCGCCAAGTAGGTTGAACGCCATCACGGCCGCGCCGATCGCAAGGCCTGGTGCGACGGAGGTCCATGGAGCGTGACGGAGTTGGCCCAAATCGCGACCGTCAGCGATCATCGAGCCCCAGGACGGCGTTGGCGGCTGGACGCCGAGCCCTAAGAATGACAGAGCAGCTTCAGCCATGATCGCACCCGCGACTCCGAGAGTGGCGGCGACGATCACGGGGGCGATCACGTTTGGGAGAACGTGGCGGAACATGATGACGCGATCGCGTGCGCCGAGTGCGCGGATCGCCTGCACGAACTCCAGCTCGCGCACGACGAGCACTTGGCCTCTGACTAAACGCGCCATGCCGGCCCAGCCTACCAGGCCGATCGTCGCGAACACCACGACGAGCGATGGCGATAGTGCGGCGACCATCGCGATCAGCAGGAGCAGCGTTGGAAACGCCAAGGTCACATCTGCCAGGCGCATCACCATCTCATCGATCCAGCGGCCATAGAATCCGGCTAGCAGACCAAAGGTCAGGCCGAGGGTGACCGCGATACCTTGCGAGATGAGTCCCACGGCAAGCGATACGCGCGCTCCATAGACGAGCCGCGCCCAGACATCGCGGCCGGCGCCGTCAGTACCCAACCAGTGCTGCATCGACGGCGCTTGCAGACGGATCCCAAGATCCTGCGCGATCGGGTCGCCATGAGAGATCAATGGCGCCGCTATCGCGGCGCACACGATTGCGAGGATCAGCGCGAGGCCGATCAACGCTCGCGAATCAGACCGCAGGCGAAACCAAGGAGTCACCAGCCTGCCGGACCAGCATCACGTTGGAGGCGCTCGCGCTGCGCGGCCAATATCGCACGGTCAGCCTTCGACTCGAGATCGGCATACACAGCATTCAACCGCTCGGTGACTCGGGCGTCGAACTTCATACTCGAAATCAAGTCGGCGGAGGTTGTCGACGCCACCGCCGATGATGCCAGAAGTATTGCTCGGGATACTGCCGAACAACGCGCTCGAGCGCCGCCGTGTAGCGCGCCACTGTGGTATCGATGTCCTTCTCGCGATCGCCCGTGTCGGGGACGGGAATTGGCTCGACTTGAAAGCGGAAGTGACCGTCGGGCAGGCGAACCGAGGCGGCGAAGACGAGCGGGCAGCGAAGGCGGACGGCGAAAGTTGCGGCGCCGCGAGGGGTCTTGGCCGGGCGGCCGAAGAATGGGACGAAGGTCGAGGCGAGACCCTTCACGCCCTGGTCGGCGATGACCGCCAGGAGGTGGTTCTCGCGGAGCGCGCGCACGCTTCCCTTCACCGCCTCGAAGTCGCGGACGACGGTCATGCCCATCGCCCCGCGACTCTCCGTGATGTATTGGTCGAACAACGGATTCGATTGCCGGCGAACGATGGCGTCGACCGGAACGCCACGCGCCACCGTGAACGCGGCGCCGAGCTCGTAGTTCCCAATGTGACCGGTAACGCAGATGCACCCTCGCCCAGCCGCGATGGCGTCCTCGATCAACTCGAACCCGACGACCTCGGTGTACAGGTCGAGCACCCCCTGCCGTCCTAGTCGCGGCGTCAGCGCGATCTCGGCAGCGATGCGGCCGAGGTTTTGGTACGCACCCTTGGCAATGCGGAGGACTTGGGTCGGATCCATATCCGGGAACGCCGAGGCGATTTGCTGCTCGACGACGGCGCGGCGGATGCCGAGTGGGCGGTAGCCGAATGAGCCGATCCAGGCGCCGAGTGCGCCGGCGCGTCGCCAGTCGAGCATCTCGATGGCACCGACGGCGCCGCGCAAGGCGTAGAACTCGGCTGCCTGGGCGAAGGTGGTCATGCGCAGACCTTCTCGACGAATGCGATCGTTTCGCGTGCGACGCGGTCCCAGTTGTAGTGCGACTCAACGGCCGCACGCGCCGCGTGACCCATCTTGTCCCGCAGGGCGCGGTCGTCCAGCAAGCGCCGAATCGCGGCTGCCGCTGCTGCCGGGTCTGTCGGCGACACTAGGACTCCCGTCTCACCATCTCGCACGGCCGACGCGACACCGCCCGACCGTCCCGCCACGCTCGGCACGCCACTGGCCGCCGCCTCGATGAACGATATGCCAAATCCCTCGGCCTGCACGCCTTCTTCTCTCGATAGTCCCACGTATACATCGGCCGACGCGTACGCTTTCGCTATGGCATCGTCCGAGAGCGCCCCTGTGAACGCCACGCGTTGGGCTACGCCTTCCGCTTGGGCGATCGCCTCGAGTCGAGGCCGATCCGGACCAGCGCCGACGACGGTATAGCGTACGGTGGCCGGTAAGCGAGCCAGCGCGCGAATCACCACATCCTGGCCTTTGTGGGGGACCAACCTCGCGACGGTCAGCAATGCGTTTTTTTCGACAACGCCTGGACGGAAGAAATCAGGATCCGTGCCGAGATCAATTGCGGCGACCGGTGGAGGGCGTTTGATGCCAGCTTCCCGCATGACCTCGCGCGTGAGATCCGCGCTCCACTGGGAGATCGCCACGATCCCTCTCGCATCACCGAGGATACGGCGCAGGGTCCAACGCTTCACCGGATTCACGGCGATTTTGCGGCGTTCTTTGAGGAGGTCTAGGCCGTAGACATACACGACGTACGGGCGCCGCATGTACCACACCGGGTAACCAGCCGGGCGAATATTGCCACAGTGCAGGATTCCCGTTTTTGGGAGTGACTGCGCCCAGCGCACTTGGTTCGCCGCTCGCTTCGCGGCGGCGATGTCAAAGGGCTCGCGTGCGATCCGATATGGTTCGCCGGCATCGAACTCGGATGCGTTTGCATGTGATACCGTCGAAACGAGAACGCCGCCCGCATGAGCCAGACGGCGACAGAGCTCGACATGGACACGGGCGATACCGCCTAGATCGGGCCCGTAATCTTGCGTGACGAAGACGTGCCGGACATCCGGCGCGATAGCGCTCATTTCGGGTGGACGCTCATTTCCACCGACTCCGATCGCGCGCCTCGTCCGCGGCGCGCTGAATCGCGTCGACCATGGAGCGCTCAGTGTACTCGCGCGCCACGCGCGAGCGGCCGGCGCTGCCCATGGCGGCGCGCTGGTCGTCTTGAGAGAGCAGCTCGGCGATCGTCGCCGCGGTGGACGGCGTGTCACCCGGCGGCAACATGACGCCGCTGATGCCGTCGGCGACGTAGCGGCTCGCGACCGTGCCACGGTCGATCAAGACGGGAACACGCATCGCCATGAAGTCGAGGACACCATAGACAGCGGTGTCATCGCTCGCGACCACCCATCCCAGGTCGGCGGCACGCAACACCGCGAGATCGTCGTCACGCGCCACCAGATGCGTGACCGCATGACCAATGTCGAGCGCGGCCGCCTGCATGCGAAGGTCCTCGTGATCGGCGCCGGGGCCGAACAGCAGCAAGTGCAACTCCGGATGCCGCGGCGCGAGCATGCCCATGGTCCGCAGCACGGTCGCGGCGCGCTGCTTACCGCCCGCATCGTAGACGCAGACGATGAGACGCGGCGATGGCGCGCCGTTGTGGACGTTGAGCGTCGCGGGCCGCAGCTCGTCGTAGCGAGCCGGATCGATCCCCAACTCGGCGACGAGCGAATTCCGCACGCGTGGCAGCGGCGGCGCGGCCTGGGCCTCGGTCTGGGTCGTGAAGAGCAGGCCCGTCGAGGCCATGCGCGAGGCGAGCTTCGTCGCGCGATCCGCGAGCAGCTGATCGCCGGCGGGCGTGCGGCGGATGATGCCACCGCGTCCCGCAAGTCGCGCGGCGCCCGCCGCGGCGAGATGCTCACGGTCCGAGTGCACGAACACCGTCTCGACGAATCGCTCGAGAAAGATGTGGTGCAGGCGCCAGCTCTCTAAGGCGATGGCGCCGCCGGGCTCGAACGGAATCACCTCGCACCCGTCGGCCGCGACCCGAGCCTCGACCGCGCCGCCCGGCGGGCAGACGTACGTCACCTGGTAGCCGCGGTCCGCGAGTCCGCGCGCGGCGGACGCGAACACGCGTGCGCTGCCGGTCCAGACCGGCGACGAGTAGTAGAAGAGAACGCGCAAGTGGGCTTACAGCGCGCCGGCGGGCTCGACCCCTTCGCGCAGCGGGTCGCGATCCTGCGCCGTGTGCAGGCGATAGTACGCCCCACGGGCGGCGAGCAGCGCCTCGTGCGTGCCGCGCTCGACGACCTGGCCGCGCTCGAGCACGAGAATCAGGTCGGCATGGCGGATCGTCGAGAGTCGGTGCGCGATGACGAAGACCGTGCGGCCGGCGAGAAGTCGATCGATCGCCTCCTGCACGAGACGCTCCGACTCCGTGTCCAGCGCCGACGTCGCTTCATCGAGAATCAGGATCGGCGGATCGACCAACAAAGCTCTCGCAATCGCGATGCGTTGGCGTTGGCCACCAGACAACCTCGTCCCTCGCTCGCCGAGCATCGTGTTGTACCCGTTCTCCAGCTCACTAATGAACCCATGGGCATTGGCGGCTTTGGCGGCGGCGATGATCTGGTCACCACTATATGCGCCTTCGGCGCCATACGCGATGTTGTTCTTGACGGTGTCGTTGAACAGCACCGTGTCTTGACTCACTATGCCGGTCAAGGCCCGGAGCGAGTTGAGACGGATATCAGCGGCATCTACGCCATCAAACAGGATCCGCCCCGACGTGGGCTGGTAGAAGCGCGGAATCAGATCAACGAGCGTGCTTTTGCCGGCGCCGCTGTGCCCGACCAGCGCGACCACGTCGCCTTTGCGCGCCGTGAACGAGACATCCGTGAGAACCGGGTCGTCGGCGGCGTAACTGAACGACACATGCTCGAACACGACGCCCTCGTGCAGACCATCGGTCGTGCGCGTGCCGCGATCCGTCGCGGTCTCGCTGGTCTCGTCCAGGATGCTGAACACCCGGTCCGCGGCGGCGGCCGAGGTGGCGGCGGTCGTCCACAGCTGCGTGAGCTGTTTGAGCGGCTGCAGCAGCCGCATCACGATGGACAGAAAGACGATGAGCTGCGACGCCTGAAGCGTGCCGCCGACGAGCACCTGCCGGGCGCCGATCCAGAGCAGACCGACGGCGACCACGGTGCCGAGCGTCTCGGTGATCGGCTGCGAGAGGAGCGCGTGGTTGCTGAGCTTTACCATCTCCCGCGAGTAGCGCTGACTCGCCTCGACGAACCGGCGCTCCTCGTACGGTTCGGCGCGGAACGACTTCACGAGGCGCATACCGCTCACGGACTCCTGCACGACGCTCATCATCTCGCCGTAGTCATTGCGGATGCGCTTGGCGCCT
The DNA here is from genome assembly GCA_035652495.1 of Gemmatimonadaceae bacterium. Classification (GTDB taxonomy): domain Bacteria; phylum Gemmatimonadota; class Gemmatimonadetes; order Gemmatimonadales; family Gemmatimonadaceae; genus DASRDS01. The sequence continues at coordinate 28,948 of DASRDS010000229.1, forward strand.
TTTCGAAGCTTGCGGAGGAGCGGCTGGAGCGCGCCGATAATGGCGGGCGCGACGACCAACGCCAGTAACGTGAGGTGGGCGGAGATCGCGAACAGGACGCAGATGTACGTGGTAATGAGCGAGGCGTTCTGGAGACCCTGCGTGACGACCTGCGTGATCAACGCCTTGGTCTGGTCCGTGTCGGTCAAAACTTTCGTCAGGATCTGACCGGCACGGGTGCGCGTGAAGTAGCGGAGCGGTAATCGCTGCAGATGCACATACACCGCGTTCCGCATGTCGCGAACGACATACTCCTGCAGCTGCGCACCCAAGGTACCGCCGCGCCAGGAGAACATGTTCTTGAGCGCGACGGTACAGACGATGATCACGATCACGATCTCGAGCGACCGCATTTTGTCGTTCGGATCGAGCAACATGCCGATCGTGCCGGCCAGCACGCGGGACAGCCAGGCGCTGTTCTGCGGCAGCAGCGTCTTGAGCCCGAACAACGCGTTCAGGAACGGGATCAGCAGCGCGAACGCGTAGGCGTCGAGCACCGCCGACGCCATGTTGCACGCGATCGCGGCCGCCATGCGCCAGGCATGCGGCCGGAGGAATTGCAGTAACCGCCGATACACGGCTTGCACTTAGTTCACCGTCGTGGCGTGAGCAGCGCGACGGGGAGAATGACCTCTTCGGGCGTCACGCCCCCGTGCAGGAACGAGCCGCGATAGCGGCTCTGGTACTCACGCAGTTTCGTCGGATACACGAAAAATGTATCCCCCGCCGCCAGCAGGGTATTCGCGCCCAACCCGCGCCTCGGCAGCCTCAACGCATCGGCATTCGGGAACAACAACGCGTGCTCCGCATGCTCGGCGCGCACGTCCTCGCCAAACTTATACCGCAAGTTGGCCGTCGCATCCCGCTTGGCATAGACGGTCGCCGGCGTATTGCAGTGGATCGAGCCGTGATCGCTGGTCAGCAGCACGGAGATTTTTCGTCTCGCCGCTTCTTTGAGCACGGAGAATAACGCGGACCGTTGAAACCATTGCCGGGTGAGCTGGCGCAACGCGATCTCGTCCCGTGCGACCTCGTACAAAATGGCGGACTCACTGCGCCCATGGGTCAACAAATCAACAAAATTGAAGACAAACGCGCTCACGCCTTCTGGAGCGATAGACGCGTTCACTCGACGATCGAGCTCGTCTGAGTCGACGGCCGTCGAGATCTTCTGGTAACGGACCGGGACGGAGCGGCCCAGTTCCTTGAGGTTGGCGTCCAGCAGATCCCGTTCGTGCGCGTTGAGCGATTCGTCCTCCCGATCGCCCGGCCCCCACCAATCGGGGAACCGCGCCGCGATCTCGCCGGGGAACAGGCCGCTGAAGAGCGCGTTGCGGGAGTACGGCGTCGCGGTAGGCAGAACCGCGAAGTGGTGATTGACCTCGACGTCGAACAACGGCGCCAACAGCGGCGCGAGCACGAGCCACTGATCGAGACGGAGACAGTCGATGACGACGAAGACGGCGGCCTTCTCGCGCGACAGGATCGGCGTCAGAAACTCGCTGATGACGTCCACCGACAGGGGCGGACGGTCCCCTTCGAGATTGCGGAGCCACGACGGATAGGCTTCCATCATGAACGCCGCGAACTCGCGGTGCATGTCAGCGTAAAGACCGCGCAGCGACTCGTACAATCCCATCTCGCCGCCGGCCGCCAGCTCGACGTCCCACGACATCAGCTCGCTGTACCGCTCGATCCATCCACGCCAGTCGAGCGGGCGGGCTCGCTCCAGCTCGATGGCACGGAAGCGCTCGACGAACCGGCGCGCCAACGCCTGTTGGCGAATGCGAGGACCCTCGAGAATGCGACGGACAACGGCCAGGACCTGACGCGGATTGATCGGCTTGGTGAGGTAGTCACGAATGTTGTTGCCGATCGCTTCGTTCAGCGTCGCGTCTTCCTCGCTCTTCGTGACCATGACGACGGGTAGCGCCGGACTGATCGCCTGGAGCTCGCGGTAAATCTCGAGACCGCGCTTGCCAGGCATCTGTTCATCGAGCAGCACAATGTCGAACGGCCGGCGGCGGAGGAGCTCGACAGCGTCGTCCGCGTTGGTCGCGGCCTCGACTTCGTAGCCGCTCTCCCGAAGAAAAATCCGGTGGGATTCCAGGAGTTCGGCCTCGTCATCGACCCACAACACAGCCTTGGGACTCGGTGCCATCGTACTGCGCAATGTACCCGCGCGCCGTACATTCGTCATGTGTTCTCGCTGAGCGCTCATTCGCGACCACCTTATGCTGTCCGAGAGACGCCGTTTCGGTTTCCGGCGTTAGCCGCGCTCGCCGGCCGCGGACAAATCGGCGGCGACCGCGAAGTCGCGCTGGCCGCGTTCACGACCGCGCGCCTGGTGAATGGCGTCTTACCCCCGAACGCGCTTCCGGCTCCCGCGCGGGCCGCGCGCGCCACCGCTGCCCGTCAATGGTTGTCGGCTCTGGCATTGCCGGCGGCGCTTCGGACACCATTTGCGCGACTCGCCGATGCGACAGGCGCGGACACCCCGGCCATTCGAACGGCACTGCGCACCGTGATCGACGCAGCGGGGCCCATGCTCGATGCGCCGAGCCGGGCTGAGCTGGAGCGGTTGTTCAGCGAATTGGAGCCGTAAGCGACTGCCCGATTGCAACGACTCCATCCACGAGCGCGTCCAAGTCGTCGCGACGCGTGCGATGATTCGTAATCGCGCAACGAATCGCATACCGACCCGCGACCGTCGTCCCAGATGGAATCGCGACGCCGGTCTCTTGCAAACGCAGTAAGATCTCGGCGGTGACCGCGTCGTCACCCGGTGCATAACGAAAATTGACGACGTTGAGCGCCACTGGTGCGAGCAGTTCGAGATCCGGATGCGCCTCGATACGCCCGGCGAGATATTGCGCTTGCTCGACATTCTCTTCGATCATGCGAGCCAGCGCGTCCGTGCCATGCGCTTTAAAGGACATCCACACTTTTAGCGCTTTGAATCCGCGCGTGAGCTCGATCCCTCGCTCAGCGAACGGCAGTCCACCGGCGATCACGCCTCGCGTCGCCGGTTCGAGGTAGCTCGCGCTAGTCGCGAATGTGGCTCTCACTAACGCCGGGTCTCGCACGAGTACACAGGCACATTCAAATGGGAGGTATCCCCATTTATGCAGATCGAATCCGACTGAGTCAGCTCTCTCCAAGCCGGCGACCAGTGGCCGCAGCTTGTCCGATAGGCTGACAAGTGCACCGAAAGCCCCATCGACGTGAAACCATATGCCTTCGTCGCGCGCGATATCGGCCATCGCGTTGAGATCATCGATGGCACCCGTGTTCACCGTGCCCGCTGTGCCAATAATCGCGAACGGACGCTCGGTTTTGATGGCGCGTCGAAGCGCATCCAGATCAATGCGATCGTCTGACCCAACCGGGATGGATTCGAACCCGAACTTGAGAAGATGCGCGGTCTTCTTTATCCAACTGTGCGTCTCACTCGAACCATAGCAGACCGTTTGAGCGGATGAATTCTGAGCGACGGCGAGACCGAGCAAGTTCGCCATCGAACCACCGGAAACGAAGAGACCGCTCGCGTCCGAAGGAAAACCGAGCAGCTCGGCGAGCCATCCGATCACGCGCTCTTCCACCAGCGCCGGCGCTTGATTGAAGCCGGCCATGTGCGGATTGATGCCAGCGGCGAGCATATCCGCCATCATACCGAGCGGCGTACCGTTACCCTGCACCCAGCCCCAGAAACGTGGGTGGGCATTTCTGTTGGTATACGGCATTACCTTCGCGACGAAATCCTCGTACGTCGACTCGGCGCCGGACCCGCTCCGCGGCAGAGGCTCCGAGGCAAGCGATGAGCGAACGTCGGCGGGCATTGCTTGCCATGCGGGCTGTTCATGCAGCGTAGAGAGGTGGTCGAGCATGTCATCGACCATGCGATGCGCAAGCGCGCGAAATTCGTCCCAGTTCGCTGGATCGAGGCTCATGGTACAAGCCTAATGCACGTGCGTTGCTATCGAATGCACGACTCCGGGCCCGTAGGTCACAATGAGCCGCGAGAGGAAGTAAATGGCCAGCAAGAAAATCATCATGAACAGGAGATCCAGTCCCATGACCATGACCATCACGACCGCGAGCATCCCGACGATGAGCACGAGGAACGGCCCGAGGAGCAGGGTCATTAAAACGGCGCCAAGAAGCGAAGGCTTCCGCGTGGTCAGCGCGATATGTGCGCCCATCGATCGAAGCGCCTTGAGCCGGCGCTCGGCGCCGACGTTCATGGACCGCGACAGCGAGGCCGCGTTGGACGAATCGTTCTCGTCGCGCGATGACGATCCCCACCAGGCCGCGAACAGGTGGGAGACTGGCGCGGCTTTCGGCACAATCACCGGAAAGCGACTCAGGTGCTCGATCGCCGACGCGAGGCCGTCGGGATTCCGGGTCAGCTGCACCGCCGTGGCGTCGGCCAGGAGTTGACGACGCTTCCACATCGCGCCGATCAGTTGGCCGACAAAGAGCCCGCTCGATAATCCGACGATCATGTCGATCGACATCGCCGACCATTGGATCGGCAGGGCGACGAGCGACAGACAGCCCGAGTTCTGGTGCCGATTGTTGTAGCGCTGGATATCCTCGTCCGAACCCGCCGCTCTGGACAGCGCGGTCATCACGGCGTCCTGCTCGGCCGCGCCATGCGGGAGAATGGCGAGGCGCACGAATCGGAACAGGATGCGCCAGGCGCGAAACCCGAACAGCGCGTTGAGCAGCAAACTCACCACACCCATCGTCTGATAGATCGAGAGGATGATGAGCGCGATCTTGAGATCGCCATTGCCCACCGCACCGATCAGCCGCCCGATGATCGCCTGTGTCTCGTCGCGGCCCAGTCCATCCAACATTGGGCGCGTGACGACGATGGTCGCGTCCTTGATCGACCAGCCGACCGCGGCCGCGTTCGCGGCGCCGCCCGCGGCCGCGGCATCGAGGAGCATCACGCGCGGCGGCACCACGCCGGCGGCGATCGCCATCTCCTCGACGAGGTTCATGAGCTGGCGTTCCTCGAAATCGTTGAGGTTCGGGTCACGGGCGCCGAGCGTCAGCAACACACCGCCGACACCCGCACGGCGGAACACGACGCGGATCATCGCCCAAAATCCGAGCAACAGGATCGCTCCGGGCGCCACGAGGGCCACGGAGACAATCCAGATCTCGCGCAGCGGTACGACAACGCCGGGCTTGCCCGCGAGGAATGCCAGCGCATGAGGGAACAGCAGCGGCAACTCGTGGATCTGCGCGAGCCACCGCGCTTGCGTGATCTCGCCAATGAGCAGCACGATGGCGTACAGCAGTGGCGTGATCAGGATGCTGAGCGGAAACCCCGTCAGCACAACAGCCACGATCGCCAGCGCCGAAAAGCGCCAACTGGCGCGTCGGTGCCTGCGCTGCATGGTAAAGAACGTGACCCGGTCGACTGGACCGGGGACGGGCTTATACGGAGACTGGGTGGCCACCGGCACGCCCCAATCTGACTAATACGGCTCACCGTCGTCTATGGGCGTGAGCCGCCCTCCCGACATTTCACCCCTGTCCCAATTGCTGCGCCGCATCGACGCCCTGGCCGATGGCGCACCAGCCGGGGACACGGTTCCCACGGGATTCCCGACTGTCGACAAAATGCTCGGTGGCGGCTTACGCATCGGGGACCTCGTGGTCCTCGGCGGCGACGTGGGGAGCGGCAAGTCGGCATTCTCGGTGGGTATCGCCATGCGTGCCGCGGCCCGCGGCGCGGTCGTGCGCTACTACACAGGTGAGATGACCGCCGAGCGTGTGTACGAACGGATGTTGGCCATCGAGGGACGGGCGCGCATCGATGACCTGCGCCATGGCACCCTGGACGAGGCGACGCGCGCGAGTGTCGCGGCCGCGACGCTGCGTATGCGAGACGCGGCCCTCATGGTGCACCGTCTGCCGGCCGAGCTCACGGATGCGTTGCGCGCCGTCGAGGGTCTCAAACTCGCCGTCATCGATTCGCTGCAGGGTCTCCCGGAGGGCGAGGACGCCGTCCGGGCGCTCAAGGCCGCGGCGATCGAGCTGGGCATCGTCATCCTGGTGACCGCGCATCTGCCGGGCCTGGATAAGACCCGCGCCAACCCTCGTCCGACGCTCGACGATTTCGGCCCACGCCAAACGGTCAAACAGCACGCCGACATCGTGCTCGGCCTGTTCCGCGAAGAGATGTACGGCGGCGGGCAGGCAGTCGAAGGCGCGACCGAGCTGCTGGCGCTCAAGAACCGGGGCGGGCCGACCGGGTACATCGACCTCTATTTCTACAAGCAGTGGCTGCGGTTCGAGGATCTGTTGGATTAGATTTGTGGCATGGCCGGCCACAGTAAATGGAAACAGATTAAACACTATAAGGCCGCGGCCGACGCCAAACGCGGGGCGCACTTCACGAAGCTCATTCGTGAAATCACGATCGCGGCCAAGGTTGGCGGCGGCGACCCGGGTGGAAATCCCCGGCTTCGTACGGCTATCGAAAACGCCCGTGCCGCGTCGATGCCAAAGGACAACATCGAGCGCGCCGTCAAAAAGGGCACCGGGGAGCTCGAGGGCGTCGACTATACCGACGTGATGTATGAGGGCTTCGGCCCCGGCGGCGTGGCCCTCCTCATCTCAGCGGTCACCGACAACCCGACCCGCACCGTGGCCGAGGTGCGCCACAAACTCTCACGGGGCGGCGGGAACCTCGGCGCGACCAACTCGGTCGCGTGGATGTTCGAGCGTAAGGGCCAGATCAGCGTTGATGCGGCGGGGCAGAACGAAGACGCGCTCATGGAAGCGGCGCTCGACGCTGGCGCCGAGGATGTCGAAAAAGACGGCGATCTGTTCGTCGTGACGACGGAGGCAACGGCGCTCAACACGGTCAAGACCGCGTTGGAGTCGCATGGCATTCCGACGAAAGAGGCCGAGGTGGCTTGGGTGCCCAAGAACACCATCCGCGTGGAAGGCAAAGCCGCCGAGTCGCTGCTCAAGCTGCTCGAGGAGCTCGAGGACCTCGATGACGTGCAAAAGGTCGAGGCCAACTTTGATATGGACGTGCCGGACCTGGTGTGATTGTCTTGGGGCTCGACCCCGGTACGGCCATCACCGGATATGGCGTGGTCCGTAGCGACGGGCCCGCACTAATCGAGTGCGGCGTGATCCGCACGAACTCCCGCGACCCCCTGCCTCAGCGACTGAACGACATTTACGAAGGCGTTCAAGAGCTTATCGTTCGCCACTCACCGTCTGCGTTGGCCGTCGAAGACGTGTTTTACGCCAAGAATGTCAGAACGACCGTCGTCTTAGGTCACGCCAGGGGTGTGCTGTTGTTGGCAGGGGCACAGGCTGGCATTCCAGTTCATGAGTATCCGCCGAGAGAAATCAAAAAAGCGGTCACTGGAGTGGGTGGCGCGACAAAGGAACAAGTGCAATTCATGATGATGCGCATGCTCAGACTGAAATCTGCCCCAAGCCCGGTCGATGCATCCGATGGAGTAGCGGCAGCGTTGACTTGCTGCCTCACCACGATTCGCACGTGATCAGCCGCGTTCAGGGCCGCCTCGCCGCCAAAGAGATCGATCATCTCGAGATCGTGGTCGCTGGCGTGGGATATGAGCTCGCGGTCCCGCTCAGCGTCTACGAGAAGCTGCCGCCGGTAGGCGAGGAGGTCTCGCTCTGCACGCACCTTGTAGTCAAAGAAGATGCGTGGCAGCTGTTCGGTTTTGCGACGCCGCGCGACCGCCGCATCTTTCGCGCGCTGCTAGGCGCGAAGGGGGTCGGGCCCGCGCTGGCGCTGGCCCTGATGTCGGCGCTCAACGCCGATCGCCTGGTGCGCGCTATTCGAGAAAAGGACGTGGCGACGCTCCAGACCGTGCCACGGGTAGGCCGAAAGAAGGCGGAACAGCTGGTGCTGGATCTCGCTGATAAACTTGACGATGTGGCCACCGAGGAGTCCGTCGGCACGCCGCTCCGCGGAAACGCCGAGGACGCGATCCGGGGCCTAGTCTCACTCGGCTACGCGCGGCAGGACGCCGAGCGCGCGGTGCGCGGCGCGCACGGGGACAGCGTGGCTGATATCGTTAGACAGGCGTTGAAAACTCTTGCCGGGAGTGCGACGTGAGAAGCTCGCAGCGCGCGGGGACGTTCACCGAATCGGTGATTCGCGAAATGACGCGGGTCGCGCAAAAGTATGGCGCGATCAATCTCGCGCAGGGGTTCCCTGATTTTCCGATGCCGGCCCCAATGAAGGACGCGGCGTGCGCGGCGATTCACGGGGACATCAATCAGTACGCGATCACCTGGGGATCGTCGCCGCTCCGGATCGCGATCGCCGAAAAGTATCGGCGATGGTACGATATGCCGGTCGATCCCGAGACCGAGATCACGGTCACGTGCGGCGCGACCGAGGCCATGGCATCGGTATTTTTGGCGCTGATTGATCCGGGTGACGAAGTCATCGTCTTCGAGCCGTTCTACGAGAACTACGGGCCGGACGCGATCTTGGCGGGCGCCAAGCCCAAGTTTGTACCGCTCGAGCCTCCGGGTTGGAAGCTCGATCTGGACCAGCTGCGCGCGGCGTTTTCCCCTCGGACACGGGCGATCGTGTTGAACACGCCGCACAATCCGAGCGGCCGTGTCTTCACGCGCGAAGAGCTCACCGTCATCGCCGCCCTGTGCCAGGAACACGATGCCTGGGCGTTCACCGATGAGATTTACGAGCACATCATCTACAGCGGGCATCATCACCTGCTGGCATCGTTTCCTGGCATGCGCGAACGGACCGTCACGGTTTCCGGATTGTCGAAAACGTTCAGCTGCACGGGATGGCGACTCGGTTACACGATCGCGCCGCCGAAGGCGACTGACGCCATCAGAAAAGTGCACGATTTCCTAACCGTCGGCGCACCAGCACCATTACAGGCCGCCGGTGCCGTTGGCTTGGCGTTCGACGCCGAGTACTTCAACCATCTGTCAATTGAGTATCGCGAGCGCCGAACCATCCTGTCGGCGGCGCTGAAAGAAGCCGGCTTCATCTTCAGCGAACCGAATGGAGCGTATTACATCCTGGCCGACTTCTCCGACTTGTCTGGCGACGACGATCTCACGTTCGCGACATGGCTCGCGAAAGAAGGCGGCGTCGCGACGGTACCGGGAACCAGCTTCTTCCATCACAAAGAGCTGGGACGCAAGCTGGTGCGATTCGCGTTCTGCAAGAAGCGCGAAACGCTGGAGCGGGCGGCCGAGCGACTGGCGAGCATCAACCAACGCGTGTGATGGCACGCCCCGAGATCACGACGCCGGAGGAGCTGACGGAGGAAGGTCCCGTCGAGCTGTCGCTGAGACCTCAGCGGCTGTCGGAGTTCATCGGGCAGCAAAAGGTCAGAGACTCTCTCGCAATCGCGATCAATGCCGTCCTCGAACGCAGTAAGGACGCACAGGAACGAGAAGCGCTGGATCATACCCTGTTCTTTGGCCCGCCCGGACTCGGCAAGACAACGCTGGCCGAACTGATCGCACGTGAACTCGGCGTGAATATCCATCAGAAATCTGGGCCTTCGTTGGAGAAGCCCGGTGATCTGGTGGGCACGCTGACGAATTTGAGGAGAGGCGACGTCCTGTTCATTGACGAAATCCATCGCCTGCGCCCGGTGATAGAGGAGTTTCTTTATCCGGCGATGGAGGATTGGAGAATAGAAATCCGGCTGTCAGAAGGACCCAAGGCGAACACGATCACCATGGGGATCGAGCCTTTTACGCTCGTCGGGGCGACGACGCGGCTTGGAATGATTACAGCGCCGCTCAAAGCGCGATTCGGGATCGAGTTGAGGCTCAACTACTACCCGGATTCGGATCTCGAGCAGATCGTGCGGCGGACGGCCGATGTGCTCGGAGTGCCGATCGACGCGGGCGGAACGCAGGAGATCGCGCGGCGGTCGCGGGGGACGCCGCGGGTGGCGAATCGGTTGCTGCGGCGCGTGCGAGACTATGCGCAGATGCGGGCCCACGGGCGCATTACGGAGAGTGTGGCGGCGCAGGCGTTGGCGCTGCTCGACGTCGATCAGATGGGGCTCGACGATATGGATGCGCGCATCCTCAAGACCATCATCGACAAGTTCGGCGGCGGGCCCGTGGGACTCGGCACCGTGGCCGCGGCCGTCGGTGAGGACGCCGATACGATCGAGGAAGTGTACGAGCCCTTTCTGGTGCAGAATGGGTTTCTGCAGCGGACACCGCGCGGGCGCGTCGCGACCAAGCACGCATATCAGCATTTCGGGTATACGCCGCCGGTGACGACGCAGCCGGAGTTGTTCTGACGGCGGACGGATCGCGCACCGCAGACTACGATTACACGCTTCCGCCGTCGGCTATCGCGCAGTACCCAGTGGAGCCGCGGGACGCGAGTCGGCTGATGGTCGTCGAGCGCGCGACCGGCACCATCACGCATCGGCACTTTCGCGATTTACCCACGCTTGTCGCGCCTCGGGATCTGGTCGTGTTGAATACGACACGCGTCATTCGAGCGCGGCTGCTGGGGTCTCGTGATTCCGGGGCGCCGGCCGAGATCTTCTTGCTGCGGCCGATCGATGAGTATCGGTTCGAGGCCATGGTCTCGCCTGGCGGCAAGCTGCATCCCGGCCGTGTGGTTCATGTCGCGCCCGACCTCGACGTCGAGATCGAGTCGTTGACCGAGCGCCGTACACGGATCGTGCGGTTGATGACGACATTGACGTCGACCGAGGCGATACAACGCTTCGGCCACGTGCCACTGCCGCCATACATAGGCCGCTCGGACGAAGCGCCCGACGCCGAGCGCTATCAGACCGTGTACGCCCGCCAACAAGGATCAGTCGCCGCACCGACCGCCGGATTGCATTTTACGCCCGCATTGCTCGAACAATTGCATACGACAGAGATCGTGTTGCACGTAGGCGCTGGCACATTCAAGCCGGTCGAAACCGAAGACCCGGCTGAGCATACCATGCACGAAGAATGGTACGAGATAGGCGTGGAGGCGGCTGAGGCGATTCGGACAGCAAAGATGGCGGGTGGGGCCGTGTGGGCCGTGGGCACGACCTCAACGCGGGCACTGGAGAGCAGCCGGGGAGAGCCGGGCGCGGGAGAGACGAAGCTGTTCATCCGCCCGCCATATCACTGGCGTGTGGTCGACAAGCTGATCACCAACTTTCATCTGCCGCGATCAACCCTGCTCATGCTCGTCGCCGCACTCGCGGGATACGAGCTGACGATGCACGCGTACGACGTCGCCGTCCGCGAAGGCTATCGGTTCTACTCCTACGGCGATGCCATGGCGATCGTATGAGCTTCGGCTTTCGCCTCGTCGCGCAACACGGCGCCGCGCGCGCCGGCGTGTTCGACACACCGCATGGCCCGGTCGAGACGCCGGTGTTCATGCCCGTCGGCACACTGGGCACGATCAAGGCGCTCGATCCGGACGAGATCGACGCCGGAATGATCCTGGCAAATGCATACCATCTGCATCTGCGCCCGGGCGACGATGTGGTACAGCGGCTCGGCGGGCTGCACACGTTCATGGGCTGGAATCGGCCGATCCTCACGGATTCCGGCGGATTTCAGGTGTTCTCACTCGAAACGCTGCGTACCGTCGACGAAAACGGCGTCGAGTTTCGAAGCCACATCGACGGCTCCAAGCGGTATTTCACGCCGGAGTCCGTGATGGGTATCGAGCGTGCGCTCGGAGCCGACGTGATCATGCAGTTTGATCACGTGGTCCCAGGCGGGACTGATGTAGGACTGGCGCGAGAGGCTGCCGAGCGAAGTGTGCGGTGGTTAGCCCGATGTCGGGCGGCGTTCGGCGGGTCTGACACCGGAAGGTCCGAGGTGCAGGCGCTCTTCCCTGTTCTCCAGGGCGGAACGCACGTGGAGTTGCGACGGGAAACCGTGCGAGCCACGGATGATCTCGGCGACTGGCTCGGGTATGGGATCGGCGGACTGTCGGTCGGAGAGCCCAAGCCTCTCATGTATGAAGTGCTGGAGACCATGCATGAGGCCATCAGAAGCGATAGGCCCAGATATCTCATGGGCGTAGGCTACCCAGAGGACCTCCTCGCCGGCATCGCGCGAGGCGTCGACATGTTCGACTGCGTCGCGCCGACCCGGATGGGCCGCAATGGCACGGCATTCACCCATGCCGGGCGGGTGAATGTCCGAAACGCCGAGCTCAAAGAAGACGCGGGACCACTCGACCCCGAGTGCGACTGCTCGACCTGCCGGCGATTCTCGCGGGGCTATCTCCGCCACCTCTTCGTGGCCGAGGAGATGCTCGGGCCGCGCCTATTGTCCCTGCACAATGTACATTTCCTGGTATCCCTCGTCCGGCGCGCCAGGGCCGCCATTGTCGCCGGCACGTTCCGCTACGAACCCGCCTTATGAATTCCGCCACGAATCCAATCGCGCCGCAGCTCATCATGTATGCGGCGATCTTCCTGATCTTCTATCTCGTGCTGCTGAGACCACAGCAGCAGCAGCGCAAGAAGCACGAAGCGTCCCTCAAGGCCGTCAAGAAAGGTGACGAGGTCGTCACCGGCGGCGGCGTTATCGGTGAGATTGTGCACATCAAGACCGCGGCCGACGGAGGGGCCAGCGACACCGACCGGATCACGATCCGATCTGGCGAATCGCGTTTTATCATCGAGCGCCGGGGGATCAGCCGGGTGATCACACCGGCGGTGCAGGAGGCGAAGACTCCCGCATCCGGGGGCACCGCATGAGCTTGCTGGACATTCAGGTCCTCGGGTCGCCCATCCTCCGAAAAGAGACGGCGCCCGTGAAGAAGATCGACGATGAGCTCCAGCAGCTGATCGATGCCATGTTCGAGACGATGTACGCGGCGCGCGGCATCGGGCTCGCCGCCCCGCAGGTGGGACGCACCGAGCGGCTGGCGGTCATCGACGTCGATCGCGAGCGGCCATTGGTGCTCATCAACCCGGAGATCGTCGTTGCCGACGGCGGCACGGCAAAGGCCGAGGAAGGGTGCCTGTCGATCCCCGAGATTTACGGGGAGGTCGAGCGACCCGCGCATGTCGTCGTGCGCGCGCTCGATCGGAACGGCGAGCCGTTCGAGGTCGAGGCCACCGAGCTCCTCGCGCGATGCCTGCAGCACGAGATCGACCATCTGCACGGCAAGCTGTTCATCGACTATCTCAGCACGCTCAAGAAAAAGGCGGCGCTGTCCGCGTGGGATGAGCTCAAAGGCGCGTACCCCCAGTTGCTCCGCACCGTGCGTCCTGGAGAGAACGGCGCCGCGGACGACGACGAAGCGCCGGACGACGAGAACTTGTAGCCACCGTGCGGATCGTTTTCTGGGGCACCCCTGAGTTCGCGACGCCATCGTTGCGCGCGCTCATTGGCGAGGGCCACGATGTCGTCGGCGTGGTGACCCAGCCGGACCGGCCCCAGGGACGCTCGCGATCCAAGCTCGTGCCATCGCCGGTCAAGATGATCGCGCTCGAGGAAGGGCTGCCGGTCCTCCAACCTGAGCAGCCTCGCACTCCCGATTTTATCGACGCGCTGCGCGCGTTCGACCCCGATGCTTCCGTGGTGGTGGCGTATGGACGCATTCTCAATCAGACCGTCATCGATACGCCTCGGTTAGGCACGTTCAACGTCCACGCGTCGATGCTGCCACAGCTTCGGGGCGCGGCGCCGATTCAGGCCGCGATCCTCGAGGGGATGGCCGAGACCGGCGTGACGATCATGCGGCTCGTGCCGGCGCTCGACGCCGGGCCGATGTTGTTGCGGCGCGCGACGCCGATCGCCGAGGACGAGACGTACGGGGAGCTCGCGCTCCGATTGGCGGAACTTGGTGCGCTCGCCTTGATCGAGGCGTTGACGCTGCTCGATCTGGGGATCGCGATCGAGCAGCAGCAGGATGACGCGATGGCGACGTACGCGCCAAAGGTGGATCGGGAGCATACCAAGGTCGATTGGACGCAGCCGGCCACGCAGGTCGCGCGCGTCATCCGGGCGTACGATCCGCGACCCGGCGCCTACACCACGAGTGGCGGCGCGGAGCTCAAGCTGTACGGCGCGACGCTGACGCACGCGCATGAGCATCCGCCCGGGTCGATCCTCGGTGTCGACTCGGCTGGGGTCACCGTCGCCTGCGGAGAGGGCGCGGTGTGCATCGCGTTCGTGCAGCCGGCCGGCAAGCCGCGAATGGCCGCCGAGGCGTGGGCTCGCGGACGTGGACGGGGTGCGGCTCGACTCGGGTGAGCGCGCTCCCCGTCATACACGTCATCACTGACGACTCGATTTTAGCGTCGCCCGACTTTCTCGCTCGGGCCAGCACCATCATGTCGACGCTCGGCTCCCGAGGGGCTCTTCACCTTCGCGGTCGCCGCACAAAAATTATTTATGAGTCGGCACTCGCTCTGGTGCCGCATGTATCATGGCTCGTCATCAACGACCGCATCGATATCGCGTTGGCGGCCGGAGTTAAAGCGGTGCAAGTTGGCCGCAGATCACTAAGTGTAGAAGAAGTCAGACGGATCGGGCCCGGCATGCAGGTTGGCGAAAGCGTGCACGATGTCATGCAGTCGACCGCCGACTGGGTCATTGCCGGTCACATATTCGATACACCATCACACGCGGGCGAGCCCTCACGAGGACTCGCCTTTCTCCATCAGATTTGTCAGGTATCGCCGGTCCCAGTGATCGCGATCGGCGGCATCACGCCGCGCGATGTGCGGGCGGTTCGCGAGGCCGGCGCCCATGGCGTGGCGGTGATCCGTGGGATCTGGGACGCCCCCGCTGACGCCGTACACGAATACCTCGGAGAGTTCGATCGGTGACGATTCACGGTGAACGCCTCGACGTTCGAAAGGAGTTGGAGCAGGCGATCGGCGCCGGGCCGGATCGTATCTGGAGCGCGGCGCGCGACATCAAACCCGTAGAATTGGCGGACGCGCTGACGCAGATGCCCGACACGAAGGCGGCCAAGGTCATCGAGGCTCTGCCATTCGACACCGCCGTGGCGACGCTGGATCAGCCGGAGCTCGCGAACAAAGCGGCGATCATCTGCCGCGTCGAAACCGCCATCGCCGGGTCGTTCCTCGAGGCCATGTCCGCGGACCAGCAAGCGGACGTCTTCCGCCAGCTGACCCGGGTCGATCGCCAACGGCTCCTGCCAACGTTGGACCCGGCGAGCCGCAAAGGATTGGAGCTCCTGCTCACGTATCCGCCGAACACCGCCGGCGGAATCATGACGACGGAGCTCCTCGCCGTGCCGAGCGACTGGACGGTCGGCCAGACACTCGACTTCGTCCGGAGCCATGCGAAGACCGCCGAGACGATCTATGTGATCTACCTCGTCGACCCTGAGGATGGCCGGCTCGTCCAGGCCGTCTCCCTACGCGAGCTGATCCTCGCGAAGGCCGATGATCCGGTGCTGGACGCCTGTACGCACCGGGAGCCGATCGCCGTCCACGCCAACGCCCCACGCGAAGACGTCGCTCGGCTTCTCTCGAAGTACAACCTGATCGCGGTGCCGGTCGTGGACGACGCGCACACGCCGATCGGCGTGGTGACATTCGACGACGTCATCGACGCGATCGTCGCGGAGCAGACGGAGGACGTCCAGCGGTTGGGCGGCAGTGAGCCGATCGACGAACCGTACATGTCGATCGGATTCGGGCTCATGATCAAAAAGCGCGCGGGCTGGCTGTGCGCCCTCTTCTTGAGCGAAATGCTGACCGCGACGGCGATGCAACACTTCGAGGGCTTGATCGCGAAAGCCGTCGTGCTGTCCCTGTTCATCCCACTCGTGATGAGCTCGGGCGGCAACTCGGGATCGCAAGCCACCTCGCTCATTATTCGGGCACTCGCGCTCCGCCAGGTCCGTCTCGGGGACTGGTGGCGGGTCGCCGTTCGCGAGCTGCCGACCGGCATCGTGCTGGGCGCGATCCTCGGGGTCATCGGATTCACCCGGGTCGCGCTCTGGCAGCACTTCCACCTCTTCGACTACGGAAAGAACTGGGTCCTCGTGGCCGCGACGGTCGGTGTGGCGCTGATCGGGATCGTGACGTTCGGTTCGCTGGCCGGCTCGATGTTGCCGTTTCTGCTTAAACGCCTGGGATTCGACCCGGCTAGCGCCTCAGCGCCATTCGTCGCGACGCTCGTCGATGTGACCGGACTCTTGATCTACTTTTCGGTCGCATTCGCCGTCCTCGGCGGAACCCTCTTATGAGATGAGCGGCGCTATATTTCGGCATGCTGCTGACCGTCAACGGAGCGCCACGGACCGCGGAGCACGGTGAGACTGTCGCGGGATTGCTCGCCGGCCTCGGGCTGGACCCGCGCATGGTCGTCGTCGAGCGCAACGGGACGATCTTGCGGCAGCGAAACGAGTTCGGCGCACTGGCCCTGGCTGAGGGCGACGTGCTGGAGCTCGTGCATTTCGTCGGTGGAGGGTGACACCGTGGCCACGTTGACCCTACCAACGGCCGACACGCTCGTGATCGCGGGCCATGAGTTCCGCTCGCGGCTCATCGTCGGCACCGGGAAGTACGCGACGAACGACGTGATGATCCGCGCGATCGAGGCTTCGGGCGCCGAGGTCGTGACGGTAGCCGTGCGCCGTGTCGACCTCGATCGGTCGAACGATACGGGAATTCTGCACCACCTCGACCCGGCCCGGTACTTTCTGCTCGCGAATACGGCTGGCTGCACCAACGTGACGGACGCCGTGCGGTACGCCCGTCTGGCGCGCGCCGCCGGATTCAACGAGTGGATCAAGCTCGAGGTCATCGCGGACCAGGAGACCTTGCTCCCTGATCCCGTGGGGACGGTCGAAGCCACGAAGGCCCTCGCGGCCGAGGGCTTCCAAGTCATGGCGTACACGAACGATGACTTGATTACGGCCCTCAGGTTGGAGGATGCGGGCGCCGTCGCCGTCATGCCGTTGGCGGCTCCTATCGGATCCGGGCTGGGACTCCTCAATCCCTTTAGTGTGCGGACGATCAAGCATCGACTCAGCGTGCCGATCATCGTCGACGCCGGAGTGGGAACCGCATCGGATGCCTGTGTGACCATGGAGCAAGGCGTGGATGGGGTGCTCATGAACACGGGTATCGCGGCCGCGAAGGATCCGGTCAGCATGGCCGAGGCGATGCGCCTTGGCGTTCAGGCTGGACGACTCGCGTACCTGGCCGGACGGATGCCGCGGAGGGAAGTTGCGGTGCCGTCGTCGCCCACGTCAGGACATTTGACATGAGCGAGCATCCCTCAGCGGTTCGGGCGCCCGTTGGCGGCGTCACCGAGTCGCGAGTCGCGGCGGCGGAGATCTGCGCCGAGCTTCGTGCCGGCGCGCTGCTCGATCCGGCGTTCGAGGACAAGGTCGGGCGCCTGGACGCCCGAGACCGGCGGTGGACACAGGAGCTCGTGTACGGCATGCTCCGGCGCCGCTCACATCTCGACGCCCTGCTCGCCACCCGCGTGCGCGGTGGTCTCGCGCGACTCGATGCCGACATCGCGGACCTGCTGCGCCTCGGTGCGTACCAGCTGCTCTACATGGGCAGCGTGCCCGCGTACGCGGCGATCGCCCAGACGGTGGAGCTGGCGAAGCGCCGCCATGGACTCGGCGCGAGCAAGCTCGTGAACGCCGTGCTGCGCCGGCTGGATCGGGAGCGCGATGAGAACGGCGCGCTCGACACACCAACACCGAGCGATCCGCTCGATGCACTCGCGCTCATGTACTCCCATCCGCGCTGGATCGTCGCGCGATGGGTGGCACGGTGGGGCGCCGAGGAGACGCGCCAACTGCTTCGCGCGAACAACCGCGAGGCTCCCGTCGTCATCCGTCCGTACGGCGTCGTGCGCGAGCAGCTCGAGGCGATGCTGGAGTCGGCCGGCGTGCGGGTCGAAGAACCGCCTTTGGTTCGCGATAGCATTCAGATCAACTCGCCGGCCTCGATCACGGAGCTGGGCGCGTTTCGACAGGGGCTGTTCTTCATGCAGGACCCCGCGTCAACGCTCGTGACCCAGTATGCATGTGTCCCCGCCGGCGCTACCGTCGTTGATTTGTGCGCGGCGCCGGGGGGCAAGACCCTGGAGCTGACGAGAAGTGCTGGATTCGTGATCGCGGCGGATCGATCGGCAACCAGAATCCAACGACTCGTCGCCAATATCAAACGCGTCGAGGCGCGCAACGTCCACGTCATCATCGCTGAGGGCCAATCGCCAGCGGTACGGCCGGTGGATGCGGTCTTGGTGGATGTGCCATGCACGGGGACCGGGACATTCCGACGCCACCCCGACGCGCGCTGGCGGCTCCGAGTGTCGGATCTGGCCGTGCTGGGCGGTGTACAGCGGGCGATCTTGAGAGCGGCCGCTGACATCGTGAGACCGGGCGGCCTCTTGATCTACGCCACGTGCTCACTCGAGCCCGAGGAGAATGACGCCCAGATCGAGGCCTTCCTGGCCGAGCATCGCGAATGGAAGCTCGAGCCCCCGCCCGAGGGCGCGGTGCCGGCGGCCGTGATCGACGCGGGCCGGCTTCGCGTGTTGCCGCAGCGGCACGGAACGGACGGCGCGTTCGCCGCACGGCTCAGGAGGATCGCCTAGTCGTGGCGGGTCGGTCACTGGCCGACGCCCGACGTTTTCTGCCGTACGTGATCGCCGCCGCCGGCGGTTTTTTGCTGGCGTACGCGATCGTGTTCTTTTTCATCTTCCCCGCCCGCCTCGTCCCCGAAGAGCTCAAAGTTCCGAATGTGCTCGGTCTGACGTATGACGATGCCGTGCACAAGTTGAACGCCGCCGGGCTCAAGGCTGAGCAAGGGGAGTCGCGCTACAACGTCGGGAGTCCGAAGTCGACGGTCCTACAAGAGACACCCGCCGCGGGGGCGCCCGCCTCCCGTGGATCAAAGGTGGTGCTCGATGTGAGCGCCGGTGAGCGGCGAACCGAAGTACCGAACGTTGTCGGTCTCACACAAGACCAGGCGCGCGAGGCCCTCGAGAAAGTCGGCCTCACGATGGGTGACATCACGACGCACGAAAGCCCCTTGCCTCGTGGCGAGGTGCTGTCGTCGACGCCGGTCACCGGCACTCAGGTCGTACTGCCTTCGATCGTGACGCTCGTCGTCAGTGGCGGCCCATCGACGATCGTCGTGCCCGATCTCGTCGGGCAGCCGTTCGCGCAGGCCAAGTCAACGATCGAGCAACTCGGGCTCCGCACCGCCGTGATCACTGTCGACTCGGCCGCCGCATATCCAGAAGGCACGATCGTCAGTCAGTCGCCCGCCGCGAACACGCCGGTCGAGGCAGGCACCGGGATCTCGCTGACGGTTGCCGGGCGGTTGCCATGACCGTCCGGATCCTGCCATCGATCCTGAGCGCCAACTTCGCGCGGCTCGGCGACGATGTCGCGCGCATGGAAGCGGGCGGCGCGGATTGGTTGCATGTCGACGTGATGGACGGGCAGTTCGTGCCGAATCTCACGTTCGGCGCAAAGGTCATCGAGGCCGTGCGATCGGTGACCAAGCTGCCGCTCGACGTCCACATGATGGTCTGGCAGCCGGAGAAGTACTTCGACGACTTCGCCGCGGCCGGGGCGTCGCGCATGCTGATCCACGCCGAGGCGACGCCCCACCTGCACCGGCACGTGTATCGGATCAAGGAACTGGGCTGCGCGGCCGGCGTCGTCATCAATCCGGCGACGCCCGTCGAGGCCCTCGTGGACATCGTGCCGGACGTCGATACCGTCCTCGTGATGACCGTGAACCCCGGGTTCGGCGGTCAACAGTTCATCGCCCACTCGATCGACAAGATTCGCCGGACCCGCGAGCTCATGACCCGGACAAAGAGTCGGGCCGTGCTCGAGGTCGACGGCGGAATCAATCGCGAAACGATCGGCACGTGCTTCCGCGCCGGCGCCGATACGTTTGTGGCTGGGCATGCGGTGTTCGCCGCCGCCGATCCCCGTGCGGAGATCGGGGAGCTTCGACGGCGCGCGAGCGAAGGGACCGAGGTTTTGACGTGACCGCTCGGCAGCAATGGACAGTGGTCGGTGTCGCTATCGGGATTTTGGCGCTCGCGGCGCTCGCGTTGCTCCACTGGAACAGCGACGAACTTTTTTTGGTGGGTCTCGGTTCCAAAGCTCCTGATTTTCGAGCATTGAGTGTGGATGGAAATAGGAGAACCGAGCGGCTGGACCAGTACAGGGGCTCCGTGGTATTGCTCAACGTCTGGGCCACTTGGTGCGCCCCTTGTGTCGTCGAAATGCCGGCGATTCAGCGGCTGTATCATGACCTTGGCCCACAGGGGCTCAAAGTCATCGCCGTGAGTATCGACACCGAGGCGACGGATTCGGCCGTTCGCGCCTTCGCGAGCAAGCGCGGCCTGACGTTCACGATTCTCCGTGACTCGTCGAACCGCATCACGGAGCAGTACCAGACCACCGGCGTGCCGGAGACCTTCGTCATCGGACGCGATGGAGTCATCCGCAAGAAGGTCATCGGAGCCTCCGATTGGGACTCGCAGGGTGACCGCGCGCTCGTGACCCAGCTTTTGCGCGAGCCGGCACCGTGAAATTCCGGAAATGGTTCGTCGCGGCGTTCACGGAACGCCTCGGCTACAAGGCCGTGGCGCTGTTTCTGGCGGTCGCACTGTGGCTCTTCACGCATCTCAACGGCCGGTGATCCTCGGCATCGAAACGTCGTGCGATGAGACCTCGGCCGCCGTGTACGATGGCGAGCGGCTGCGGTCGCTGGTGATCCTCTCGCAGGATGCGCACACGGTATTCGGCGGCGTGGTCCCGGAGATCGCCGCGCGCGCGCACGTCACGAGCATCGTGCCCGTCGTGCGGCGGGCGCTCGACGATGCGGACGTGGCGCTTGGGCGTCTGGACGCGATCGCCGTCACGTACGCGCCGGGTCTCATCGGGGCGCTGCTCGTCGGTGTGTCATACGCCAAGGGGCTGGCCGCGGCGCTCGGCGTGCCGCTGGTGCCGGTGCACCACATGGAAGGGCATCTCTTTGCCGCATCCCTCGAGCACCCCGAGGCGGTGCCACCGTTTACGGCGCTGCTGGTCTCGGGCGGGCATACGTTGCTCATCGACGTGCCGGCTTGGGGGGAGTACCGCCTGCTGGGCGCCACTCGGGACGATGCCGCGGGGGAGGCGTTCGACAAGGTGGCGAAAATGCTTGGCCTGCCCTATCCCGGTGGCCGCCACATCGAGAAGCTGGCTTCCACCGGTGACCCTACTCGGATCAGATTTACGCGGCCCATGCTTCGGGCCGATCAGCACCAGTACGATGTCTCATTCAGTGGTTTGAAGACCGCCGTGCGACTGGCGCTGAACGACTACGCGCCTGCTGATCTGGCGCGCGGATTTCAGGATGCGATCATCGATACACTGGTCGAAAAGACATCTCGCGCGGTTCGGGCGTATAATAGAGATCGCGTGGTGCTGGGCGGCGGCGTCGCGTGCAATCGAGCGCTGGTGGCCGCGATGCGCGACAGATTACCCAACGTGTTTGCGCCGAGCGTCCGATTGGCGACCGATAATGCCGCGATGATTGCACGAGCTGGCGAATTCAGACTTGGGCGTGGTGAAACGGCGGGACCCGAGCTCAATGCGTACGCGACCCTTCCTTTGCCTGGTTTAGCATGATCATTCACCATCCCTTCCAGTACGCCATCGGCTGGTTCCAGCTGACCGGCTTCGGCCTCGCCGTCCTGTTCGCGTTCTGGATCGCGCAGATCTCCTCGGCGCACATTCTCTCGGAGCGCGGATACGACCCGGAGATCACGTCGGACGTGCTCTTCGGCGCGGTGATCGGCGGCCTGCTCGGCGCGAAGATCTACTACGCGATCCTGCGCGGAGACTGGCACGAGCTCTTTCAGCGCGCGGGCTTCGTGTTCTGGGGCGGACTGATCGGCGGGATCATCGCCAGCTGGATCGTGATCGTCTACAAGAAGTGGAAGTTCACGACGATCTCCGACGCGGCGGCGCCCGGCATTGCGGCGGCGTATGCGATCGGGCGCACGGGATGCTGGGCCGTCGGTGACGACTACGGTCGGCCGTGGAATGCCCACTTCGCCGTCCAGTTCCCGGAGGGGGCGCCACCATCGACGGCCATCAACATGGTGCAGGAATTCCATGTGAAGCTGCCATCGAACGTCGGGCCGATGGACGTGCTATCGGTGTATCCGACGCAGCTGTTCGAAGTGACGATGGGCGCTCTTATGTTCTTGATTCTGTGGCGCTACCGGAATCACAAGCACGCCGAAGGGTGGCTCTTCGGGCTGTACTGCGTGTTGGCCGGCTTGGAGCGGTTTATCGTCGAATTTTTCCGCGCCAAGGACGACCGATTCTTTGGCCCCTTCACCGCCGCTCAGATTATCGCGATGCTTTTTGCTGCGGGGGGAGCGACGTGGATGTACTTGCGACGGAAGCCGAGCCCAGCTCTTCCTCGAGCGCCGCTACCTGACGGCCAAGCGCGTCAAGCGTAGACTGAATCGCCGCCAGGCGCTCGTCGACTCCCGACGCGGGCGCGGGCGGCACCGTCGGCAATTGCACGGAGCGTTTGGGCCAGAACGTTCGGGCAAGCGCGAACGCGAGCAGCGCGAGCAGCACGAACTGAGCGAGCAGCGTCTCGACGCTGTTGTAGATGCCCATCGCCTCCACGCTCGGGAAGCCGTGGATGATCGTGATGGGCACCGCGCCGCCCTCTTGCAGCTCCCGAATGCCCTTGCCGGCAAAGACGAAGGCCATGTAGTACAGCAACGCGCTCGTCACCGTGAAGAAGGGACGCAGCGGGATGCGCACGCCGAACCGGTAGAACAGCGTGAAGATCACGGCGAGCGCGGCGCCACCGATCACAATGCCGAGCGAGAGCGGAAGCACCATGTGCGCGCCCTCGCTGAACAACGCCTGGTAGAAGAGCGCGGTCTCGGCGCCCTCGCGATACACGGCGAGGAAGGCCACGAAGGCGAGCGCGGTGCCGCCGCCTTGGGACAGCGCCGTCGTCACCTTTTCCTTGATGAACTGCTGCCACTTCGCGGCCTCGACCTTCGAGATCAGCCAGTAGCTGACGGAGAACAACACCGCGACCGCGACGAGCAGCGTGGCGCCCTCGATGATCTCGCTCGACGCCGGTAGCGCGCGCAGGACCGTCGCGAGAATGACCGCCGTGACGGCACTCGCGAGGATGCCGAGCGCGGTGCCCCACCAGATCGACCGCAGCCGATCCTTGTGGCCAGTCTTGAGGAGGAACGCGACGACCGCGCCAACCACCAGAATGGCCTCGAATCCTTCCCGCAAAATGATCAGGAACGACTGGAAGAATGCGCTCCAGCCACCGGTCGTCGGCTGGTTGAGCGACAGGACGGCCGGCATGCCAACCTCGATCGCGTCCCGCGACCGCTCGGCGGCGGGCAGATCGCTCGCGCGGATCGCGCCTTTGAGATCGGCGAAATGCCGTTCCATTGTCGCGATGAGCCCAGGATTCTTGGCGCGCGCGGTCGTCTCGAGGGGCTCGAACGCGATGTACGAGTCGAACGCGCGATCCTCGGCGTCGCGCATGCGGCCGCCGCGGGCGTCGGTCAGGCACTGATTCACGAGGGCCATCACGTGCACACCGGGCTGCGTCGAATCCATCGCCGCGACCGCGGCCGAGCCCTCATTGCGGACGGCCAACGCGCGCAGGAAGGCCACGATGCGAAGCGCCTGGGGCTCGGACAGATCCGACGCCGCGGGCATGGCCGTGCCGGGCACGCCGGCGCGAATGATGGAGACAAGCGCCGAGTCACTCTGCTCCGCCTGCCAGGCGAACGTGCCAATGGGTGGCGGGAGGCGCGAGAGATCGTGCGAGTATTGCGCGGAACCGACGCCCGTCACGCCATGGCATGACGCACAGCGTTGGAGATAGAGGCCCTCACCTTCGGCGCGATCCGCGGCCGAGCGACGGAGCGATGTCACATACGCGATCGCGTTCCAACGCTGGTCGGCGCTCAGTGCGGCGCCCCAGGCCGGCATCGCGGTCCCACGGACGCCGACCGATACCACCCGATAGGACAATGCTGGACTCACGCCGTGCATGAGCGCCGACGTCCCGATGGCGGGCGGCGCATCGGGACCGTGGCCGGTCCCTTGGCCCCGATCGCCGTGACATGACGAGCAGTTTTTGGCGAAGATCGAAGCGCCGGCGCCCAAGTCGATACCGTGGGCGGGAAGATCGAGTGCGCCGGCGGTACCGAGCGTGGCGGAGAGGCGCGCGCCGATCGCCGCGAGCTCTTGGGGTGGGCGGTCGCCCTGGGCCGCCGTGAGCAGTGTATCAATCAGCGCCCGGGCGACAATCGATTGCGGGCCGGAAAGTCGGGCCGCGACTCCCGCGGCGTCCTCAAGAAAGCCGACGGACTCCTCGTGCTCTTGGGCCGATATCAGATGCCCTTGGGAGTCAACGCCTTTGCCGTATTCACCGATCGCGACGCCGACGATGTTGGCCAGTCGTTTGACGGGCTCTTCTTGAGCGTGGACGGCCGTCGTAAGTGCGAGCGCCAGATACAATAACTTCATTACCGACAGAATTTATCGGCTATCCTCCAAGACAACAACCGCTCCCGCCGTTGTCTCGCTGTGGGTCAGTGATACCCACGCGCGACCGACCCCCAGTTCGGCCGCCCGTTTTTTCGCGTGCCCATGGAATTCGAGGAGCGGTTGGCCGTCCTGGCGCATGACCACCTCGATGTCCTTCCAGCTCACGGCTCGGGCGAGGTCATTCCCCGAGAGCGCCTTGTACGCGGCCTCTTTGGCGGCGAGGCGCGCCGCATAGTGGCGCGTGGGGTTCGCGTGTCGTTGGCAGTAGTCGACCTCGCGAAAGGTGAACAGCCGCTTGAGGGCTCGCTCTTCGTTGATGGCGACCATGCGTCCGACGCGTTCGATCTCGACGAGATCCATGCCGATGCCGACGATCATCGGCGCCAGCCGAACCGCTCGCGCTTGTGCGTCGCGCGGGGGCCGAGCGCGGAGTTGATCGCGGCGAGCCAACATTGGTCGGCGGCGCGGAAGACATCGCGATACGCGGCGGACCACGCGCGCCACCGGACGAACTTCGCGTCGTCCGGCGCCGTCCGCGCGGCGTCGGCCGCTGTCGCGAGCACGTCCAGCGATTTGATCACCGGCTCGGCCAGATCCGCGAGCTCGGCTTCCATCGCGCGCCGCTCGGCCGGCTGCTTGGGATACCGCTCGGCCGCGAGCTCGCGCACGGTCGTCCCGACGTTCGACGCGATCGCCGTCGCATCGACCGCGGCGAGCCGACCCTCCGGATCGGAAGCGCGGGCAGCGGCTCGTCTCGCGGCGAGGAACGGTCCAAAGAATCG
>DASRDS010000230.1:0-9839 GCA_035652495.1 Gemmatimonadaceae bacterium
GGTCAGGTGCTGGCCGAGTACCTGAAAGCCGCGGGGCTTTCGGATCGGGTGCAGCAGGCCACGGTCATTCCGGAGTGGCCGCGCCTCGTCGGTCCCGAGATCGCGGCGGTGACGGAGCCGCTCGTGATTACCTCGGACGGAACGCTCTTCGTGGCGGTCGCGTCGAGCCCCTGGATGGCGGAGCTGACGCTTATGGAGCCTGCCCTGCTCAAGGCCTTGAATGCACCGGGCAACGAGCGAGCGCCAGTCACAAAAATTCGGTACCGTTTGCGTGGATAATCCCATGCGGGTCAGTTAATTTTCAGGATTCCCACATGGCCAAACCAAACGACAGTTACGACGCCGGCCAAATTCAGGTCCTCAAGGGACTTGAGGCGGTTCGCAAGCGTCCCGGCATGTATATCGGCTCGACGTCCGAGCGAGGCCTTCATCACCTCGTCTACGAAGTCGTCGACAACTCGATTGACGAAGCGCTAGCCGGATACGCCGACAAAGTCAGCGCGACGATTCACGCGGACAACTCGATTACCGTCGTCGACAACGGCCGCGGTATTCCCGTCGACATCCATCCCACGGAGAAGATTCCGGGTGTGGAGCTGGCCATGACGGTGCTGCATGCCGGCGGCAAGTTCGACAAGAGCTCCTACAAGGTCTCCGGCGGACTGCACGGCGTCGGTGTGTCGGTCGTGAACGCGCTGTCCGAGATGCTCAAGGTCTGGGTCAAGCGCGACGGCAAAGAGTATTACATGGACTTCGTGCGTGGGAGCACGAAGACCAAGCTCAAGGTCATCGACAAGGTCGGCGCGAATCAGACCGGGACCACGGTGTGGTTCAAACCTGACGCCGAGATCTTCACGGTTCTCGAGTTCGACTACGGCACGCTCGCCATGCGACTGCGCGAGTTGTCGTATCTCAACAAGGGCGTGACGATCACGCTGACGGACGAGCGGGCGACCCCGGCGAAGAGCGAGACGTTCCATGCGAAGGGTGGCCTCAGTGAGATGGTCACCTTTATCAATGGCAAGAAGAAGCCGCTCCATCCGCAGGTCATCTACATCGAGACCGAGCGCGATGATGTTGGCATCGAGCTCGCGATGCAGTACACGGACGACTATAACGAGAACCTGTTCTCGTTCGTGAACAACATCAACACGCACGAGGGCGGCACGCATCTCACCGGGTTCAAGTCCGCGCTCACCCGGACGATTAACGCGTACGCCACGAAGAACGGGTTCTTCAAGAAGGACAACATCCAGCTTACGGGCGACGACGTTCGCGAGGGGCTGGCCGCCGTCCTTTCGGTCAAGGTCAAGGAACCGCAGTTCGAGGGACAGACGAAGACGAAGCTCGGCAACTCTGAGGTCGAGGGTGCCGTAAAGACCGTCGTCAACGAGATGCTGGGCGCGTTTTTGGAAGAGCGGCCCAAGGTCGCCAACGTCGTCATTGAGAAGGCCATCTCAGCCGCACGCGCGAGAGAAGCCGCGCGCAAGGCTCGCGATCTGACGAGAAAGAAGAACGCGCTCGATATCAGCGCCCTTCCCGGAAAATTGGCTGACTGCTCGCTCGACGATCCGTCGCTGTGCGAGCTGTTTTTGGTCGAGGGCGACTCGGCCGGCGGCTCGGCCAAGATGGGTCGCGATCGTCAGTTCCAGGCTATCCTGCCGCTTCGCGGCAAGATCCTGAACGTCGAGAAGGCCCGCATCGACAAGATTCTGTCGAACGAAGAAATCCGTACGATGATCACCGCCATTGGGACCGGGATCAAAGACGACTTCAACATCGAGAACGCGCGATATCACAAATGCGTCTTGATGGTCGACGCCGACGTCGACGGCGCGCACATTCGGACGCTGCTGCTCACGTTCTTCTTTAGGCAGATGCCGCAGCTCATTGACGCCGGCTACATCTATCTGGCCCAGCCACCGTTGTACCGCGTGGCGAAGGGAAAAGAAGAGTACTACGCGTACGATGACGCCGAGCGCGAGACGCTGGCGAGCCGGTTGGGCAATGGTGACGGCAGAGCGGCCGTTCAGATTCAGCGCTACAAGGGTCTCGGCGAGATGAATCCGGATCAGCTGTGGCGCACGACCATGGATCCGGCGACGCGGACGATGCTCAAGGTGACCATGGAAGACGCGATCCAGGCGGATCAGATCTTCCAGACACTCATGGGCGACGACGTGGAACCGCGTCGTGTCTTCATCGAGACCAACGCCCGGTTCGTCTCTAACTTGGACGTTTAACAGCGTCCTCTAGCTGGCGGGCGAGCGCGACGTGGACCGCGATCACGATGGCGATTGGGATCGCGACGCAGAGCGCTCCGACGAGCAGCATCACCGCGTTCATCCCTGCCGTGCTGTTTGGCCACATGAGCCAGCAGAGAAACACGAACAGTGCGACGAGGCCCGCGGAGACCGCGTAGGCGCCGAGTGCGGCGAGTTTTTGTAGTGCTGGGGTCATGTCAGGCTCCGATCCGGTCCATGATTAACGATAGCATCGGCTGCGGCTCTTCGGCGATGACGATCGCGCGATCGAGCGTCGTCCGGCCCGTTGCCAGTCCGGCCTGATCGCGAGCGTAGACGGTCGCGATCGGCTCGTTCGCTTCGATGCGGTCGCCTGGTTTGACGGTAATCACGAATCCCACCGTTGGATCGATCCGGTCTTCTTGTCGGCTTCGCCCTCCTCCAAGCGCGATAATACCCTGACCAATCACTCTGGGATCGATGCGAGCGATAACACCAGGGTGCTGAGCGAGATATCGAGCAGACTTCGCCGCTTGGGGTAGCACGGCAGGGTCATCGACAACGCCAGGGTTACCACCCTGAGCCTCGATGATCTCCTGAAATTTCCTGGCGGCGGCGCCAGACGAAATGGCGGTTGCGGGGTCGGCCGAGATGCCGGCCAGCGTCAGCATCTCGGTGGCAAGCGCATACGTAACGGCCATGAGATCCGCCGGCCCCTCGCCCCGCAACGCGTGAATCGCTTCTTCTGTTTCGAGCGCATTCCCAGAGGCCCAGCCGAGCGGACGATCCATCGCGGTCAGGATCGCGACGGTGCGGCAGTCGTGCGCGGCGCCGAGCGCGATCATGGCGCGAGCGAGCGTCAGTGCCTGCTCGCGCGTCGGCAGGAAGGCGCCTGAGCCGATCGTTACATCGAGCACGAGCCCGTCCAGGCCCTCGACGAGCTTCTTGCTCATGATGCTGGCCGCGATGAGTGGGATCGAGTCCACCGTCGCGGTGGCATCGCGCAACGCGTAGAGCCGCCGGTCCGCGGGCGCAAGCTCGGACGTCTGGCCAATGAGCACGCAGCCGATACGGTCGAGTTGTGCGGCGGCGTGATCGAGCGACAAGTCCGTGCGAAAGCCCGGGATCGACTCCAGCTTGTCAAGCGTGCCGCCGGTATGTCCGAGCCCCCGGCCGGAAATCATCGGTACCGTGAGTCCCAATGAGGCCACGAGCGGCGCCAGGACGAGCGACACCTTGTCGCCCACACCGCCCGTCGAGTGCTTGTCGATGCGCGGTCCGCCACGCTTTGGGAGCGCCGTGCCACTCGACATCATGGCCGAGGTCAGCGCGACGGTCTCGTCCGTGTCGAGGCCGTTGAGATAGGCGGCCATGAGAAGCGCCGCCATTTGATAATCGGGAATGTCACCAGAGACGTAGGCGGCAATGAGCGCCCGCCATTCGTCGGGATTGATACGATTTCGATCGCGCTTCCGTTCGATCAACCTCAACGCTAACATTGGCGCCAATGCGCTCCATGGTCCTCGTCGCCCTGGTGCTGACTTCCGTCCCCTGCTGGGGCCAGGACACGACCGCGCGGTCGAATATCGCGCTCGGCGACAGCCTGTACGCCGCGCGAAACGCGTCGGCGGCGCTGGCCGATTACGAGGCCGCGATCGCCGCCGACTCCATGAATTACGAGGCGCTCTGGAAGGCGGCGCGCAGTGCCGTCGACCTGGCGGAGTTCGACAAAGATGAAGCCCATCGTATCGGTCTATATAAAGAGGCCAGCGCCTATGCGCGACGCGCGGTGGCGATTCATCCGGACAGCGCGACCCCGCACTTTCATCTGGCGCGCGCCCTGGGACGGGAAGCGTTGACGTACGGGCCGGGCACGCGGGTCAAATATGCGAAGGAAGTGCGCAATGAGGCATTGGCGGCCCTCGCGATCGACTCGACGAATCCTGGTGCGCTACATGTCATGGGTGCGTGGAACGCGGAGATCTGCCGGCTGTCGGGCTTCTCCCGGTTCATGGCTAAGAATTTCCTAGGGGGCGGCATCTTCAGCCAGGCGAGCTGGAAGAATGCGACCGATTACATGGAAAAATCCGTGAAATACGATCCGAGTCGGATCGTCCATCATCTGGATCTGGGGAAGATCTATCAGGACACGGGTGACAAGGATAAGGCCCGCGCCGAATACCAGTTTGTGATTTCCGCTCCCGTCACGGACTACAATGATCCACACTATCAGGACGACGCCCGTCAAAGACTGGCGAAATTGTGAGTGCGGAAGACCCGTCATCCTGGTAAGAAATTTGCTACGAGGACATGAGACTCCGGCTGGCCTTCAAGAGGCGGCCGCTCTAGGGCGAGTCCCTCATCTCGTTGCGTTTATGGAGCGCAAGTGCAAGCCACACAACTACTTGGCACACCTGGGCCACGCATGACCGCGAATGGGAAGACCGTCCTGCTCGTCGAGGACAATGAAGACAACCGCATCGTGTACTCGACGATTCTTCGCCATTTCGGCTATCGGGTAATGGAAGCGCTGAACGGCGAGGAAGGAATCGCCAAAGCGAGAGCGGAGCGACCCGATCTCATCCTGATGGATATTTCGATCCCCATTATCGACGGGTGGGAAGCGACGCAGGTGCTCAAGCACGACCCGGCGACGCACGACATTCCGATCATCGCGTTGACCGCCCACGCGTTGGCGTCGGACCGGGAGAAGGCGATGGAAGTCGGGTGCGATGGCTACCTGGCCAAGCCCTGCGAGCCTCGCGCGGTGGTCGCCGAGGTCCAACGGTTCCTCGGGAAGACCGAAGCGGTATAGTCACCCATGTCGGGCGCAGTGGTTTTGATTGTCGATGACCACCCGGATAATATCGATCTCCTGAAGGACCGGTTGGAAGCGCGCGGGTACGCGACGCTGACGGCCGTCGATGGCGAGGAGGCGCTGGCCATCGTCGAAGCGGCGCAGCCGATGCCGGACTTGATCCTCCTCGACATCATGTTGCCGAAGCTCGACGGCCTGGCGGTCGCGCGGCTCATCAAGGGCAACAAAGACCTGCCGTTCATCCCGATCATCATGCAGACGGCGCTCGACTCGACGGAGGACAAGGTCGAGGGACTCGACGCCGGCGCGGACGACTACATCACGAAGCCGATCAACTTCGCCGAGCTCGAAGCGCGCGTGCGGTCCCTGCTGCGCATCAAAGCCTTGCAGGATCAGGTGGAGCGCCTCTCGAAGACCGACGCGTTGACGGAAATCGACAACCGGCGCCAACTCGAGCAGCGGCTCGAGGAAAGCTACGAGCACTCGGTCCGCATGCAGGAGCCGTTCGCCTGCGTGATGTGCGATCTGGACAAGTTCAAGAGCGTGAACGACACGCACGGTCACCAAGCGGGTGATGCCGTGTTGCGGCAGCTGGCGCAGATGCTCAAGACGGCGGCGCGGGAGATCGACCGCGTCGGCCGGTACGGCGGCGAGGAATTCATGCTGATCCTTCCCGGCGCGTCGGCCGAGGCGGCGGTGACGTTCGCGGAAAGGGTGCGGAAATCGGTCGAGGAGCATACATTTGCGTTCGACGGCGGCAGCGTCCAGCGCACGATCAGTTGCGGCGTGGCCGGGTGGCCACACCCACGGATCACCAATGTCGATGCGTTGGTGCGGGCCGCCGATGACGCGCTGTACGTCGCGAAAGAGGGGGGACGCAACCGCGTCATTCGCTTCGACAGCGCCGAGTTTCTCGCGCACACCGCCAATGGAGAGCAGCGACGCCTTGAGCACGACGCCGGCCGACGAGCGGGAGCCCGACCCGGAGCTCCTCACGCTCCGGACACGGATCGAGGAACTGCAGCGCGAGCGTGATCATCTGGTCGCGGTCGTCGACATCCTCCAGGAAATCTCCGGCTCCCTCCACTTCTCCGACATTTTACAAATCATCGCCCGGAAGCTCGGCGAGACCTTTGGTCTCGACCGAAGCGCGATTTATCTCGCCGGCGATTCGGACGAAGTGCGTCTCGTGGCCACGTACGAAGATCCGAGCATTCGGAACATGGTCGTGGACCTCAAGCGCTACCCGGAGCTCAAGCGCGCGTTCGAGTCCGGCGAGACGGTGTTTATCGCCGACGCCGGGAACGAGCCGATGCTGCGCGAGGTCAAGGCCACGCTCGACCTGCGCAACGTCCGCTCGATCGTCGTCGCGCCGATTCGGTGGCGCGGGGCCGTGATCGGCGCGATTTTCCTGCGCACCGAGCGCGACGCCACGCCACTCTCCGATAGCGACGTGCGCTTCGCCCAGGTGGTCGCGTCGCTGACCGCGAAGGCCTTGCGCAATGCGCACCGCTTCGAGGCCCTCGTCCGCTCCAATCGCGAATCCGACCACGCCCAGCGCCGCACGGAGGCGCAGCGGGTCGCCCTCGTCTCGTTCCTCAAGCGGCTGCTCGACCAGTACGCGAAGACCGAAGACTACCTGTGGGCCGAGACGCTGCTGCCGAACGAATCCGAGGAAGAGCTGGACCGGATGGTCCTGGTGGCCATGCATGCGATGCAGGTCATGGCCACGGAGGCCAAGGGCGCGTGAACCCCGCGGGGTCGGCGTCGGACCGCGCCGCCGAGCTCCGGTCCAAGATCGATCGAGCGCGGCACGATTACTTCGTGCTCGATCAGCCGACGCTATCAGACGCGGAGTACGACAAGCTGTTCCGCGAGCTCCAGGCGATCGAAGCCGAGCATCCCGAGCTCCGCACGCCCGATTCGCCGACGCAGCGCGTGGGCGCCGAGCCGCGGAGTGCGCTGCCGAAACACAAGCACTACATCCCGATGCTCTCCCTCGGCAACGCATTCGACAATGAATCGCTGACCGATTGGCAGGGGCGCATCGAGCGCATTGTCGGCGATGCCATCCACAAGAGTGGCTACACCGCCGAACTCAAGATCGATGGCGCAGCCGTCAGTCTGACGTATCAAGATGGTGTGCTCGTAGCTGGCGCGACGCGGGGTAATGGCACCATCGGCGAAGACGTCACGCCGAACCTGCGCACGATTCATGAAATTCCACTGCGGCTGAAGACGAAGAAGCCACCGTCACTCATCGAAGTTCGCGGCGAGGTCTATATGCCGTTCGATGAGTTCGAAAAAATGAACGAAGCGAGAGCGGCGGCCGGACAACCGCTCTATGCGAACCCCAGAAATACCGCCGCCGGCGCGCTGAGGCAGTTGGATGCTGGTGTGTCCGCCCAGCGGCCGTTGAGATTTTTCGGATACAGCGTGGCCGGCGCCGAAATTGGATTCGAGACTCAGTGGGAAGTGCTCGAAACGCTGGCCGAGTGGGGCATCCCGGTTGCCCCTCATCGCAGACGCGCGAAGACGCTGGACCAAGTGTTCGAGTGGGCCGCGGAAGTCGAGCACACGGTGAGAGCGGCGCTCAACTTCGCCATCGACGGCGGCGTCGTCAAAGTCGACTCGCTCCCCCTCCAAGACGAACTCGGCACGATCGGCGAACGCGAACCGCGCTGGGCCATCGCGCGGAAGTTCGCGCCGGACATCGCGGTCACGAAACTGCTGCACATCCACGTCAACGTCGGTCGCACGGGTGCGCTGAGCCCCTACGCTGAGTTGGAACCCGTCGAGATTGGCGGCGTGACGGTGCGCCAGGCGACCCTGCACAACTTTGACCTGATCGCGCAAAAGGATCTGCGCGAAGGTGACTGGGTGCAGCTCAAGCGCGCGGGCGAGGTGATTCCTCAGATTATCGCGCCCTTGGTTGAACGGCGGGAAGAGGGATCAAAAAAGGCGGAGGCACCTACCGAGTGTCCCATTTGTCACACGCCAGTCGAACGGGATCCTGAGGAAGTCGGGATCTTCTGCCCCAACGTTGCCTGCCCTGGCCGACGACTCGAGGCCCTCGTGCATTTCGCCTCGCGTGGGGCGATGGATATTCGAGGGCTGTCGTACGCGCGCATTCAGCAGATGGTCGACGCCGGGCTCGTCTCCGATGTCGCCGATATCTTCTTTTTGCGGCAGCAGGATCTCGAAGGACTGGAGCGATTCGCCGAAAAAAGCGCGGCCGGCCTAGTCGAAGCGATCGCCGTCGCGAAACAACAGCCGCTCTCGCGATTGCTGTTCGGCTTAGGCATCCGCCACGTCGGCGGGACGGCGGCCGAGCTGTTGGCCCGTCAGTTCGGGACACTGGACGCGCTGACCAAAGCCAGCGTCGACGACATTCTGGCGGTGCGCGGCATCGGCCAGATCATCGCCGAGGCGGTCGTGCAGTACTTCGCCGACCCGTCGGTCCAAGAGCTGGTCCAGAAACTGACCAAGGCCGGCGTGAACACCGAAGAGCCGCGACAGGTCACCTCTGGGGGTGCCCTCAGCGGGTTAACGGTCGTCATTACCGGTACCCTGCCGACCCTCTCACGAACCGAGGCAACCGAGCTCGTCGAGAAGGCCGGTGGGCGCGTGACTAGCTCGGTGTCGAAAGCGACGAGTTTCGTGCTGGCGGGCGCCGAGGCAGGATCGAAGC
This sequence comes from Gemmatimonadaceae bacterium, assembly GCA_035652495.1. Lineage (GTDB taxonomy): Bacteria > Gemmatimonadota > Gemmatimonadetes > Gemmatimonadales > Gemmatimonadaceae > DASRDS01. Next base: position 8,753 of record DASRDS010000230.1, read on the forward strand.
TCGAGAAGGCTCGCACGCTCGGCGTAGAGATCATAGACGAAGCCACGCTGTTGAAGCGCATCCAGCAGACATAGGTTATTGGTCATGCCACAGTCGATCGACCTCGCGCACCATCAGATGGTCGCCCTGACCCGCGGCTCGCTCGCCGCGCTCCGCGCCGCGCTCATTCGCGACGCCGGTCTCGCCGCGGCCTCCTACCTCCAGGAAGCCGGATACGCCGGCGGCGAGCAGCTCTTCGCCTCGTTTACGTCCTGGCTCGACGCGCAGGGACTCGGCGCGCCCGAGGACCTGGATGTGTCGACGTTCGAGCAACGGGCTACCGAGTACTTCCGGGACGCCGGCTGGGGCTCGCTGACGATCGGCACCCTGCGGGACGCGGTCGCGACGCTCGACTCAACCGACTGGGCCGAGGCTGACCCGGCGGCGGCCCTCGATCACCCCGGCTGCTACCTCACGACGGGCATGTTCGCGGACTTTTTTGGCCGCATCGCGGATCATCCGCTTGCGGTCCTCGAAGTCGAGTGCCGGTCGGCCGGCGCGGCTCGATGCCGATTCTTGATCGGCAATGCCGAGGTCATGGGGCACGTCTATGACGAGATGGGCGCCGGGACCTCGTACGAAACCGCGGTGGAAGCCGTCGAGTAGCTAAAGGCCTTCATACATCGGGTTGGGGACCAGCTCTCCGTCGACGAGAACCTCCCGGTCCCAGGGGAGTACGATGGTGCTGTCGGTCTGGAGCGCGTAGAAATCCGGCTCGTAGGATCCCGTCTTGAAGGACACCGCCGTGCGGACCGTCGTGGCGCCGGCGTTCACGATGGCGGCGACGGCGAGGCGCATGGTCGCGCCGGAGTCGCATGTCTCATCGACGATGAGCACGCGGCGGCCGCGGACCTCGGGCGGGGCGGCGCCGAGCACGGCGGGCGTTTCGCGCACGGTTGTTGCTTTGGCGCGCCGCGAGACCATGATGGAGTGAAACTCGCGGTCGAGAATCGCCGAGACGACCGCGCCGGGGACGACCCCGGCGGTCGCGACGCCGACGACGATCTCGGGGTCATACGCGCGCGCCACCTTGAGCGCGAGCGCACGG
>DASRDS010000231.1:0-4855 GCA_035652495.1 Gemmatimonadaceae bacterium
GGGTCGAGGATCCGGTGCTGCACGAAATCATCCCACGTCCCGCCGCTCACGGCCGCCAGCGCCTGGCCGGCCACGAGGTACATCATGTTGTTGTAGGTGAACTGCGACCGGAACCCCGCCTTCTGTTGAAGGAACCGAACCCGCCGAACGATCTCGGCGCGATCGAGCCCCGATCGATACCAGAGGAACTCGGCCCGGTCGATGCCGGTGCGGTGCGTGAGCAGATCGCGGAGGGTGATCTCGCGCGTGACGTACGGGTCGGCGACCTGAAACCCGGGCAGATACTTCGTGACCGGATCATCCCAGCGCATCTTGCCTTCGTCGACCATCATGGCGATGCCGGCGGCGGTGAACGCCTTCGTACACGAGCCGATGGCGAAGATGGTTTGATCGTCGACGGGGTCCGGGCGGCCGACGGTGCGGACGCCGTACCCCTTGAGATAAATGACGGAGTCGTGACGGACGATCGCTAAGGCGATGCCCGGGACGTTCCACGTCTTGAGGGTCGCCGTGACATAGGCGTCGAGGCCCGGATACGGCTCGCGGGCCGGCGACTGGGCGGTGGCGGGAAGGGCTGCGGCGGCGAGCCCGAGGGCGGCGGAGATGCAGGACAGAGGGCGCATAGATGTATACAGGCAGTATACAGTACGACGCATCCCCGCCGCCAGTTCAGCTCAGTGAATATTGGGGTTATTCAGGCTCTCGATCGCGGGCAGTGGATAACACAGCTGACTCCCATAGAATCCGCCGGCTCCATATGGGTACGGCGTTCCCGCCGGTGGGTTGAGCGGAAGCTTGTGCCGAATGAAATCCGAGAGGCGGTGGCCCTCCAAAAACAACTCTCGACTCCGCACGGCGATGACGGCGCTGATCGCAGTGGCAGAGTCGGTGAACGTCGGGAACGAGTCCAATTGAACGGCGCTCTCCAATGCGTCTAGAATCGCATGAGCGCCCGCAAAGTCACCCGCGTCGACATCCGCCTCGGCAATGATCAACTGCGCCTCAGCTGACTTCGCGATGGGAATGGGTGTGCTCACGGTGGAGTACTTGAGAGCCGCGATAATCGGCACACCGTTGGCTCCCGTCGCGCCCAGGCTATCGGTCTGCACGCGGGGGTCCGGAGCACCGGTGCCCGGTGGCAGCGCGGGATCCGTCGCATGCTGGAACGGACCTTCGACTCCCGCAAACTGGTCATGGAACATCTGCGACCAGACGCGATTCTCGGTACGCTGGGAAATGGACGAGTACGTCGCGTCGACCTCAAAATTCGCCGGAATCTGTTGGGCATCGGCCTTCGCCAACGCGGATTTCCCCCGATCGAGTCGAGCCCGTGCCCGGCCGAGGGTCGCGAGCCCGAGCGTCGACGCGTCCCCAGCCGCCATGGCGTTGGCGATGGCGTCCGTGAAGTGCGCCTCAGCGACGCCAAGCGCCGAATCCGCCGAGATCTGCGGTCCACCATCAATGGCGGTCGTGCACATGCCTTCGCCCATCAGCAGATCGGCATACCCGGCATAGGCCTCGGCTTGGGCGAGCAGATCCTGGCGATTCGGCACCTGGGCGTCGGTCCAGATCTTCAGCAGCTTGGTTGCCGTATCACCGTCTTGCCGGGCGATCTGGATCGGGGTGTAGAACGCCACCGTTTGGGTGTTCGACTCGCACACGAAGCCGGTGTTGTTTCCGGTATTCGTCGTGCTCATGGTGCGGCGGTCATTGTCGAACGCGACCGACTGCAGTTGCCCGTTGAGCAGCTCGTCGCTGGTGAGGCCGGTGGCGAGCACGTACTGCGCGTAGGCGCAGTCGAAATCGGCGACGGCGCTGGCGACCATGATGCCCGCGTTCTGGGGTTGCTGCAGGGTGCTCGAGAGGACGGTACTGGGGTTCGGCTCGTTGAGGAACCGATCGCAGGCGCTGGCGGCGAGCACGATCACCGCGCCGATCGAGAGATATCGGAGCATGATCAGTAGGTGACGTTGAGGGTGGTGAGGATCGAAGCCAACGGAGGCGTGATCGCCTGGGTCTGCGCCGCGCGCAAGGTCCCGCCCACACGGGTCTCCGGATCGATACCCGAGTACCCGGTCCACGTGTGCAGATTGCGGCCGGCGACCGTCAGGGAGATGCGGCTCGCGTGGATCGCCGACGCCCAACGGTCAGGCAGGACGTAACTCGCGGAGACTTCGCGCAGCTTCGCGTAGCCGCCGTTCTCGATGAAGTCATCGTACAGCGGGATGGACGTCCCGTTCTGCGCTTCGGCGATGTAGGTCGCGGGGTACTGTTCCGGATAGACGTTCGCCCGGCAGCTCATGAAGGTCGTACACCGGAAGTAGGTGTCGTTGTTGAAGATCTGGTAGCCAGCCCGGAAATCCACGAGCGTATAGAGGCGGAGGCGACCGAAGAACGTGAACGTCGTCGACGCCGAGCCGCTCGCCTTGGGCGTCGGTTGTCCGCTGTAGAGCATGGGCGCGTTCGCGCACGAGACCGAGCCCCCATGTCCATCATCGCAGAGCAGGTTGGTGGCGATGCCCGTCGGGCCTTTGCCCACCAGCGTGGCGCTCTTAATGTGTTCGCTGTAGAATCCATCGATCGCCCGGCCTTGCCCGTCTTGCTGGATCGTGCCGCCCTGGACCGGAATCGGTCCCTGGATGCCGAGCTTCGTGATTTCGTTCGACGTCGTGCCGATGTTCCCGGCGAGATCCCAACCGAATTTGTCGCCGCGCACGACCGCCGCCGTCAGTTGAAGCTCCAATCCGTGATTCTGGACGGAGCCGACGTTGATGTACTGCTGCCCGGTGAATCCATCGGACGATGGCAGACTGCCGCCGTACCCCAAGGATGGGGCCAGTGTCCGGAGGAGGATCGCGTCCGTGGTCTTGCGCGTGAAATAGGTGAAGTCGACGCCGATCCGGTTGAACAGCTGCGCGGCGAATCCGCCTTCGAATTCGTCGGACCGTTCGGGTTTGAGATTCGGGTTGCCCGGTCCGAGGGGGGAGACCGTGGGTGTCCCCGCCGCATTCTGCACGCCCTCGTAGATCGACCGCGAGGCGAGCGACGGCGGCTGTTCGCCCGACGCCCCGTATGCGCCGCGCAGCTGAAAGGCGCTCACCGATGGCACGGGCCACCAGGGCTCCTCGCTGATGACCCAGGAGCCGCTGACTTTCGGATAGACGGCGGTTTTGAAATTCGTGCCGAACGCGCTGTTGTTGTCGACGCGGATCGCGCCCGTCAAGTACGCGCGATCGTGCCAACCGAACTGCTGTTGGACATAGCCGCCGATCGTCGTATTGCGTCCATACGCTTCATCGGCGTGGACATTCGCCGCTCCGAGCGGGCTCGTTACCCCTGGCGCTGGGAAGTCCTTGGCGGCGATGTCGACCGTGTCCACGTACCGCGAGTAGTATTGCGCACCCGCCGACGTGGCGGAGCTGAAGGCGCTCGACAGAACGAACTTGGCGGTGCCGTTGTAGTCGAGCGTGGTGTAGGTAATGTGGCGATTGTTCTGGAGGTTGCTTCCGTCCGTCGGCGTCACGATGCCAGTGAAGTATTGCGCGACATCCGGCTGCATGTAGCGATTGAGCGCCACATTGTTCTCATCGGTCTGATCGATGCCGGTGACGAGTCGTTCCGTGAACCAGCTCGTCGCCTTGTTCGTCAGGGTCAGACTGCCGGTCGCGCGGTTCGCGTCCTGCGTCGTGGAGAAGACGCCGCTGTTGTAGAACACATTGGGGGGCGCGATGAAGAAGCCGCGCTTGGCGCCATTGAACGGGAACGGGGCGCCCTTCACGTCGAGGTTATAGATCGGCAGGCTGAAGACCGCGCCGAAGAGGACGGAGTTGCCCTCATCCAACCCCAGGTCGATGTGGTTGCGGACGAGCGTCAAGTCGGTGCCAATGTCGAGCCATTTGCCAACCGAATAGTCGACACGGCTGTCCGCCCGCCACTTCCGCAGGCCGTTGATCGGCTCGATCCCCTTGTCCTCGTCGTAGTTTCCGCTGATGCGATACCGCAGGGTGGGCGATCCGCCGCCGACGGCGAGCGAGTATCCCTGGTCATATCCGTTCCGCCAGATCGGCGTGCCGCGCGCGTCCTCCGACTTCGCGACGTTGATGCTGATGATGGAATCGTTGTTGAACGGATTGAATTCATAGTTCGTCGGGATGCGCCCTTCCTGGTTCATGAACCACTCGTTGCCCTGACGGATCGACGCATCCCACTGGGTCCGACCGCTGGTGCCGCGCTTCGTGATGATTTGAATGACGCCGTTCGACGCCTCGGTGCCGTAGATCGTGCCCGCGGCCGGCCCCTTGATGATCTCGATGCTCTGTATGTCTTCCGGATCGAGGTCATTGAGACGCGCCACGACCTGCTGGCCCTGGGCGCCCGCCGGTCCGGTGTCCGCATCGTTCACGACGCGCACGCCGTCGATGTAGATGAGCGGCTGCGTGGACAAGCTGAGCGACGAGATGCCGCGGATCGAGATGTTCGGGCCGGCCCCCGGCTTCCCGTTGCCGGCCGTGAGGGTGACCCCCGGCGCCCGGGCATTGAGCACCCCGGCGATGTCTTGCGCCCCGGAGACCTCGAGGCTCTGCGGCACGCTGACCTCGGCCACCGCGTTCCCGATCTCGCGGCGCGCTTGACCGCCGGCGGTGCCGCTGACGACCTGGGTGTTGAGCTCAACGGGCACCTCAGTCAGCGCCAACCGAATGTCCGTGGCGCCGACGCTGACGGTCCGCGTCAACGCGGCGAATCCCAGCCGATGCACGGTGAGCGTGACTTGCGGGCCGGGACCCGTCGGTATGCGAAAACGGCCATTCGCATCGGTGACGGCTCCGGCGCCGGAATCCACGCGAACCTGGGCATT
>DASRDS010000232.1:0-4296 GCA_035652495.1 Gemmatimonadaceae bacterium
ATAAGGAGGCGCGACGGTCGATCTCACGCTGATCGCGATCACCGACGATCTGCGTGACGGTCGGGACGGCCTCATCGCTCGGGCTCAGGCGGCCGTGCGAGGGGGCGCTACCGTCGTGCAACTCCGGCTCAAGCAGGCTGACGCTCGCACGCTGGTCGACGTTGGGCGTGGCCTCGTCGCCGGCCTGCCCGTTCCCGTCATCGTAAATGACCGTGCCGACGTCGCGCTCGCCTGCGGCGCCGCTGGCGTCCACGTTGGGGCTGATGATGTGCCCGTCGCTTCGCTCCGGCACATCGTTCCGCCCGGCTTCATCATCGGCGCCTCCGTGCGTGCGGATACCACCGGCGCCGATTACGTCGGCATTGGGCCGATCTTTCCCACCATTTCGAAATCCAATGCGCCAGCCGCGATTGGCGTCGACGGCTTTCGGAAATTTCTTACGACGATCCCCGCAGTCGCCATCGGCGGCATCACGACCGCGAACGTGACCGGACTGCGAGAGACTGGAGCGGCTGGGATCGCGGTCATATCGGGCATTTTTGGGACAACCGATCCCGAAGCCGCGGCCAGAGCTTTGAGAGACGCATGGCAGCGATAGACATGTCGTTGAACGTATCAAACCGAGGAGCCGCGAGATGGGCGCAAGGTCATCCGTGGATCTACGCGAGTGATGTAGTAGACGCTCCGGACGATATCCCGGCCGGTGCGGTTCTGGCAAAGCACGGAAAGCGCCCCATTGGTGTGGCGTTATACAGCCCGAAATCCGAGATCGCGCTCAGACTGATCGATCGAGACCCGAACGCGGTCATCGATGAAGACTGGTGGCGCCGGCGATTGGCGGCGGCCGTCACGCGACGGGCGTCGCTGGCCGATGTGGCGACCGCTTATCGCCTCGTGCATGGCGAGGCGGATGGATGTCCTTCACTCGTGGTCGACAAGTACGATCGCTGGCTCGTGGTGCAATTGGCGAGCGCGGGCGTCGAACGCTACCGCAATGAGATCGTGAGCTCGCTGCGCGAGATGACGGGCGCCGAGGGAATCCTCGCGCGCAATGATCTCGCCGTACGAGTCAAAGAAGGCCTGCCAAAGGAAGTCGAGGTGCTGAGCGGCGACGTGCCGGGCACGATCGACGTGCAGGAGTATGGCCTGCACTACCTGGCGGCGCCGTGGGATGGCCAGAAAACGGGCGCGTTCCTGGACCAGCGCGAGAACCGCGCGCGGATAGCGGCACTCGCGCGCGCGGGTGGGCGCGCGCTCGACTGCTTCAGCTATCACGGCTCGTTCGCGCTGCATCTCGCGCGGCGCTCCGGCCAGGTCCTCGCACTCGATACATCGGCCGCCGCGCTCGAGCGGGCCAAGGAGAACGCCGCGCGGAATGAGATCACCAACATCTCGTTCGTCGAGACTGATGCGTTTGAGTATCTGAAGGCGGCCGAGCGAGCGCGCGAGCGATTCGATACCGTGGTGCTCGATCCGCCCGCGTTCGCGAAGACCAAACGCTCACTCGGCGCGGCCGCGCGCGGGTACAAGGAGATCAATCTGCGTGGTATGCGGCTGCTCGCGCCTGGCGGGCTGCTCTACACCGCGAGTTGCAGCTTTCATCTGAGTAAAGCGGATTTTCTCGCGGTGTTGCAGGACGCCGCGGCGGATAGCGGGCGGCGGATCGCGCTGCGCGAGATCCTCGGGCAGCCGATCGACCACCCGGAGATCCTGACGATCCCGGAAACTGGCTATCTCAAGGGCGCGATCGCCGAGGCATTGGACTAGGTTCGCTGCAAAAACGTGGTGGACCCAAGGCGCCGGCCACTTCTTGTGGCATGCGTCTCGTCCCCCTTCTCCTCGTGATGGTGGCGCCCGTGGTGCTTCGGCCGGGTGCCAGCGAGTTGGTCACCGACCATCTCGGCAACGGCAGCCAGACGGTTCGGATCATGAAAGCCGACAGCGAAATCGGCCGGTTTCGATATGAATGGCGCCTGCAGCCAAACGATCGATTACGGCTCGTGACCACGGGGCAGGTTCGGTCGAAGACGTTCGTCGATACGCTGTTGTACCATCGTCACGGGCTCACGCCGATCTCGGAGATCTCCGAGTTCGATGGCAAGGTCAAGCGATGGACCTATGACGGGTCGGTATTCAACTTCCAAGAGCTGGACGATCTTTTGGAGTCGCTACCGCTCAAACAGGGATACGAGCGAATCTTGCCTCTCTTCTCCGAGGGCGATGACTCGACCGAGATGGACACGGTGCGCGTCGTCAGCCGCGCGCCCGATGGGCGATGGACGCTACGGTTTGGCGATCCGGCTATCGTGGCGACGTACGAAGTCGACGAGCGGACGCGCCGGATCGTGCGCCACGAGTACGTCCTGCGGAAGACGGGGACGCTGATGCGCTACCTTGACAGTCCGGACACCAATAGGTCGAGCGCCCCGCCTGGGTGATACGCACGACCGTCCCGTCGCCGCGACGGCAGCGCTGACCCTCGCGGTCATAGACGGACCAGGGCTCGCCCTTGGCGAGTACGCGACGGATCGCTTTCACGAGCCGGGCGAGCTCGGTGGTGTCGAGCGACGAGGCTGGGCGGCGCGGGTCGATGCGCGCCAGCCAGAGCGCCTCGGTCGCGTAGATATTGCCGATGCCGGCGACGACTCTCTGGTCCAAGAGCGCCGGCTTGATGGGAATGCGGCGCGCCGAGAGGGTGCGCTTCAAATACTGCGGCGTGAAGGCTGGATCGATGGCGTCGGGTCCGAGATCCGGCAGCGGGTCGACGCCGGGGGCATGCAGCGTCAGCGTGGACAGCGCACGCGGGTCGGTCAGCACCGCTCGCGTTCCATCCGTGAACACGATGACCACGCGTGAGTACGGTGGGAGCGGTTCCTGCACTCGACCGACTTCCCAGTCGCCGGTCATGCGAAAATGCACATGGAGGGTCGATCCATCCCCGAGATGGATGAGTTGGTGCTTGCCGCGGCGTTCGATCGATACGACCTGAGCGCCGACGAGCCGGCGGACCTTGGACGGGGGTAAGAGCCGCCGATGCACTCGGTGCAACCGCTCGACGGAGGCGATTGTCTTGCCGAGGGCGACGGTACGCAGCATGCGAGCGGCGGCATCGACTTCCGGGAGTTCAGGCATAGTGCTACCTTATCGAAACATGGGCGACCGCCGTCCGCGCTCGTTGAAGCACGAGTACGAAGAGTACGTCGAGCGCGAGATCGAAGACTATAAGGATTCGCTGCCGCGACCCGTGCTGTTAGGCATCGGGGATGAAGCGGTGCGGACTCTGAGTCGCCAACCCCAATTCGCGCTGACCGAGCTCGTGTTGTGGGAGGAGGTCGATAAGATCATCATGCGTCGCCTTCGGCTGCCCACGTACCAGACGTGGCGGCGGCGGCGCGTGCGCATCCTCGAGAAGTACCGGAAGCCCGAGCATTGGGGATTGGATCCCGAGAGTCCGCTGGTGCGCGCGGTCGAACCCGGCGAGCCCGCGAACGTGCTCGTCGCGGGCGCGCGCGTCGAAGGCGCCGCGCTCTATCTTGCCGCGCACGGGTGCGACGTGATCACCGTGGAAGAAGCCGCCGACGTTGTCGCGCGCGTGCTCGACGCCGCCGAGCAGGCGGGGCTTACGGCGCGGGTGCGCGGCTGCGTGACGGACATCGGGCATTGGACACCGGACGTGCCGTTGAACGCGGTCGTGTGTACGCCTGCCGCGTTTGCCGGATTGTCGGTGGCCGAGCGGAAGCGTGTGATCGAGTTGCTTCAATCCGCTACAGCCGACGGGGGTGTGCATCTCGTCGAGACCATCGTCGCCGGCCAGGAGGCCGAGCTGCGTGATCGGTATGCCGGTTGGGAGATCACGGTCGAGCGTGATCCTGCCGCGACTGCCGCTCGTTCTTTCGTAGCGCGAAAGGGTGCCGCATAGGACATCGGGAGTGAGCGTCAGCGAGTGACATCTGAACCGACCAGTCGAGTGCTGCGTTAGCAGCCAAACTCGACGTGTCGCGGAGCGACACACTGTACACTCTCGAGCGTGTCGATCTGCGACACGTTGTTAGCTCGGTCGCTATAAGCACCCTCTATATAGGGGTTTAGCGATTCGTGCCCTTTGGCACCCGTGGTGCGTTAATAGGACGCCATGGAGGATCGCACATGACTGAGCGTCAACAGACGGAAGGACCCGAAGGGTCCGAGCTCATCGGCATCATTATCTCGCAAGGCGTGCGGCCACAGTCGCTGCCTCGGTTTGCGGCATATATCTGGGGTGCGGCGCCTAGCGACGCACAGAGCTCGGCCACGAGT
>DASRDS010000233.1:0-16849 GCA_035652495.1 Gemmatimonadaceae bacterium
CGAGGACCGCGATCGGCCGCTCTTGCTCTCGGTCAGCGGCATCGACGATCTCGAGCCCGACGAGACGGGTCGTATCGATGCGCACTCGGCCCTTCGCGAGGACGACTCGGGGTTCTCGCGCATCGGGATTCCCGTCCGGCGTCTCATCGAAACCTCCGGCGCGACGTGCGCGTTCGCGTACCTCGGCACCGTGTACGGTCCCGGAAAGTATTTCGCGACGACGGTGTTCCCGCGACTGGCGGCGGGAACGTTCCGGGTGCCCGGCGCGGGCGGCAATCGAATGGCGCTGGTGCATGTCGACGATGCCGCGCGCGCGCTCGTCCATCTGGCCGCGCTCGGGCCCGATGCGCTCGCCGGCCGGTCGTTCGTGATCGGCGATGGTCATCCGGCGCCGATGCGCGAGTTCCTGACATTCGCGGCCCAGCAGGTCGGTGGTCCCGCACCGCGGCCCGCGCCGCTGTCACTCGCGCGTCTCGTGGGTGGCACCGTACTCGTCGAAACCATGACACGAGACGTGGCGGCGGATCCGTCCGCACTCACCGCGACGGGATTCGCGTTCATGTACCCGACGTATCGCGAGGGCGTGCCGCCGAGTGTCGCGGCCCTGGGCTATCCGCGCGCGACAGTCACGCGGACGCCGCTCCTCGACCGGCCCGGCGTCTTCTGGGCGCTCTTCCTGCTCGCGCTCGGCGCCTTCTTCACTGAGAATAGGTTGCGATTCCCGTTGAGCGTACCCTACATGCGCGCGCTCGCGGGCGGATTGCCGATTCTCGATATGCGACCGGGCTACACACCGTCGTCCGCCTATCAGCTGCTCGATGCACTCGGTGGGGTCGGACGCAGCGCGTACCTCGCGCTCCTCTGGTCGGTCGACCTCGTGTTGCCGGCGCTCTTCGGATCATTTCTGTCCGCGGCGATACGGCGCGGCGCGTTTCGGGCGGGCCGGATGATCCCACTCGCCGGCGCCGCGTGTGATTATGTCGAGAACGTCCTGATCACCGTACTGCTGTTCGCTTACCCAGTGCGGGTGCCGGCGCTCGTGTGGGTCGCCTCGGCGTTCACCATCGTCAAGCAGGTGGGGTACGCGAGCGGCGTTGTGCTCGCTATCGGCGGCGCCATTGCCGGCCTCGCGCGCCGCGCCACCGCGGATCGAATGCTGTCAGACGGAACAACTCGAGCGCCCTCGTGATCGAGTCTGAGCGCGACGCTGGTCGAACACAGACGGCTAGTTCTCCTTCTGAACAACCTTCGGGAAGTAATGAACCCCGGACTTGTTTGCGAAGTGATGGTCCTGCGTCCAAAGCTCCGCTTGGTGGAGGCGCGAGGTGGCGAGGATGATGCTGTCGGCCATGGGCAGGTGTTCGGACCGGCTCCTCAGGGCTGCCGTCGGCGCCACGTGAGCATCGGGGTCGATGACGCGGCCCTGTATCATCTGGGCAACGCCACGTTGGGCATCGGCGCGACCGCGCTGTTCGTCGAGGCGCTTGTAGACCTCGTACAGCGTGATGGACGGAACGACGAGCGCGCCGATGTTCTCGATCGCCGGCGCGAAACGAGAGGCGTTCGGCCCGTCGGCGAAATATTCGAGGCAGCCGGAGGAGTCGACGACGTTGGGGCCGGCCGCGTGCGACGTGGGCGGCCGCTCGCGCACGCCGCGTGATCGCTTAGACACGATCGTCTTCGTCGCGCCCGACCGATGTGTCGATCCCGCGCGCGAATCCGCGCATCGCGCGCATCTGGCGGACGGGAATGAACTGAAGGGCCTCGCCGACAATGAGGGCCTGGAGCTTGTCGCCTGGGCGCCAGTCGAGTGCTTCGCGTACCCGTCCGGGAATGACGACCTGGAATTTGGGTGACAGAGTAACGGCGTCCATACAAACTCCATTGATCATGATCGTATGACGATATCGTAATCTATCGGATAATCGTTGTACGCCCATTCGGCCTGATAATCTACATCTCATGTGTTGATCATTTACGCCCTCAACTTACACCGCAAGAATCGGCGTTCTTGCCGGAGGCCTGCTCACTAATCTCCCGTGTCCACACAAACGAGAGATGAACAATAGTGAATGCGCCCCATATCGTCAGCGAACCTTCGATCCTCTACTTCGGCACGCCGGTCGTGCTGATCAGCAGCGAAAACGAGGACGGCTCGGCCAATCTCGCACCCATGTCGTCAGCCTGGTGGTTGGGCTGGCGTTGCGTCCTTGGGTTGAATGCGACCTCCAAGACGACGCTCAACATGATCCGCACGGGCCAGTGCGTGCTGAATCTGCCGTCGTCGGACAACGTCGCGGCGGTCAATCGCCTCGCGCGCCTGACGGGGAGTGATCCCGTTCCCCCCGTGAAGGTGGCCCGTGGGTATACCCACGAGAAGAAAAAGTTCGAGACGGCTGGCTTGACGGCTATTCCGTCACTGACCGTGATGGCGCCGCGTGTGTTGGAATGTCCGGTGCAGATGGAAGGCGTGGTCGCGGCCAAGCACGATCTCATGGAGGACGACGAGATCGCTCGGGGGAGGATCGTGACCTTCGAGGTTCGCGTGACTCGCGTGCACATTCATCCAGACATCTTGATGGATGGCGTCGAGAATCGGGTCGATCCCAACAAATGGCGGCCGTTGATCATGAGCTTCCAGCGGTTCTATGGTATCGGTGAGGAGCTTCATGAGTCGACGCTCGCGAAAATCCCCGAGGAGATATACCGGATGCCGGATATCGCTCGGGCCCGCACGGCCGAGTTGATAAAAGCCTGATCCATAGCAAATGGGTGTACGGGGGCCGCGAGGTGCGAATTGCACCGGCGCGGCCCTTTTGATTTCCGCCCAAACGGCATTCCAACCTTCCTTCACACAAACATCACAGACTGACATCCAACCATCCCAAGGGGAGGCCTCTATCACCGTCTGACGTTCGCGTTCCACTCTCGCACTACCCCAAAAATTGGAGGCACCTTGAACGTACGTTCGTCCATCGCGACGGCCGTAGCGCTTGCGCTTGCCCTTGTGCGAAGCGCGTCCGGCCAAGCAACAACGCAGCGCGTGACGGGGCAAGTGACCGATGCCGACAACAAGTTTCCGATTCCATCGGTCCGCGTCACCGTCGTCGGCACCGCCCTCGGCACGATCACGACCGATAGCGGCCGATTCACGCTGCGGAACGTTCCGGCTGACGCCAAGTCGATCGAAATCCGCCGGATCGGCTACGTCGGCGCCACCGTTCCCTTAGTAGCGGGTCAGACCGAATACGCGGTCACCCTCAAGCAGGACGTGCTGCACCTCGAGCAAGAGGTGATCACGGGCGTGGCGACGACGGTGCAGAGCAAGAATGCCGCGACCCACGACCCGGTGGTGACCGGCGACCAGCTCAACGGGGCGCCGACCGCGACCATCGAGAATGCACTGCAAGGCAAGGTGCCGGGCGTGCAGATCGATCAGAACTCCGGCGCCCCCGGCGGCGGCTTGCAAGTCAACGTCCGCGGCGTGACGTCGATCATGGGCAATACGGAGCCGCTCTACGTCGTCGACGGCGTGATCGTCTCCAATGCCACGTTCAACACGGGCTTGAACGCCGTGACCGGCGCGAACGGCATCGGGGTCACGCAGAGCAACCAGGACCAGTCGGTCAACCGCATCGCGGACCTGAACCCGAACGACATCGAGTCGATGCAGGTGCTGGAAGGCGCGGCCGCGGCCTCGATCTACGGCAGCCGCGCGGCCGCCGGGGTCGTCGTCATTACGACCAAAAAGGGCTCGGTCTCGAAGCCCGAGATCGACGCCACCGAGAAATTCGGCCATTACGAGTTGGAGCACGAGCTCGACGCGCGCCACTTCTCGTTAGACCAGGCGTACGCGCTCGGCGGAGCCTACGGCATGAGCCGGGCCGACGTCCTGAAAAATTTCAATGAGTGCAACGGCTTCTGCGACTTGCAGGCCCAGCTCTATGGTAATTCGCAAGCGTCGAACGAAACCAACCTGACCGTTCGGGGTGGCACGCCGACGACGACCTATTTCCTGTCGGGTCTCACCAAGTATGACAACGGCGCGCAGATCAACACCGGCTACAACAAACAGTCGGTCCGCGCCGGCGTGAATCAAACGATGTTCTCGTCGATCACGGTGGCGGCGAACGTGAGCTACACGTCGTCGCTCACCCGAACGGGCGCCAACGGCAACGACAACCTCGGCATCTCCGGATACGACGTGTTGGCGTACACGCCGTCGTTCTTCTGCATGAGCTGCCACACGGCCAACGGGCAATACGTATTCAATCCGTTTGGTCAGGCGAATGCCTTCCAAGACGCCCAGGGGATACAGACGCCGGATGAAGTGAATCGGACCACCCTCAGCGGCACCGCCAACTGGAAGCTCTTCACCGCGACGAAGCAGAGCCTCCAGATCGCGGCCGTCGGCGGCGCCGATTTCGTGAACGAGCGCACGCAGTTCTTCGCCCCCCCGAACCTTCAGGTCCAACACTCCTCATTGATCCAGCTCCCCGGTACGGCCACGAGCAATCAGAGCTACGACCGGCTCAGCAACTGGTCCGTCAGCTTGATCCACACGTGGACGCCGAGTGCCTTGCTATCGGCGACCACGTCGATCGGTCTGACCCGGGACAAGGACGCCACTTACCAGAACTTGGACCTCGGCAATGGTCTCGTGCCGGGCGCGTACTCGTATACCAATGCGGCGCAGATCACCCCGTTCTATCAGCAGACCGAGTCGAACGACGCCGGCTACTATGTGCAGGAGCAACTCCTCCTGTTCAACGAGCGCCTGTCGCTCACGGGTGGCGTCAACGCCGAGCGGAGCTCGAACAACGGCCACATCAACAAGTTTTATCCGTATCCCAAGGTGGCCGGATCGTTCCGCATCTTGACGGGCAACACCGAGCTCAAAGTCCGCGCGGCATACGGTCAGGCGGGTACGCTGCCGATCTATGGCGTGAAATTCGACTCGACGTTGACGACGAACTACAACTCGATCTCGGGGACCGGGTTTGCGCCGACCAAAGGCGATCCGAACGTTCGCCCGGAGACCAACACCAGCATCGAGACGGGCGCTGATCTGACCATGTTCAAGGGTCGGATGGCGTTGAACGCGACGGTCTTCCAGAAGCGCGTCACGAACCTGCTGCTGCAAGAGACCGTGCTGCCGTCCGCCGGCTACACATTCGGATGGACGAACGGTGGCCAGATCACGAACCAGGGTCTCGAGCTCGCGCTCAACGCGACGCCCGTTCAGAAGGGCAAGTTTACGTGGACCACCTCGGAGAGTTACTCGCGCGTCTATGACCGCATCGACAACTTGCCGATCCCGGCATTCCCGGCGGGCTTCTCCTTCGGCGACTTTCCGTTCGGCGGCTACCACATCGTACCGGGCGCATCAGCGAACGCGATCTATGGGTATCCGGTCAACAAAAACGACCTGCAGCAGATGGGCAACGCCGCGCCCGCCCTCATGCTCGGCTTCGGCAACGATTTCAGCTACGGGCCGATCCATCTCCACGTCTTCTTCGACTGGCGCGACGGCATGTCGGTCGACAACCTGACGCAGCAATACTGGGACTTCGCCTTCCTCGGAAACGGCACCGCCGTCTCGCAGGGCAACTTGGCGGATACGGCCGGCACCAACGCGCGCTTCGCGGGCTACGAGAAGAGACTGACCGAGTACGTCTACCATGCCTCGTTCCTGAAACTGCGCGAGCTGACCGCGAGATACGACCTCCCACACGGCTTCGTCAGTGGCGTAGGCCGGGGTTATCTCCAGCACGCGAGCCTCGTCCTGACGGGCCGCAATCTGATCACGTGGACCAAATACCCGGGCCTCGACCCCGAAGTCTCGAACTTCGGTACTCAACAATTCGGGCGCGGACAGGACGTCACGCCATTTCCGCCGACCCGCAGTTACTTCATGGCCCTCGAGCTGGGATTCTGATCCATGCGCATATACAAAACACTGGCGATGCTCGCGGCGGCTACGACACTGGCGGCGTGTAACGAAGCGCTCGTGCGCGACTTCAACACGCCGACGGGATTCGCACACGACGTCGGGGCGCTGCAAAATGAGATGACGGGTGTGTTCAGCCACAGCCGCGTCAACATGGTTCAGTATGAAACCGAGATGGCCGGATTCGCCCGGGAAGCGGCGTACTTTACGCCGTCCGAAGTACGCTTCGTCACCGAGCTCACGGGTGCGGCGCAGCTCGATGACGACAACTTCGGCGCGGAAACCTGGACCGAGCAGTACCAGACCATCAAAGATGCAGACTCGGTGATCGGCGTACTGCCGACGCTGACCAACGCGGGTGCTCCTATCCCTGTGGCGAATATCAAAGCGCTCCAGGGCTCGATGCAAACGATGAAGGCCCTCGAGTACATGTACGTCTTGTTAGCGCACGACACGGTCGGCATCGCGATCAACAACCCGGGTGGCCCGATCTCGGGCAGCGGTGTCGCACCGATTATCTGCGCCAGTCATGCGTGGCGTGCGATCGTCGCGATGCTCGACACGGCGCAGGCGGAGTTTGCGGCCGCCGGACCCGCGACCGTGATGGGCGTACCCGGGTCGACCTTCCCCGCGCTCGAGATCCCGCCGACCTACAGCGCGATCGGCAACACCGCCGGCGGTTGGATGAATTTTGTGTACGCGCTGCGCGGACGCGCGCGCGTCGAGCTCGCATACGCCATCGCGCGTGGACCTGGCGGAACTCGACCCACGTCGACCACGGCTGGCGCGCCGGACGTGAATCAGCTCGACTCGGCGATCACCGATATCACGGCATCCAGCCTGTACACGCCCAACCTGACCGCCGGGGAAGCGGTCGCCGCCAACGACCTCGGCGTGTTTCATGATTACTCGAGCGCCGCGGGCGATCTGACGAACATCATCTACAACATCTCGAGCGCGTACTTCGTGCTGGAAGGCGCCGCGCAACAGATCGACACGCTGCACGATGCGCGGTTCTTGGCGAAGTTCGCCCAGGCGCCGTCGCTGCCGACATCGACCGGCCACTCCGCGGCGTCGAGCTACGCATATCTCAACAACATCAATCTGGGAACCCCGACACCGATCATCCGCAACGTCCAGCTGCAGTTCCTGCTCGCGCGGGCGTACCTCGGCATCGGGTCATATGCCAAGGCGGCATCGATCGTGGACAACGTTCGCACGGTCGTCGGTGGGCTCCCGAGCGCACTGCCGCTCCCGGCGACGGATTACGTGCACGTTCGCGATTTTCTGATGAAGGAAATGATCCCTTCACTGATGGGCGACGCGACGGGCGACCAGATCGTCGCGATTCGCGACTACGGCCTGATTATGCAGGACCTGACGACCTGGGAGAACCAACCAGGCTTCGGGACGGACTATCACACATCGCAGGAGAACATCCCGCAGCCTGAGCGAGCGGCGCGCAATAACAACTACACGCCGGTTTGTCAGTAACGCGCTGGACAGCGCTCGCGGGCGCGCTGGCGTTCCTCCCGCCGGCCGCCCACGAGTCGCTGGTCGAGAAACCACCCATGTACACCATCGTGTCCGGCGGCGCCGTTCCGCGTGCGTCGCTGGACACCGGTGCCCTCGTCGGGTATGGGTTCGATAAGGTCGTGCTGCATCAAACCGACGGCAACGTGGATGTCGCGTGGTGGTCGGCGATGTCAATGGCGGCCGTCTTGACCGCTCTCGAGCACCTGCACAAATCGGATGCTCGCCTCTACATGAGTCGCTTCTACAACTGGCGTCGCGGATCCTGGCACGATGCCTACACGCAAGCGACCTCGTTCACGCTGAAAGCCGATGCGCCGAACGACGCGGTAGAGTTGCTGAGTCAGAACATCTTTGTGCCGCTGTTCGAGAAATTGCTCGCGGACGGCACACTGATCGAGTACCGGGTAGACGTCGAGGCGGAACACACGGAAGCCTCCAACACGTTTTGGATCAGCTTCATCACCCCGAACGCGGAGGGGTTGGACAAGGTGAACGCGGCGATCGCGGACACCTTCAACGCCAACCCCCTGGTCGGCCCGACGTTCGGATCCGCCGTCGATTTTCCGGCGCACCGGGATTACCTGTATCGCACCGACGCGACCTACCGGTGATTGCCCGGCTGTTGGATCGCCGCCGATGAGCTGTTGATCGACATCTCGCGCAGCTCGGTCAGCTTTTTTCCGATGGCCTTCAATCGATCGACCTCTCGTTGTTGCATGAACGGGAGGTCGTTCATGAACTCCATGATGGAACTGTAATCGGCCTGGAGTCGGGCGAAGTCCCGGAACGGATTGTAGGCGGTGTTCACTTTCGTCACCGCCGTCACCAGTTGATCGTCCAGCAGGGAGCCGAGCGCGTCGATGTACTGGCGCTTCGACGAGAGATAGACCTCGGCCTCGCGCTGCTCCACCAGGAGCTTATAGACGTAGTCCCGGTGAAACTTCTTCGCTCCCAGCTCCGAGCGGAACATGTTGGTGATCAGGACGGCGAGAAATTCCTCGTAGTCGTCCATGAGATCGAGCGGCGTATCGTCGTACGCGGGATCATGCAGGTCGCGCGAGGCATGCACCATCTCATGGAAGAGCACTTGCTCGGCGGTCATGCCCGGGTACCAACCGCATTGATCGACCTCGAAGTGATCGGGGGAGTACTGAATCTTCACGCCTTCGAAGTCCTCCCGCCCCGTCTCGAGGCCCTTGGACAGGAACGCGCCCGTTCGCGCGTTGCAGTAGTCGTCGTCGAGGTGGTACGGCATGATCCAGACGGCCTGATCGTTCTTCGCCGCCGCGACGAAGGTGCCCAGGAGGGCTCGGCCGGTATGCGTCCGCTGGATCGCGTTGACGGCGACGCGGACGCGCTCTTCATATTTTTTGGCGGCCTGGCTGCGCGCGTCGGGACCGAACGCATACAGGATCGTAATGTTCCACTGGTCTAGGCGGATCATGTGCTCTCCGTTTGGCTCACCTATCAATCGTGAACCGGGTGCACATCATGACACACCTCCTGACCATGGCGCGATCTATCGGCTGGGCGTCGCGTCGTTGCGGATGACGACGCCGTCTTTCATCACGAAGCGCGCGTGCTCGAGTGCGCGGACGTCCTTGAGGGGGTCGCCTTCGACGGCGATGATGTCGGCGCGTTTGCCGGCCTCGACCGCGCCGAGGCGGTCGCCCCAGCCGACGAGGTCAGCCGCGTTGACGGTCGCGGCGCGAATGACCTCGAGTGGGGACATGCCGGCGTCGTGGTAGGCCTCGAGCGGGAGCAGGCTGGCCTGACCGCGCGTGTGACCCGGGACGTCGTAGTACTCGTCCGATCCGAACGCGATCTTGACGCCGAGCTTCATGGCGCGGGCGAGGCGCTCATGCGAGCGGGTCTCAAATCCACGGGCGGCCGCCATTTCGCGATCGTGTTCGGCGGGCCTCATGCCGCTCGGGGAGAGCGCGTCGACGTAAAACGCTGCCGGATAGTCGGTCGGGACGAGATAGATACCCTTTTCCGCCATCATTCGGAGCGCGTCGTCGGAGATCGTGTAGCCGTGCTCCACCGAATTCACGCCGGCGAGCGCCGCGATCCGCGTCGCAGAATCGGATGTCGCGTGGGCCGCGACGCGCTTGCCGACGCGGTGGGCTTCTTCGACGATGACCTTCAGCTCATCGAGTGAGACCACGCGTGGCCCCGTGTTCACGATCACCTTGATCAAGTCGGCACCGTCGTAGAACGCCTGCCGCACGGCCTTGCGAGCCTCTTCGACGCCGCTCACAACGACGTACTCGTTCTGAATGAGACCCTGCGCCTCCGGCGCGAGCGTCCCAAACTGCCCGCCGGCCGCGGTCAGCGCGCGTGTCGACGCAATGATGCGCGGACCGGTCACCCACCCGTCCGCTATCGCATCGCGCAGCGCGACATCGCCGCCCCAACCCGAGTTGCCCACGTCGCGCACGGTGGTGATGCCAGCCTCGAGATCCTGTCGACCCATCGCGACACCGAGGAGTACGCGCCGGGTCGTCCCGATGGTGGCCACGGTCAGCGCCATGTTCGGGTCATCGCCGCCGTATGCGCCCTTGTAGTTCTGCAGAAGATGCGTGTGGCAGTCGATCAGCCCCGGCAGCAGGGTGACCGCGCCCAGGTCCACGACCTTCGCGCCGGACGGGATCGCGACTCCGGCTCCGGCGGCCTTGATCACGCCCGATTGCACGACGACCACCGCGTTCGTGGTCACCGCGCCAGTCTTGGGATCGAGCAGGCGCGCCGCGCGTAGCGCCGTGACGCCTGAGTCCGGGGTCTGCATCACGAGCGCGAGTAACGCGGCATGCACGAACAGCACGGGTGTCTCCTTAGTGCGGCGTCTGTCGCCAGCTCACCGAGACCGCGAATCTCGTGAAGGCAAGCGGAAGCGTGAGCCCGGACGTCGCGTTGACGACGTCGATGTTGCCGGTGACCGCATTAATGGCGATCAGCCATTGGCCGTCGGGGGACCAGTCGATGTCGTACTGGTAATAGCCGTTCGGTGTCAGCGAGCGGATGTTCGATCCGTCTGATTGCATGACCGTCAGCGGGCCGGCGGGCTCGAAAGGTGGTGTGTTGAGAAACGCGATGGTCTGGCCCTGTGGCGCCCAGCGAGGCGCGTCGCCGGTCACTCCGGTGTTCGTGACGGCACCGGTGGTAACGTTCACCATCCGGATGGTCGACGGGACGCCTGAAGGCGCGCCGTCGTAGACGAGTGTGCTGCCATCGGGCGATGGGGACGCGTTGTAATTGTAGTAGGACTGTGGGTCTGTGCTGGGCACTCGAGTGGCGGCGCTGGCGTTCGCGCCGACGCGCCAGAGTTGCGAGTAGGTGTTGCCGGTCATACTCAGGCGCGTGAAATACAGCCATTGCCCATCGCGAGAGTACCGCGCCTGATACTCGAAAGCGGTGGCGTCGAGCGCCGTGGTATCCGCGGTGCGCGAATTCCCGGTGGTATCGATGATCGAGATCCGATGATAGGCCAGCGGGTCGTCCTCGAACGCAATCGACGCCCCGTTCGGCGCCCAGGTGGTGCCGGCGGCTGACAAGTTGCCAAGCGGCAGGAGATGATAGTTCGATCCATCCAAGCCGAGTATCGCGATGCCGTTGAGAGAAGGTGATGCGAAGGTGATCGTGCCGTTGGGAACGATCGAGAGATAGGTCGTATCCACCCACGAGCCGCTGCTCACCATGATGGCGGCGCGACCGAACGTGGTAGCGGAGACCTGGGAGCCGGACAGCGCGACGGGTCCGCTCAGCTTCGTGTACGTGACCGCATCGGACCGAGGGTTGTTGCCCCGGTCGTGCACGAATCCGTGCAAGGTCAGGCCACTGACGTACATCGCGCTGTCTTTCGGCGACGCGGTGATGCCCACGGCGTTGCCCGGCTCGATCGTGAAGTGAATCGTGTCGGCTGCTCCGGCGGGCGCGCCGCCAGCCGAGTCCAGTACGGTCACGATGAGGCCCGCGTGCGTGGTCGCGACGCCGGCGAAATGAATCGAGACGTCGAGCTGGCCTTTCGAGTTCGTGGGCTGCACCAACCCGCACGTGAGTTGGTCCCGATCCGAGTTCGGGATCGTGATGAGGATGTAACAGGGCGGGTGGGCGGAGGTCGTGTCGTATGTGATGGACGCGATCTGTAACAGGCGGTTCGAAATGTTCGAGGTGCCGGTGACTTGGAGTACGAGGGCTTGATTCAGGTAGGCGTCGATCGTGTCGCGCTGTCCGCCACCGGCGATCGCCACGGCGACAGTACCACGGAGGGGGCTCGTGACATCGTGACTGCACGCGGCGCACGCGAGCAGGGCGAGGAATACAGGGGTGCGGTTCGGCATGGCGGTCGTGATAATATGCGCCCGGACCGTCACACCTCAACTGGAAGAAGCGCCATCCCCGGCAGCTCGAACCAGAATCGCGTGCTCACGTTCGGTTCGGACTCGACGCCGATCGACCCGCCGTGTCGCTCCACGATGGCCTTGGTGATGGCGAGTCCGAGCCCCGTCCCGCCGCGGGCTCGCGTGTCCGATCCATCGAGCTGCTGAAAGCGTTGGAAGAGACGGGGAATGTCCGCCGGCGCGATGCCGGGGCCTGGGTTTTCGACCGTCACGCGGACACCGGCGTCGGTCGGGACGGCATCGAAGGCTCCCATCGGGTGAGCTCGGCCGGCGGCCAGCCACTCATCGATCGACAGCCATCGAACGGGTGCGGTCCGAATCGTGATCGTCGCGCCGCGCGGCGTGAACTTGATGGCGTTGGTCACGAGGTTCGACAGGACCTGGGTCAGCCGATCCAGATCGCCGTGGACGCACGGGAGACGGTCCTCGGTTTCAGCCGCCAGCGAGACGCCATATTCCTCGGCCATCGGGCGGAGCGCGTCGATGGTCGATCGCACGAGGTCGGGCAGCACGAGGAGCTGCGTGCGCAACTCGAGACGGCCTGCCTTGATCTTGTCCAGGTCGAGGAGGTCATTGATGAGTCGGGTCAAGCGATCGCAGTTCGTGCGCCCGATGCGAATGAGATGGCGAGACTCCGATGACGCCTGGGCACCGAGGCTGCGTTCGAGGAGGCCGAACGCGCCGCGCATGGCGGTGAGCGGCGTGCGGAGCTCGTGGGAGACGGTGGACACGAGCTCATTCTTGAGGCGCTCCATCCGTCGCATGGCCGAGACATCGCGGATCACGACCACCTGCGCCTGTTCGGCGCTCCACCGACACTCGTGTACCGTGACCACGGCCTCGAAGACCGTCATGTCGCGGCGGCGACACATGATCTCCACTTCTTCGCGGCCCTCGCGCGTGTTGGCGAGCGAGGCGCTAATGGTTGGGACGTCCTCGGGCGCGATGAGTTCGAGAACCGAGACGCCGCGCGCGCCGGCGTCGTAGCCGAACATGAGGCGCCAGGCGCGATTGGTTTCCAGCACAATGCCGCCGCACGCGATCGCGACGCCATCGGTGGAGGCGTTCGAGAGCTGCTGAAACAACGCCTCGCCAGCGCGTACTTCTTCGAGCGCTGCCTTCAAGTGCGCCGTACGCTCGGCGACGGCTTGTTGGAGCTCGGCCTCGTGCGCGAGGGCACGGCCGACGCGCGCGGCGGCCACGGCGGCGCCGAGGATGCCCAGGGTGACGGCGGCGACGAGCAGGGCCATCTCGCTCCGCGGCAGCGCGTCCGGATCGACCGCGGCAGCCGCCCGCGTCGGATCGCTATGAAAATGCGCCGCCCACATGGCGGTGTAGTGCATGCCCGCCACGGCGCATCCCATGACGATCGACGCGCCCCATTTGCGCACCTGCGCTACGGAGCGGCGCGCGTTCACGGCCTCGTCGCGGAATTGGAACGCGATCCAGAGCGCGGCGATCGCGACCGCGACCGCGACAACGATCGAGCAGACGACACGCCAGGCATCGTAGTGGACCACGCCCGCGAATCGGACGGCGGCCATTCCCGTGTAGTGCATCCCGACGATCGCGCCGCCTAGGGCGAGGCCTGCGATCGTCAGGCGTCGCATGCGGAGGGCGGCGCGAGCCGCGACCGAGAGCGCGAGCGCCGACGCCACGCAGGCCACGGCGACCGACGCGATCACCGCGGTCGCGCCGTAGGTGACGGGGACGGGGAGGAACAGGGCGAGCATGCCGATAAAGTGCATGCCCCAGATGCCGACGCCCATCGACACCGCTCCGGCGATCAGCCAGGCGACGCGGCGGCGCGCCGTGTCAGCGGCGGAGACGCGCGCGGTGAGCGTGAGCGCGGTGTAGCCGGCGAGGGTGGCGATGAGTATGGAAGCGACGATCAGCGTCGCGTCGTAGCTGGCATGGAGATCGGATCCATGTCCCATCTATTGATGGACGGCCGGAGGGGTGGGCTGTCACGCATGAGCCGGGCTTAATGCTCAACGCAAACGGTGCGAAAAACAAAAGCGGAGCGATTTGCATCGCCCCGCTTTTGTGCCGCGACTAGTGTTTTAGCGCTGAGCCGGATTGTCTGGTTTCGGCTTGTCCTTCGGCTGCGGCTTGTTCTCCGGTTTCGCCTGCGGCTTGCTCTCCGGTTTCGGAGCGGGCTTGGCTTCGGGTTTGGGCTCGGGCCTACTCTCCGGCTTCGCCTCTGGTTGCGGCGCCGGTTTCGGCGGTGGCGGATTATTTGGACGCGGAGCCGGTGCGGGTTGCGGATGTGCGGGCTCCGGGTGCGCAGGTTGCGCCTCGGGTCGCGCAGGTTCCGGCTTCGCGGGTTCCGGTTTCGGTGCTTCAGGTCGCGCTGGCTCCGGACGCGCGGGCTGTGCCTCAGGCTTCGCGGGCTCCGGCTTCGGTGCTTCGGGTTGTGCCGGCTCCGGACGCGCGGGTTGCGCCTCGGGCTTTGCGGGTTCCGGTTTCGGCGCTTCACCAGGCTTGGCTGCTTCCGGCTTCGGCGCCTCGCCAGGCTTTGCTGGCTCGGGCTTGTTCGGGGCGACTTCGCCGCCCGACTGGTTCGTCACGCGGCTACGCGTGATGACGTCGCGGCCGGTCATGACGCCAGGCTTCGGCGTGGCGACGACCGCGGGCTGGCCGTGGTTGACGGACGCGAACTGGTTACGGTTCGAGCTCGCAACCTGCCGATGCTGCACTTGCTCGGGTGTCGGCTGGACGTGCTGCTCTCGACTCACCGCGAGTTGCTGTTCGGTCGGACGCGCCGTCGTGCCGCCACGACCGCCGTTATAACTCACGTTGTTGACCGTCGTGTTGTTCACGACAACGGTCTTGTTGTACACGTTGGTGACGTTCGTGGTGTTGCTGATGTTGTTGACCGAGCGGTTGTAGTACATGTGACCGCCCTGCCAATACCCACCCTCATATCCGGCGCCGGTGTACCCGTAGCCGTAGTTGATGCCACCGTAGTAGCCGACCTCGTGGCTCCAATACCCCTGATGCCAGATGTAATGATCGTCGTCGGCCGCCTCCCAGTACCCCGGCGTCCACAGCAATCCGGGCTCCGGCGCGAGCACCCACGTGCCGGGAACCCAGAAGTACCCATCATCGCCGTACGCCCAGTATCCAGGCGTCCACACGTACCCATCGTCGGGGATTGGCGGTTGATCGTACTCAGGTAGCGCGGGCGGACCGATGGTGATCGACACATTCACCTGCGCCGATGCAACCGTTGCCACTACCGGTCCGGCCAAAAGCCCTATCGTTAACAACGCCGCGCGAAAGCGCATTCGTGCCTCCTCGTATCGAAGCCAGCAATATGAGAGAAAGCACGATGTATGCCGCCGCCATTTATTGTGCGGTACGGCACAATTGCGCTGGCACGGCGCGTACCGCTCGGCGCACCGGCACGTAGACCGCCGCCGCGGCAATCGCCGTCATGAACAGTGGGATCACGGTGAACGTGAGGATGTCCGTCGCGCTCACGCCGAACAGGAGTCCGGACATGAGACGCGTGAGCACGAACGCGCCGACGAGTCCCGCGGCGACGCCAACGCCCACTGTGACGCCGAACTCGTGGGCGATCAGGCCGATGATATTGGCGCGATCGGCGCCGAGTGCCATGCGGATGCCGATCTCGCCGTGACGCTGGCCGACCCAGTAGGCGATCGTACCGTACACGCCGACGGCCGCGAGAACGAGGGCGGCGCAAGCGAACGTCGCGAGGAGCAGCATCGACAGGCGCCGTCGTGCGAAGGAGTCGGTAAGTCTCTGGTCCATCGTGCTGACGTCGTATGCCGGCAGCTCCGGGTCGAGCGCGTGCACCGCGTCAAGCACCGCGCTCGTCAGCCGGCCTACATCGCGCAGCGCCGTGTGCGTTCGCACGACCACGAAACGACTCCCGATCTGGTACTGCTCGACCGGGAAGTACGCCGTGATCGGCGGCTGCAGATCGGCCTCGTACTCGCGCTTGTCCCGCACGACGCCGACCACCGTGCGCCACGGGCCGTCGCTGCGTTGGCGCAAGCGCTTGCCGATCGCGCCGTCCGGCCAGAAGCGCGTAGCGAGCGCTTCGTCGATGATCACGACGGGCGGCGATTGCTGGTTGTCGTGCGCGTCGAAGAATCGCCCCTGCACGAGCGGCATACCCATCGCGCGGAAATAGTCCGGGCTCACGTAGCCGCTGCTCGTGATGACGATATCGGCGCCGGCGGCCTTCGGAACGTAGCCTTCGATCCGGATGTCTTCCCAGGCAAGCGACACGGAGCTCAAGGGCAGCTGATAGTTGCTGCCGACGAACTCGACTCCGGGGAGCGCCGTGAGTTTTTGGTCCAGCGCTCGGTAGAAATTCGTCACGGACGCCGGCGTGTTGTATCGTGCGGCGGGCAGCGACAGTCGCAGCGACAACGTGTTGCGTGGGTCGAATCCGGGATCGGCCCGCAGGACGCGCGCGTAGCTTCGGACGAGCAGGCCCGCGCCGATGAGCAGCACGAGCGAGAGCGCGACTTCGGCCGTGATGAGCGTGCTGCGCGTGCGCGAACGGTCGATCGTCGAGCCGCGCGTGCCTTCTTTCAGCACACTGCTCGCGTCGACCCGCGAGGCCCGCAGCGCCGGCGCGAGGCCGAACAACAGTGTGCTGACCACCGACACCGCGAACGTGAACGCGAGCACGGTGACGTCGATGTGGATGGCATCCAATCGCGGAATGCCGGCTGGACCGGCATGGCGGAGGAGCCATACGCTCGACACCGCGACCCCGAATCCGAGCACGCCGCTCGCGAGCGCCAGCGTCAGGTTCTCGGCCGCGAGCTGCCGAACGAGGCGCCGCCGGTTCGCCCCGATCGCCGCGCGAATCGCGAGCTCCTTCTCGCGGACGATCGCGCGCGACACGAGAAGGCCCGCGACGTTGCTGCACGCGATCGCGAGCAGGAGCGCGACCGCGCCGAGGAGGACATAGAGCGCC
>DASRDS010000234.1:0-8151 GCA_035652495.1 Gemmatimonadaceae bacterium
GTGCACCACGGCTACTTCGACCACACGCCGGGCAGCGCGGACAACAAAGCCGTGCTCGCGGACATCGCGGGATTCGAGCCCAACGTGCTGATGGTCGGACTCGGCATGCCCCGTCAGGAGCACTGGGTGCACGCGCACCGGGCCGAGACCACCGCGAATGCGATCCTGCTCGCGGGCGCGGCGTTGGATTATGTGGCGGGAGCAGTACCTACACCACCGCGGTGGGCCGGACGGTGGTCGTTGGAATGGGCATTCCGGCTGGCGGCCGAGCCTCGGCGCCTCGGACGACGGTATCTCGTCGAGCCGTGGCCCGTACTGGGCCTCTTCGTTCGCGAATGGTTTCGCAAGGGGAAAATCGCATGATGCATCGACGGGAGTTCATTCGGTCGACCGCGGCCGCCGCGGTCGCGAGTCGCCTGTCGTGGATCCGCACGACGGAGGCGACGCTCAAATCGAAGGCCAGCGCGAAAGGCATCCTGTACGGCTCGGCGGCTTCGGTTCGCATGCTGCAGGACCAAGCGTACCAGCAGATCTTCGCCGAGCAGTGCGCGATTCTGACGCCGGAAGCGGAGCTCAAGTGGAACGCCGTGCATCAGCGCCCGGACAGCTACAACTTCGGGCCGGCTGACTCGCTCCTGAGCTGGTGCCAGTCGCACGGGCTCAAGATGCGCGGCCACACGCTCGCGTTCTGGCAGTCGATTCCATCGTGGGTGCCGCAGATGGCGAACGCGTCGAACGCGAAGGATATCCTCACGCAGCACATCCAGAACGTCGTCGGCCACTATGCGGGCAAGCTCCAGTCATGGGATGTGGTGAACGAGGCGATCGCGCCAGACGATCACAATCCCCAGAATATCCGCAACTCGATCTGGCAGCAGACGATTGGCCCGGACTACATCCCGCTCGCGTTCAACGTCGCGCACGAGGCCGACCCGTCGGCGATGCTCGTCTACAACGACTTCGGCGTCGAGTATGACTTCCCGGGCACGGACGTGCGCCGGAACGCCATGCTCGATCTCTTGCACAAGCTCAAGAGCCAGAACGTCCCGATCCATGCGTTCGGTCTCCAGGCGCACCTGTATGGCAACGCCGTCCAGCGCATGAATACGGGCGCGCTCACGAGCTTCCTCAAGAGCGTCTCCGACATGGGTCTCAAGATCCTGGTTACGGAGCTCGATGTGCAGGATAAGGGGCTGCCGCCCGATCCGAACGCGCGCGATGAGGCGCTGGCCCAGTCGTACGGCATGTTTCTCAATGCCGTGCTGCGGAATCCGAACGTGATCGTCGTTGAGACCTGGGGTCTCTCCGACAAGTACACCTGGCTCAGGCAGCATGCGCCGCGGAACGATGGCAATGACGTCCGCACGCTACCGTTTGACGCCAACATGCAATCCAAATCGGCGGTCGTCCAAGCGATCGAGCAGGCATTCGACGCGGCCCCGCCGAGAACCGTTTAGCGCGAGCGCCTTATGAAGATGCGACGACCGTGGGTGGCGTTTCTGATCCTGTTCGGGCTGTTCGCGATCGCGGGCCCGTACGACTGGAATAACCGCGTCAACAAGGAGGCCGAGGAGACGAACCTCAAGGCCACGTTGTCGAACGCGAACGCGGGTATCGAGGAAGGGAAGACCGGACGACGTCTCGCCGTCATCGGCTTCGCGGTGCTGGCGCTCGGGATCACGCTGCGCCGCCGGTGGAACGAGCGGCGCGGGTTCCCCGTGGACTCCGGCGGCATCACGTTTGGCGTCGACCGGTCGGTCGCGCTGCCGATTCTGGCGTTCGTCCTGTTCGCCGCGTCGAGCGTGCTGTGGGCCGAAGATCCAGCGCTCGTGGTCCGACGAGTCGCGGTCTTTCTCTTCCTCGGGTACGCGGCGTGGGCCATCGCACGATCATGGACGCTGCCCGACATCTTGACGTTCACCGTCGTCTCGTGCCTGGTGGTGTTGTTCACGTCCCTGGGGCTCGAGGTCATCCGCGGGCAGTTCCATCCGTTCGATGGTGAGTACCGCCTGATGGGTCTCACCCATCCGAACAATCATGCCCAGGAGTGCGCGGCCGTCATCTTCTGCAGCATCGCGGCGATGCGATTGATGCCGCAGAAGAAGCGGTTCTACATGCTCACGACCATCTTGGCGTTCGGGTTTATCCTACTCACCCGTTCGCGCACCTCGTTCCTCGCCGTGATCGTGGCGCTCGGCTTCGGTGCGCTCTATATCATGCCGAAGCGCCGCGTCTTCGGCGTCGGGCTCGTGTTGGCCGCCTTGGTGCTCGTGGTCAGCGTGTACGGGCCCGACTTGGTCGATTCGGCCAAGCACGCGCTGCTCATGGGACGGCAAGAGTCGGCGGCCGACGTTGGGACGCTGACCGGCCGCACGGAGCTCTGGGCCGAGCTCCTGACGTACGTCGGGGTCAGGCCGGTGCTCGGGTACGGATTCGAGGGGTTCTGGGGACCCATTCACACCGCGAACGTTTCGCTCGCGCTCGGCTGGGTCGTGCCGCACGCACACAACGGCTACATCGAGATGCTGCTCGACCTGGGCTCGGTCGGCCTCATGTTGTTCGTCGTGGCGCTCTTGTCCGGCGTGTTCCATGCCCAGCGCCGGCTGCGCATGTTCCCGGGCGACACCGAGGCGTTGTTCTCGATCACGCTGCTCGTCTGGGTGCTCGTGTCCATGGTCTCGGAAAAAGTCCTGCCGCAGACGCACTATGCGGCGTTCTTGACCATGGTCGTGCTGGCTCGCGAGGCGATCACCGCGCCGGTGCCGGTGGCGCAGCGGCGCGCCATTCGCGCCTACGCGCGGACGGTGAGCGCGTAGCGTGTGAGGGTGTATGTGACGGGGACGCGGCCGATGGTCCGCCCGAATACGCCGGGCGCCTCGCGGCACGAGCTGCTGCTCGAGACCGAGCACGCAGCGCACTTCGTGCCGCGGCGCGTCATCGAGCGGGCCTGGCCTCCGCTGGCGGCCTTGTCATGGCCTCATTCCGCGCGTGCGCCGTACGATTTGATTCATGGGTTGAACGCCATCCCGATTACGACCAAGCCATTCATTACGACGTTCGAATCGATTTTGCCGCGCGCGTTGGGGCCCGGCGGGTCCAGGGTCGCGTGGCATCTGCGCGAACGTCTCACCCGTGCCAACTGTCGCTCGTTGGTCGCGATGTCGGAGTACGCACGAAAGAAATTTATCAAAAACAATCGCGAATGGCCGGCGCTCGATTCCACGTTATCCAAAGTTCGCGTCATCTATCCACACTTCGCCGATCGAGGCGCAACGATTCGTCAACATGCATCGCCATTACGATTGATTTTTGTGGGCAATGATTTTGCGCGAAAAGGCGGCATCGTAGTTCTGCGCGCGATCACCAAAGCGAAAATTCCACTGCATCTCGACATCGTGTCAGGGATGCGCTACGCCGGCGATGTCTACACCGATCATCCCGATCGTGCGAGATACGCCGAAGACTTAAGAAATCTGAGTCACGCAAATGTGACGGTGCACGGCCGCTTGCCGAACGCGGAAGTCCTCGCGCTGATGTCACAGGCGCACGTGCAACTGCTGCCGACGCTCGATGACACGTTCGGCTACAGCGTCGTCGAAGGGTTCAGTGTAGCGACGCCGGCCATAGTCTCAAACGTCTGCGCGATGCCGGAGCTCGTGCCACCAGCAGCCGGCGCCATCGTAGAGATCCCAATTGACGAATGGGGCAACTGGCAGGGTCTCGGTAAGCGGGCAGACCGTGACTATTGGGAGCGACTGGATGCCGTGTATGACAGCATGGCCGACCAGACCGTGCGGCAGCTGAGCCTCCTCGCGGATGATCCGAAGACCATCGAGTCATGGAGCGCCGGCGCGCTCGAACGCTTCCGCCGCATGCACGAGTCCCGCGCGGTGAGCGCGCGGCTCGATGACCTCTACGACGCGGCGCTCGGCGCCGCGCTCAACTAATGGACGTCGCCAGGGACTCTGTACGGGTTGCCGGTGGCCCAGAGGCCGAGGCGGACCCACCAGGGCTTCCGCCGCTTGGCGGCGCGAGCGGTGCTCCAGTCGAACAGCGCGTCCGTGATGTCGTAATGCCCACGCTGGGCATCCGGCACGTCGCCCGACTCGATGCGCGCGATCAAGTCCGGCAGCTGCTCGTAGAAGGCCGCCGAGCGATAGGGCGGGTGCAACGACCACATGCCGCTACCCTCGCCGAGAAAGTCCACGCGATACATCCCCGCGCCGACCATGGCGTCCGAAAAGACGTTTTCGGCCAGGTCCGCCATCGGGTTTCCCTGCAACCACGCGCGGATCGCGCCACGCCACTCGGGGCGCCGCGGCTCGACGCCGCCGATACGCTCGCTGAATCGCCGCTTCGACAGCGCGAAGATGCGGGTGCTGAACCAGTGGAACTGGTACGCCGTCTTCAGTGCCGCATAGCGAATCGCCGCCGCTTGCCCAGGCAGCGTGCCGTCACGCGTTGGTGGTCCGGGCAACGGAGAACAGGTCAGGACGCGCGGATCCGCGGCAAACAACTCCAGCGCTTCGCTCACCCACGTCTGACTGCCGCCGCCGAACATCATGTCGGAGTCGATGTGAATGACGATGTCATTCCTGGCGGCTTCGAGTCCGTAGTAGTACGGGTAGATCGGTGCGCCGCGGAGATCCTTCGGAGGGACAGGACGTCCCCGAAAGAACATGTCAGAGACTCGACGCGTTGCATCGGCCCCGTAATCGACGTCCAATGCGCGGATATTCGGAAATTGAGCCGCGCAATCCGCGATCAACGCGGCCAGTGGCGCGCGTCGCTCGTCCCATCCTTCGCCAAAATGTCCGTGCTTGACCCGATGCAGATCGGTGGTGAGCAAAAACTCGTCGACCTGACCGCCCCACTGCCGCAGTTGATGGGGCAACGTATGGCGCGCGTGCGGAAAGTCGGCTGGGGCAAGATTGACTTGAAACGTGACTTGTTGCGCCATGAGCGTAAACTACCATGGTGATCGACGGTCGCACGCTGCCGCGGGATCAGCATCTCGAAACCGACGTCTGCATTATTGGTGCAGGACCCGCAGGCATCGCGATCGCGCGCGAGCTGTCCGGCACCCCGTTCCGCGTCTGTCTGCTGGAGAGCGGCGGTCTCCAACCCGACCCTGAAACGCAGGCCTTGTACCGCGGCCGCCAGGTGGGCCACCAATATTTCCGTCTCGACGACTGTCGCGTGCGTCGTTTCGGTGGTGGTACAAACCGGTGGGGCGGGTGGACGCGCGCCATGGACCCCATCGACTTCGAGGCGCGGTCGTGGGTCGCGGACAGCGGGTGGCCCATCTCGTGGGAAGAGGTCGATCGCTTCTCCGGTCGCGCGCGTGCCCTCCTGAACGTTCCCTCGCAGGCCGAGGCGATGCGGGATGCGACGGGGCGGGGTGGTCGGCACGTCCTGCCGCTGCCGCCGGACCGCGTCGAGACCGGACTCCTGCAATTCAGCCCGATCATCGACTTCAGCGCGGCCTATCGCGAGACGCTCTTCTCGGCCGCGAACGTCCAGACGATCCTCTACGCGAACGTCACCGCGATCACCCGGACGCCCAGCGGCGACGCGGTCGATCGCCTCACCGTGCGCACGCTCGCCGGCAACACGTTCACGGTGAGCGCGCGGGCCATCGTGCTGGCCACGGGCGCGATCGAGAATGCGCGGCTCATGCTCCAGTCGCACGTCGGCAACGACGCGGATCTCGTGGGTCGCTACTTCATGGAGCATCTGCACGTGCGGTGCGGCGTGCTGGTGACGAACCCCGGTGTCGACGCCACCTTCTACGACGAGAAGAGCCGCCGGGACCGGGAGCCGATGGCGTGGTTCATCCTCCCGCCCAAGGTCGTGCGTGAGCAGCGACTGTTGGCGTGGAGCGCCTCGCTCAAGCAGGTGCGCGAGGCACCCGTCGACTGGCTCCTCGCCGCGCAGTCGCCCGCGTTCGGCTCGGCGCTCGCCCTCGTCGAGGCCGTCGTCCGCGGTCGCGGCTCACCGCGCTGGGGCAAGCGCCTCGGCCAGTCGCTGGGCGGTGTCGGCGACGTCGTCAAGGCGATCGGCGCTCGAGCTTCGATCGCGCCGCACACCCGGCGATTATTCGAGATCTTCGTGCGCGCCGAGCAGGCGCCAAATCGGGAGAGTCGGATCACGCTCAACCATGAGCGTGACCGGCTCGGTTTGCCGCGCGTCGATCTCGACTGGCGGGTCACGAGTCAGGACGTCGAGACGGTCCGCGCCGGCGTGGCGCTCTTGGCGGAGGCTTGCGCGAGCGCTGGTGTCGGGCGAGTCTTTGTTCCGCCCGGCGAAGATGTGCCCGCGCTCGAGACGGTCAATGGCGGATGGCACCAAATGGGCACGACTCGCATGTCGCACGACGCCAAGGCTGGCGTCGTCGACGAGCAGTGTCGGGTGCATGGTATCGCCAACCTCTACGTCGCGGGCAGTTCGGTGTTTCCGAGCTGTGGATTCGCGAATCCCACGTTCACCATCCTCACGCTTGCGATTCGTCTCGCCGATCATCTCAGGGTTCGCCTGGCCGCTCCGGCGGCTCAGGTGGCTGCTGCCCTGTCTAGCACTTAGCGCCGCTGGCGCTCAGACGGACACGACGCGTCACCATGTGAACGTGTTGGTCTTTCTAGCGGGTGGGGTGACGAGTCTCGCCCTGCACGAGACCGGACACATCGTCGCCTCATACGCCGTCGGAGCGCATCCGTCGTTTGGCTTCAATAAAGGCCGGCCGACGATCTACTCGGGCATTGACGCCGATCTCAACCCTGGCAAGCAGTTCGTCTTCTCGAGCGCCGGACTCACCGTGCAGACGCTGCTCGATGAGGCCATCATCGACATCCCGCATTCACGCGGCGGAACATTCGAGCGCGGCATCTTGTTCGGTGGGTTGGTGACGACCGCGTTCTACATCACGCTTGGGCGCAGCGGCTCCGTGAGTGACGTCGCGTACATGGCGCGGACGTCCAGCATGAATAAGTGGGGGGTGAGCGCCATCTACGGTGGCATCGCGGCCTCGCAGGTGTTGCGTATGACCTTCATGGGATCGTATGCCCAGTTCTTCACGGAGCCTCTGCCGCCGCAGGGGCGGGCGAAGTATGGGGCGTTCAATATTGGGCTTCGATTGACACCGAAGCCCACATGAGACGCGCACTGGTCGGTCTCGTGTTCTGGGCCTCGTTGGCCCATGGACAGACCGATAGTGCCGTCGCGTGGGGTCGGCGATACACCGATCTGTTCTGGAACGACCAGCTCAGCACCATCTTCGCGCGGTTTACGCCCGAAATGCGGGCGGCGATGGATAGCGCCAAGTTCTGGGGCGTGCGTGAGCAGATTCGCGCGCAGCTGGGCGCGAAGCAGTATCTGATCACGGAGGCCCAGTCTTCGCGGCCGCCCTACACGATCTACGACCAGCTGATCGAGGTCGAGAAGATCACGCAGCCGATCGTCGTGCGCTGGACCCTCGACTCGGCCGGTGGGGTCGCCGGGTTTTTCATCCGGCCTTCGCCGGTGAGTGAGGCTACCTCGGCGTTTCTCGACTACAAGACGAAGATCGACCTTCGTCTGCCGTTCAACGGCGAGTGGCTCGTGCTGTGGGGCGGGCGGACGCTCGCCCAGAACCGGCATGCGAGCTCGCCTGATCAGCGGTTCGCCTATGATTTCGGCGTCAAGGACGGAACCTGCGAGGGCCGCCCCGTCCTGGCGCCCGCCGCCGGAACCATCGCCGATGTGATCGATACGGTCGCGGACAGCGCCGATCTGGGCAACTACGTCGTGATCGATCACGGGAACGGAGAGTTTTCGTTTCTGGCGCACTTGCGGCGCGGGTCTGTGCGCGTCACCCGGGGACAGCACGTGAAGCCTGGGGATCCCGTCGGCCAGTGCGGCACGCATCTGCATTATCACATGCAGAGCACGCCATCGTTCCTGGTTGGCGCCGGTATGCCCGCGCAATTTCAGCATTACGTCGCCGACGGTAAGGCCGTCGACCGCGGCGAGCCGACGCGCGGTCAGATCGTTCGTCCCGCGCCGTGATCGTCGCGGCACTGCTTTTCGCGTTTGCGTGCGACACGGTACGAGTCTGTGCTGGCGGCGACATCACCCTCGGCACCAACCTCGATACCGCATGGGCTCATCGGCAGC
>DASRDS010000235.1:0-5334 GCA_035652495.1 Gemmatimonadaceae bacterium
CGCCAGCACCGCCGCGAAGACCGCCAGCGTCGCCCACCGGCTCGTCGGGTTGGCCACCGCGTTGATCAACAAGAACAGCGTCGCGAGCACGAAGAGTCCCGGAACCACCGGGTACCCCGGAACCCGGAACGGCGGGTCGTAGTTCGGCCGCCGTCTCAACGCAAATACGGCGGCAACACTCAGCGCATAAAACGGCACGATCGCGGTGACGAACGTATCGGCCAGCTGATCGAACGTCCGGAGCAGGACGAACCCGATCCCCATGGCCGCCGCGAGCATGACCGCGACATACGGCGTGCCGAATTTCGGGTGGACCGCGCCGATGCGGTTGAACAACATCCCGTCTTCGGCCATCGCGTAGAAAATGCGCGGCGCGGTGATGAGCGTCGCGTTGAGCGTGCCGAACGTGGAGACCACCACCGTCGCCGAGACGAAGATCGTGCCCCAGCCGCCGACCACGGTGTTCGCGACGTCGGCCGCGACGAGCGGCGACGTACGGATGGCGGAGACGGGGAGGACCGCCAGATAGGAGATGTTGGCCAGGAGATAGATGGCCATGACCGCCAGCGTGCCGCCGACAATCGCGCGCGGCAGTACCCGGCGCGGATCGGTCACCTCGCCGGCGACGAACGACAGATCAGCCCAGCCGTCGAATGCCCACAGGACGGAGACCAACGCCAGACCGAACGCGGCCGGCGAAAGGCTGCCCGGCGGCACGGCGGGAGTGAAATGCTGAACCCCGCCGCTCGAGAATCCGACCGCGCAGGCCACCAGGACCAGCAGGACCAGGCCGCCATATTTGGCGAGCGTCGTAATGTTCTGAACGGCCGAGCTGAAGCCCAGGCCGATGTAGTTGAAGGCCGCGGTGATCGCGATGGCCAGCGCGGCGACGCCATGGATCGGATGCGGCCCAGGAGGCCGGCCGGATAGTTGATCGATCAGCCGGAAGAGATACTCGGCGAACGTCGTCGAGAGTGCGCCAAGCGAGGCGGCGCGAATGATGAGCAGCTCGGACCACCCGAACACAAACGCCGCCATCCGACCCCAAGCTTCCCGGATAAAGACGTAAGGACCGCCCGTAGCTGGCATGGCTCCAGCGACCTCGGCGAGCGTGAGAGCGCCGCAGAGCGCGAAGAGGCCGCCAGTGCCCCAAACCAACAGCAGCGGCAGCGGCCCGGGGAGACGGGCCGCAACGCCGGCGGGGGTCCGGAAGATGCCCGAGCCAATGGTGGATCCGATGAGGACCGCGGTCGCGCTCCAGAGACCGAGCCGACGGCGGAGTTTCGGCGACATACCACCATCATATAGCGTCGCACGTGGGTGTACCACCAAATTTCGGGGCTCATGCGCTCGAACCTGGTTTTGTTCTGGTTGGCCGCCGCCGTTTGTCTCGTGGCGCACACCGCGATCGTGCGATCGGTGATCCGGTCGCGGAACTCGGGACGCTGGGTCGTGGACGCGACGTGGGCGATCGTCCCGGCGATCGGGCTCCTGGCCATCTTTATCTGGACGTGGCACGTGCTGCACGCCCTGCCGCCGGCGTAATGCGCAAGCTGTCGCTGTTCGCGCTGGTGATCGCGTATGCGCACACGGTGCTTGGCGCCATCGTGCGCATCAGCGGGTCCGGCATGGGATGCGGCGAGCATTGGCCGGATTGCAATAGCGAGTACGTGCCGACGCTGGGGAGTACCGCGACCATCATCGAGTTCTCCCATCGGATGTTGGCCGCGACGTTGGTCGTGACGTTGGTCGTGCTCGCCGTCAAGAGCAAGGATCGCGGGCCCGCGTTGCTGGCGCTCGGGACAACGGTGGTCGCGGCGCTGCTTGGGGCCCTGATCGTCGCGCTTTCGCTTTCGAATCCATATTTGATTGCGGTGCATTACGCGCTCGCCATGTTGTTGCTGGCGACCTTGGTGGTGGCGAATGTTCGCGCCGGGAATTTTGGCGCGCCCAATGTGCAGGCATCGGAAAGAACGATGCGGTCCACGCGTGCGGGAGCGATCCTCGCGTTCGTGGTCGTGGTGATGGGGGCGCTGGTGGCGAACGTTCCTGGCGCGGCCCCATCCTGCCAAGGATTCCCGCTCTGCCGCTCCGTGCTCGTGGGCGGTGTTCCATTCGCGCTACATATCGTGCATCGGAGCCTGGCCTTCTTGTTGTTTGGGCATCTGTTCGCGGTCGCGCTGCTCACGCGCAAGCGACATGAGGGCCGCGTGATCATACTGGCGACACGGCTGGCATTCTCCGCCGTCGTTTTTCAGATCATCGTGGCGGCCACCATGGTCGAATTGCATCTGCCCGCTCCATTGCAATCGCTCCACCAGGCGGTCGGAACGCTGGTGTGGATCACGGCCATGACCGCGGCGGCGTTGGCGGACTTCGCCGTCAGAGAACGCGCGCTGGAGCTCGATCCTCGACCGGTGCTCGCATGACACACGTCCGAGCTCAGACGGCATCCCGATCGTTGGTCGGCGACCTGGTCGCGCTGACGAAGCCGCGCATTATCTCGCTGCTGTTGGTCACGACCGTCGGCGCGATGTTCGTCGCGGGGAGGCCGAGTTGGACGCTGGTGCTGATCGTGTCGCTCGGCGGATATCTCATGGCCGGCGGCGCGAACGCGGTCAACATGTACCTCGATCGCGATATCGACGATCTCATGGCCCGCACGCGGCTGCGGCCGATCCCGAGCGGGAGAATGGCGGCGCCGGCGGTGCTCGCGTTCGGTGTGGCGCTCGCGACCGCGGCCACCGGGTTGCTGGCGCATTTCGTCAATGTGCTGACCGCGGCGCTCGCGCTGGCGGGATTCTACTTCTACGTGTTCGTGTACACGCGCTGGCTGAAGCGCCGGACGCCGCAGAACATCGTGATCGGCGGCGCCGCCGGGGCATTTCCGCCGCTGGTCGGATGGGCCGCGGTAACGGGGCGCGTGGATCTCGCGGCGATCTATCTCTTTCTCATCATCTTCTACTGGACGCCGCCGCACTTCTGGGCGCTCGCGCTGCTCAAGCAGCGGGATTATGAGCGTGCCGGGGTGCCAATGGCGCCGCTCGTCTGGGGTGAGGGCGAAACGAAGTCCCAGATGCTCTGGTACACGCTCGTGCTTGGCGCCATTTCGCTATTGCCCGTCGCCTTTGGCGCGTTTGGCTTGATCTATCTCGTCGCTGCCAGCGTGCTATGGGTGGTGCTGCTCCTCGGCGTGCTCGCGGTGCGGAGGCCGGCCGCGACGGCGAAAGCCGCGTGGTCGGTGTACAAGTACTCGCTGCTGTATCTGGCCCTGCTCTTCGTGGCGATGGTCGTTGACCGCCGGGCGTAAAGCAAAGTCGCCGGAGCCGCTCAAGCGGCTCATCCCGCTCATCCGGCCGTACCTCGGCCGTCTCGCCGTCGCCACGCTGTGTCTGCTCGCCGCCGCCGCGGTGCAGCTCATCTTCCCGCAGCAGGTGAGGATCCTGCTGGACGCGGCATTCCAGCGTCACGACGCGGGCCTGCTCAATCGCATCGCGCTGGTGCTGCTCGGACTCTTCGCGTTCCAAGGCCTCATGAACTTCGTGCAGGTCTATCTCCTGACCGGCACGTCGGAACGCGTCGTGGCCCGGCTTCGCGAAGATCTGTTCGCTCATGTGGTACAGCTGTCGCCGGCGTTTTTCACCGAGCGGCGAACCGGTGAGCTCACGAGTCGATTGTCGGCTGATCTCGCGATTCTGCAGACATTCTTGAATACGAACATCTCGGAGATCTCGCGGCAGACGCTGTTTCTGATCGGCGGGCTGTTCTTGTTGACGCGCACGCATGCGACGCTGACGCTCACCACCCTTGCGGTCACGCCGATCATCATCGGGGCCGCGATGATCTTTGGGCGCGCGCTGCGAAAAGCCAGTACGGGCGTGCAGGATCTCGTGGCAAACGCGACCGGACATGCCGAGGAAGCGTTCTCGCAGATTCGAACGGTGCAGGGATTTGTTCGCGAGCGATACGAGGCGCGCCACTATGGCCAGCTGCTGGCCGATGTCGTGCGCGCCGCGATCCGGCGAGCGCTACTCCGGGCCTCATTTTTTGGCGTCGTCGGATTCGCGGCGTTCGGTGGCGTCGTCGCCGTGCTGTGGCAAGGCGGACGGCTGGTGCTGGCGGGAGAACTGACGCCAGGGGGACTCGTCGAGTTCCTCCTTTACGCCTTCACGGTCGCCACGGCGATCGCGACGATCGTCGGGATGTTCAGCCAGTATCAGGAAGCGGTGGGCGCGGCCACGCGGGTGTTCGAGCTGCTGGCGACCGCGCCGACGGTACCGGAACCGCCGAAGCCAGAGCCGCTCGCGCGCCCGGTGCGTGGTGAGGTGCGGTTCGAGAACGTCTCGTTCCGGTATACGGCCGAACTGCCGGAGGTCCTCCACGACATCTCGCTGGCGATCGCGCCAGGCGAGGTCGTCGCGCTCGTCGGTCCATCCGGAGCGGGGAAAACGACGGTCGCTTCCCTGCTGCCGCGATTCTGGGATGTCACGACGGGCTCAGTCACGGTCGACGGACACGACGTGAGAGCGCTGACGTTCGGCGATCTGCGCGGCTCGATCGGCATCGTGCCGCAAGAACCGGTGCTCTTCAGTGGCACGCTGCGCGAGAACATCGCGTACGCTCGCGACGACGCGACCGACGAGCAGATCGTGGCCGCCGCCCGGGCCGCGCATGCGTGGGAGTTCATCGAGCGGCTCGCCGATGGACTGAATACCCGCGTTGGCGAACGCGGCGTCAAACTGTCCGGCGGCCAACGTCAGCGCATCGCGATCGCGCGCGTATTCTTGAAGGATCCCGCCATCGTCGTCCTCGACGAGGCGACCTCGAGCCTCGACAGCGAGAGCGAGCGTCTGGTGGAAGAAGCAATGGAGCAGCTGCTCGTGCGGCGCTCGACGCTGATCATCGCCCACCGGCTCAGCACGGTCCGCCGCGCTGACCGGGTCATGGTCCTCGACCGGGGCCGTATCGTCGAGGAAGGCACACACGATGCGCTCGTCGCGCGCGACGGCACCTACGCGCGATTGTACAAGAGCCAGTTTCGGGACGAGATCAGGGCCGAGGTCGCCGGAACGTTATCATAGGCGCGGTCGTCACGCCGTTGCCGACGGTGATGCTGTCGGTGAGCATACCGAACCGCTCGTGCCAGGCCGTGATCTGATAACGCCCCGGTGGAATCGAGTCGATCGTGAACTGGCCGTCCTCGTTAGTCATCGTGAAGTACGGCTGATCGAACGTCGCGATCCAGCCGTGCGTCCATGGATGAATGGCACAACGGACCTCGATGAGACCGGGCGTCGTCAACACGGACTCGGCCGGAACGATCTGGCCATCCTC
>DASRDS010000236.1:0-76467 GCA_035652495.1 Gemmatimonadaceae bacterium
CATCGTTTTCGCGAAGGCGAAGGCCGCGATCGAGGCCATGGCGGTGGGCGCGGCGGTCGTGCTGTGCGACTATGCCGGCGCCGGGCCGTTGGTCACGTCCGACAACTTCGACCTGTTGCGGGACATGAATTTTGGATTCGAGGCGTTGAATCGGCCGCTCGATCCCGCGGTGCTGCTGGACGACATCGCGCGGTATGATCCGCGCGACGCGGAGCGCGTGCGGGATCGGATCCGTGTCGAGGCGAGTCTCGAGCACGCGGCCGGCGTGTTCGAGCAGCTCTACCGGGACGTGATCGACGAGAAGGCGCCGGAGGTTCCGATGGGGTCGGCCTGGCCGCTCAAGGAAGAGGCGTTCTTGCGCCTCTATTGGGCGTGGAATGCGTTGCCTCCGCGGTGGCGTGCGTCACTGGGACTGCGGTACGCGCGGGCCGGTGTCAGGCGATGGCTGGGTGCCGACTAGTCTCATGGCCAAGAAAAGAGGATCAGACGGCTGAGCGTCGCTATCGGGTACCAGACTGCAGGATCGCTCGCCAGTCGTTCGTTTCTCGCAGGGTGTAGAACGCTTGCAGCGATCGCGACTCTTGCACGTCGATCTGGCCGGACGTCCGGCGCCACTCGCGTAACAGGTAGTCCGCTGCATCCGCGGCGAAGAATACCAGGATCGCCGTGGGGAGCGCGTAGCATTCGTCGGGGGTGAGATGGCGCTGTTGCTGATACGCCGCGACCATCGCCGTGAGTGATGATAAGTCCAAGGCGCCGGTGTCGGTTCGCGCCCAGTTCGCCACCAACGCGGCGATGTCGAGTACGAAGTATCCGCTGTACGCCTCGTCGAAGTCGAGCAGCGCCACGATCTCGTGGGTGTCGTCGACTAGCAGGTTGTCCCGATGCGGGTCATGATGGAGCGCGCCCCACGGGAGGTGCGTCGTGCGGCGCATGATGTCCTGGAACGACGCGATGGTGTTGAGGATGGCTTGGTGGAAGGGGCGGACGCCGGCGGTGCTCGCGAAATGGCCATCCTCGTAGAGGAGGCGCTCGAATGCCTCGAGGCGGC
This sequence comes from Gemmatimonadaceae bacterium, assembly GCA_035652495.1. GTDB lineage: Bacteria > Gemmatimonadota > Gemmatimonadetes > Gemmatimonadales > Gemmatimonadaceae > DASRDS01. The sequence goes on from DASRDS010000236.1 coordinate 1,052, forward strand.
CGACGTCTGTGCGGCTCCGTTTGCCTGGAAAAGCGCGACCTTCGGTCAGTGCATGGAGGCGCGCGATGAGGGTCGCGACGCGTGGGGCGAGCTCGCGGGACGGCATGGTTGGGCGTGTACCCGGCACGCGATCGAACAGGGCGGCCGACACTGACGCGACGCTGGTGATCAGCGCGCCGTCGGTGCGGCGATGGACGCGAGGGGTTGGAAAGCCGCTCGTGACCAAGTATTCGACGAGCTGGAGCTCGTAGTCGATTTCGTCGCTGGCGGTGACGCCGTAGAGACGGAGGACGTACCGGTGGTCGTCGACATCGATGAAGACGTTCCGGTTGTCCGCGCCGTGCATCGGAGACGAGACGACAACCGTGCGGCCCTCAATGCCATACTCGCGGAGCACCAGGGTGAGTTCGGAGCTATCGAGCGTCGGAAGTGCCATGCGGAACCACACCGCATGATCCGCGCCCTCCAGCAGGGCTACCTGCCGATCAGCTAGCATGTTAGATCACGCTAGTTCCAGTGACGTATTCACTGGTCTCCCGGTCATCACACTGCACGATGCCTCCGCCGCAGATCACGCCCCAGCCGGTGCGCTGGCGCTCCATCGAGCGCGAGCTGCCTCTCCTCATCTCCGGCGTCGTGCTCGCGACCGTCGTCGCGTTCGCCTGGACCGCCTCGGTGCGGACAGAGCGGATCATCATCAGAGACGCCAGTGCGCGGATCAGCGGATCCGCGATGACCGTCGCGAACTTACTCGTGCAGGCCGCCGTCCAGAGTACTGAACGGGCCAAGTCGGTGGCCGCGGATACGGCGGTCCAGCGGTATCTGATCGCGGGCGGCGATCCCGGGCGGGCCCGACGCGCGCTCGCCGTGCTGTTGCCGGCCGCGAGTGCCGTGGCGGCGCACGCGAATGTGCGACGGGTCAGCGGGGAAATCGCGGTCGATACGGCCATTGGGCGTTTGCCACGGGATGCCTGGCTCCGGCGCGCCCTCGAGGCTCGTCCCGATCGCGGGGCGGTGTCTCCTATTCTCGCGATCGGAGACTCGCTGTATGTGGCGTACTTCACGCCGATCGTGCGGGGCGGTCAAACGATCGGATATGTCTCCCAGTCGTCCTATGTGAACTCCAACGGCGCGCAGCCGCTCAAGGATCTCATCGGGCCGCGGGCCGTGCTGTTGATCGGGAGCGCGGATTCGGGCGGCGCCTGGTCGGACCTGGCGCGGCCGCAACCGGCGCCACCGGCGTTCAAGATCGGGGTCACGGCATCGTACGATTCGCCGGTGTGGGGCGGCGGGCTGGGGGTGGCGCTGCCCATCCAGGGCACACCCTGGATTCTCTGGGTGGCCGAACCGCGAGCGGCGCTGTTCGCTCCGGTGCAGCGGTTGCTAACCGACATGGGCGGACTGGCGATCCTCTTCATCCTGATCGGGATCGCGGGTGGCCTGCTCGTGAGCCGCCGGATCACCAGGCCGGTGGCGGCACTCACGGCGGCCGCGGAGCGCGTGGCGTCCAGCGACGATGCGACCATGCCGCCGCTGGCCATCGAACGGGCGCCGGGCAATGAAGTTGGGCGACTCGTCGATGCGTTCACGCGAATGTCGTCGCGCGTGAACGAGTCCAGGCGCGCGTGGGAAGAACAGGTGGAGGAGGCCCAGGCGCTGGCCGAAGAGCTCGAGGTCACGAATGATGAGTTGGCGGAGAGCAATAGAGCGCTCGCCGCTTCGGAGCGGAGTCTTTCGACGACGCTCGACAGCATTGCCGACGCGGTCATCGCGGCGGACATGGACGGGCACGTGATCCGCATGAACCCGGTGGCGGAGCGCCTCACGGGTTGGTCCAAGGCCGAGGCGATCGGATGCCCGTTGGAGACCGTGTTTCCGGTGGTCGAGGAGAGCTTGGTCTCGCGCGACGGAAAGCGCGTGCCCATCGCGACGAGCCGTGCCCCGATTCGCGATGGGGCGGGAAGAGCCACTGGCGTGGTGCTCGTCTTCCGCGATCTGACCGAAGAGCGCCGCACCGCCGAGGTGCGGATGCAGGCCTTGCGGGCGGACGTCGAGTCGCGGCGGGCGCAGGAGGCGAGTCGCCTCAAAAGCGAGTTTCTCGCCAACATGTCACACGAGCTGCGGACGCCGCTCAACGCGATCATCGGCTTTACGGAAATTCTCCACGCCAAGAAAGTGGCGCCGACGAGTCCCGAGCACGACGAATACCTGGGTGATGTGCTCACCAGTGGCCGGCATCTGTTGCAGTTGATCAACGACATCCTCGATCTCTCGAAGATCGAGGCGGGCAAGCTGCAATTCTTCCCGGAGGGAGTCGATCTCACGCACCTGGTGGGTGAGGTGGTCGCCGGGCTCCATCCGACGATCGCGGAGAAGCGCATTCAGGTCGCATCGCACGTTGCCGACGGCCTGACCGACGTCATCGTGGATGCCGCGCGGTTCAAGCAAGTGCTGTACAACTACGTGTCCAATGCGCTCAAATTCACGCCGGCCGGTGGACGCGTGACGATCCACCTCGAGGCGACCGGATCGCAGATACGACTGGAGGTAGCCGACACGGGCATCGGCATCGCGGCCCAGGACATGCCACGCCTCTTCACGGCGTTCGAGCAATTGGATTCCGGCATTCGCAAGCGTCACGCGGGCACCGGACTCGGGCTCGCGCTGGTCAAGCGGCTGATCGAAGCACAGGGCGGAAGCGTCGGTGTGACGAGCGCGGAAGGCGAGGGCGCGACGTTTTTCGCCACGCTGCCGCGCCGGCCCTCCTAGATCTCCTCCACGGCCCGTCACCTCCGTTCGGTCGGCGAAGGCAATATTTTGCTGACCTATGGCGCCGTACTATCTCCCGATCGGACGGGAAGTCGAACTGTTCGAGATGTGCCACGCGCGTGGACTGCCGGTGATGCTCAAAGGGCCGACCGGCTGCGGTAAGACGCGATTCGTCGAGTACATGGCGTGGCGGCTCAAACGCCCGTTGGTCACCGTCGCCTGCCACGATGATCTCTCGGCCAGCGACCTCACTGGCCGGTATCTCATTCGTGGGGGCGAGACAGTCTGGATGGACGGGCCGCTGACGGTGGCGGCGCGCACTGGCGCCATCTGCTACCTCGATGAAGTGGTCGAGGCACGACAGGATACCATTGTCGTCGTCCACCCGCTCACCGACGACCGTCGGCTGTTGCCGATCGAGCGCACCGGCGAGCTGATCGATGCCGCGCCCGGGTTTCAGCTGGTGGTCTCGTACAATCCGGGGTATCAGCACGCGATCAAAGACTTGAAGCCGAGCACGCGCCAGCGGTTCGTGACGCTGGAGTTCGATTATCCGGCGCCGGAGCGCGAGGCGGAGATCGTGGCCCATGAGAGCGGCGTGGCGCTCGCGACCGCCGTGCTGTTGGTCGACCTGGCGCGCCGGATTCGGCGGCTCCGCGACCAGGGATTGGCGGAAGGTCCGGGGACGCGGCTCATCGTCTCGGCCGCGCGGCTCATGGCCGGCGGTATTCCGGCGGCTGATGCTTGTCGCGCGGCCATGGCCGGACCCTTGACCGACGATCCAGATCTCGCCGGCGCGATCGCCGATCTCGTCGCGGCGACCATGTAACGTGGTGCGGAAATTCTGGCGACGTTGGCGGGCGCGGTGGGCGCCGCCCGTGGTCGAGCTCGAGCGCGTACGCCGCCGCCTCGGGTTCTTGCTGCAGGCTATCTACGATCGCCCCTTCGTCGTCATCGAGATCCCAGGCAAGCCCTCCAAGCGATCGCTCGCGTCGGCGCTCGGCGATAGCGTATATCTGCCAGCGACATTGGGCGCTCATGAGGGCCCAGAACGGTATCGCCTTCTGGCACTCGAACAGGCGGAGCGTGTCGTTCGTGGCACCGTAGCGCACGCATCCGCCGATCCGCTCGAGCGGGACCTGTACTGGCTGAAGGAAGGCGCGGCGGTCGACGCAGCGCTTGCGCATGCGATGCCGGGTATCCGTCAGATGCTCGCTGAACACCGGGCCGCGGCACTCGCCACGCGGCCGAAGCTCCGACGCCCGACGCCTCTCGAGCACGACGTCGAGATGATGGTGCGCCAAGTCCTCGGCGCCGATCCGGCGGCCCCGATATCCTCGTCAGCCGCGTCGGATTCGGCGGAATGGGCACGGACGACGGCGCGGCGTCTTCGCGAACAGCATGGCGCACGCGGTCGATACCGCGCGCTCCAAGCGGTCGAGCTCTGGGGTGTGAAACCGGCCCCAGTTGAGCGGGTGGTCACCGAGCCATCGGCGGCCGCGCAGCAGGAACGTGTGCCCTTGCCGATCCGCTCCACGCGTCGTGAGGCGGGCGGAGAAGGGCGTGAGTCCGACGACGCCGTCGGATTCGCGAAGATGCCGAACCCGCCAGCTGGCGCGACGGAAGAGCACCCGGACGGTGCGCCCGTGCAACAGGCGGGGGTAGGAGAAGAAATTGGCGCACCACTGATGCTCGACGACGCCGGCATCTCGTATCCGGAATGGGACGTCAGATCCGAGCAGTACCGACCGAACGCGGTGCTCGTGCGGCAACGTCGCGCGGAGGAAGGGGATGGCGCATGGAGCGCTGGCGTGCGCGCGCAGCACGCGCCGTTGGTGCGGCGCGTCCGTCAGCGCTTCGAGCTCCTGCGCGCGCGGCGCACGCGGTTCCGACAGCAGAAAGATGGGGACGAGCTCGATCTGGCCGCATGCGTTCGGGCGCTCATCGATCTGCGCACCGGCGGGCCAGTCGATGACCGACTGTACGTCGCGGTGCGCCCGGCGCGGCGACCCATTGCCATCGCGCTCTTGGCCGACGTCAGCGGGTCAACCGAGTCGCAGGTCACGCCGAGCCAGCAGGTCATCGACGTCGAACGTGTCGCGCTGCTGCTCGCCGGCGAGGCATTGGACGCGCTCGGCGATCCCTATGCGATGCTGACCTTCGCCAGCCGCGGCATGCACAACGTTCGCGTCACGACGATCAAGGATTTTGGCGAAGCGACCGGCGAGATCGTGCGACGGCGTATCGCGGCCATGCGGCCGGATGGCAATACGCGCTTTGGCGCGGCCGTGCGGCACGCTACGGCGCTGCTCCTTCGGCAGAACGCGGGACATCGGTTGCTGCTCATTCTGTCCGATGGTCGGCCGAGTGATCAAGACGGATATCACGAGGAGTACGGTATCGAGGATACGCGGCAGGCGATCCTCGAGGCGCGCGCCCGCGACGTGTTTCCGTTTTGCCTGACGGTCGATCGCGAGGGCGCCGACTACCTCCCGCATATCTTCGGCGTCAGCGGCCACACGATTTTGCGGCACGCGGATCAGCTGCCGTTGGCGTTGCTGGCCGTGGTGCGTCAGCTGCTGGCGTCGTAGGGTTAGGGAGCCGCCGCCGCGGCGGGATGGGACCCCATGAACTTGTCGAACCACGCGACGATACGACGCAGGCGATCGGTCAGGTGCTTCTCTTCGCGGAAACCGTGTCCTTCGCGCGGGTACACGACGAGCTCCGTCGTGACGCCGTAGCGTTTGAGGCCACGATAGAGTTCCTGGCTTTGGCCCAGCGGGTCGATGACGTCGTTCTCGCCTTGCAGGATGAGCGTCGGGGTGCGGGCGTTCTTGATGTAGGTGATCGGTGAGCTCCGCCGGAAGCCTTCTGGTTTTTCGTAGGGGAGGCCGTAGAACCATTCGTCGTATGCTGGATGGTCTTCCGTGCCGTACTCGGCGGCGAGGTCGGAGAGGCCGGCGCCCGATACGGCGGCCTTGAAGCGTGTCGTTTGCGTGATCGCCCACTCGGCCATGTAGCCGCCGTACGACCATCCGGCGATGCCGAGTCGCGTCGAATCCGCGATGCCGCGTTGGATCAGATAGTTGACGCCGGCCATGATATCCTTGAAGTCGCCGCCGCCCCAGTCGGCGCGATTGCGGACGGAGAAGTCGTAGCCATAGCCCGTCGAGCCCCGAATGTTCGGGTAGAACACGGCGTAGCCGGCGGCGACCAGCAGTTGGCCCCAGGAGTCGAGCTGGTCGCTCCAGTTGCCGGTCGGGCCGCCGTGCACGAGGACGATCGTGGGCAGGTGCGTGCCGCCCGCGGGCGTGAGGAGCGCGGCGTCGATGTCGCGACCGTCGAAGCTGCGATATGTGACCGGCGTGGGTTTGATCAACGCGAGGTGCTCGAATGCAGCATTCAAGTGCGACACGCTTCGCGGTGTCGCCGTGCCATCCCAGGTCCAGAGCTCTGGCGGTCGCGTCGCATTCTCGCCGACGAAGGCGATCGTGCCGGTGCTCGCGAGCGCCATATCGCCCAGCTTCATCTTGGTGAGCTGGACTCGCGCACTCTTGCCGAGCGTGTCCACGGTCCACACGCCGGTGTCGAACCCCTCGCTCGCGCTGACGAGCAGCGTTCCGTCGCGGCGCCACGCGTAGGTGGCGATCGGACGGTCGATGCTCGCGTCCGTGAGATTGCGAGGTGTACCGCCGTCGGTTGGTATGATAAAGAGATCGTGCGCCTGCGGACCATCGCCGCGTGCGCCGACGAACGCGAGATGCTTTCCGTCTGGCGAGACTTGCAGGCGATTGAACGGACCCGCGGGTGCCGAGAGCAGGCGCATGGTCCCGTCAAATGCCTTGACGACGAAAATGCGATCGGTGTTTCGATCGGATTCGGGGTGGTCGGTGGCGACGACCACTAGCGCATCGCCACCGGGAAGCCATTGGATCTCGCTCACCGCCCAAGGCGCGCCGAGGACCGATCGCAACGCGCCGGTCGCCACGTCGGCCATCCACAGGTGCGATCGATCTTGATCGCGATCAACGGGATGGCCGTCATCCTTGTCGTCCTCGCGTTTTTGCTCGGCGTCGCTCTTTGGATCGGCGCCGAGGAACGCGATCTGCTTGCCGTCGGGGGACCATTCGAAGCTCTGGACCGCGCGCTTGCCCTTGGTCAGCGCGATGGCCTCGCCGCCGGTCACGGGCATGATGTAGATCTGGGACGCCTGATCGCGATCGGAGAGGAACGCGAGGCGGGTTCCGTCGGGGGACCACCGCGCGTGATCCTCGGATTTCGCCGAGTAGGTGTATTGGCGCGCGGAATCCGTCATCAGCCACACATGCCGCGTCGGCGTCGTGCCGCTCGGCGGCTCCGTCACCGTGAACGACACGGCGTGACCGTCCGGCGACCACCGCAGGTCCGCCACGCGTCGCACGGCGATGAGCTGCTCCGGGGTGAGCTGCGCTTGCGCCGCGACCGCGGCGAGTAGGATCAACGAGCCTGTAAGTGACAGCGACCTCATCCGGCCTTTCCTCGAACGAGTAATAGTCGGGCACCGTCTCCGATGGTATCTCTCGTAGCATCTATGTCAACTGCGAGCGCGCCGACGCAATTCATAGGGGTCGGGAACGAGCGGTATGCGTTCCGGCGCTTTGGAGCAGGTCCCGCGTTGCCGCTCCTCTGCCTACAGCATTTCACGGGGACGCTCGATAACTGGGACCCCGCGCTCATCGATCGGCTGGCCGCCGGACGAGAGGTCATTCTGTTCGACAATGCGGGCGTGGGGCGTTCGAGCGGGTCGGTCCCGGCGACGATCGCGGGTATGACGACACACGCGCTGGCGTTCGTGAGCGCGCTCGGTCTCGAGCAGTGCGATATTCTCGGGTTCTCGCTGGGCGGCATGATCGCGCAGCAGATGGTACTCGATCAGCCGTCAATCGGCCGACGCTTGATCCTCGTCGGCACGGCGCCTCGTGGTGGCGAAGACATCATGCATCTCGAGAAACCCAGTCTCGCGAAGTATTTGCAGGATCCCTCGTACAAGGGCTACCCGGTCCTGCAGAAGATCTTCTTCGCGCCGACCGACACGAGTCAGGCCGCCGGGGCGGCGTTCATCACACGACTGGCGCGTCGCATCGAGGATCGGGACACGCCGTCGGGGCCCCAGGTGGCTCAAGCGCAGATGGCGGCGTTTCGGGAGTGGGAGCGCTACAATGGTGAGCGGTTCGCTGACTTGCGGAAGATTCAGCATCCTACGCTCGTCGTGAATGGCGTGCACGACGAAATGATCCCGGTTCGGAATTCGTATTGGCTCGAGGACAACCTTCCGAACGCTACCCTGATTGTTTATCCGAACGCCGGGCACGGCTCGCTCTTCCAATATCACGAAGCATTCGCGGGCCAAGCCGCGGAGTTTCTCGCATGAATTACGACGTGTTCGTGACACCCGGGTGGCGTCAAAGCGCAAGAACCTGACGACCATTTACGCCGTCGCGACGCCCGGCACAGTGAACGTGATGCGAGCGAATGCATCGCCTGAGACGGTGGCCAGGGTGTGGAAGCCGGGATTCGGGGATGAGATCCCGGCCAAGATCGTGAGGTCTGCACGTGCCGTCGATCGGATTATCGAAAAGACGCGGCAATACGTCGGCGGCGCTCTGGAGCTCCGTGCGCGCGTTCAAACCCCTGACCGTCGCCGCCTCCGCCAGCTAAGCGACCATCGACTCGTGCGCCGCATTCGCCGCGGCGCGAATCGCGGTCAGCACGACGTCGGGATGCGAGAGCATCGGGACGTGGCTGCTCGCCACCTCGTGCACGGTCGCGTTCATGCGCTTGACTTCCCAGCGTTGCAAATCCGGATGCACGGTGTGGTCATTCGTCCCAAGCACGAAGTGGCTCGGCTTTGTCCGCCATGCGCCACCGGGCACTTTCAGATTGAACAGATTGACATCGGGGACGCCTTGGACGGCATAGACGAGCTTCTGATCCCCTGGCGACAGATCGCCACAGAACTCGGCCGTGCCGCTCGGCTTGAGCCAAATGCGTCCTTCGGCGACTTCGATGTTATTGAACACCGGCGTCACCGGAAAGCGCTCGATCAGACTCTGCGACGTCTCGCCGTCATCTGGCGCGAGCGCACAGATGTATACGAGGCCCACCACGCGCTCATCGACGCCGGCGCCACTGATCACGCTTCCGCCATATGAGTGTCCGACCAGGATCGCGGGGCTGCTCACGCGGCCCAAGGCGCGTCTGACAGAGGCGATATCTCCCTCGACCGTGTCGAGGCTATTCTGCGCGGAGATGACTTCGTGCCCCTCCGCCTGCAGTGCGGGAATGACTTTGCTGTAGCACGAACCGTCGGCCCACAGGCCATGCGCGAATACGATGCTCGGTTTTGTCATAAACCGAGAGATAGCGAGACGCCCGTCCCTCGACCACTGTACGAGACGGTAAAGATTTCGTACGTTGGGCCCCCATGACTCGATACCACCGCATCGCCGTCGCGTTGGTGGCCGTGACCCTCGGCTGCCGCCTGCAATCCCCGGCTGGATCCGCGCTGCAATTCGCGGTCACGTTCCCGTCATCCCTGCACGCCGATCCCATCACCGGACGGATGTTCGTGCTCATCACGGCTGATTCCGGCGAGCCACGGGAGATGGCCAATGGGTTTTCGACCAACGTGGCGATGTATGCCGTCGACGTCAGCGCGCTGCGGCCCGGCGAAGCGGCGGTGATCTCCGACTCGACGTTCGGATATCCGCTCGCGTCGCTGCGCGACATCCCGCCCGGCGACTACTGGGTGCAGGCCGTGCTCAACGTGTACACACAGTTCAAGCGCTCGGACGGACACACGATCTGGGCCCACATGGATCAGTGGGAAGGCCAGAATTTCACGAGATCGCCGGGCAATCTGGTCAGCGAGCCGCGCAAGATCCATCTCGATGGCACGTCGGGCTATCACCAGTCGATCGCGCTCGCCCGCGAGCTGCCGGCGGTGAAAGTGCCCGAGGACACGAAATGGGTGAAGTACATCAAGATCCAGAGCAAGCTGCTGACGGCGTTCTGGGGTCACCCGATGTACATCGGCGCGACGGTGCTGCTCCCAAAGGGGTATGACGAGCATCCGAACGCGCACTATCCCACCGTGTACGAACAGGGACACTTCGGCCTCCGTCCACCATTCGGGTTCTCGACCGACAGCCAGCCAACGCCGCCGCCGCTGGCGGCGATGTTCAAGAGCTACAATCTCGAGCCGGGTTTCGCGTTCTATCGACAGTGGGACGGGGCCGGATTCCCGCGAATGATCGCGGTGACGTTCCAGCATCCGACGCCGTACTTCGATGACTCGTACGCCGTGAACTCGGCGAATAACGGACCGTATGGCGACGCGATCTTCCAGGAGCTGATTCCGTATCTCGAGTCGCATTTCCGGATGATTCCCAAGGGCTACGCCCGTACGTTGACCGGGGGATCGACCGGTGGGTGGGAATCGATCGCGCTCCAGATTTACCATCCGGACTTCTTCGTCGGCACATGGACGCTGTATCCGGATCCCGTCGACTTCCGGCACTACGATATGGTCGACGCGTACGCGGATACGAACGCGTTCTCAGTCGGCGAGCCGGGCGGAGCCATCTTCAGTCCGGTGAGTGCGTTTTATCATCCGGAGCGGGAGCTCGTGCGTGGCAACGACGGCCAGCCGTTCATCTCCGAGCGGCAGTTCAGCGCGATGGAAGATGTGCTCGGAAGCCACGGCCGCTCCGCGCAGCAGCTCGAGGCCTGGGAAGCCGTGTATGGGCCGGTCGGCGATGACGGGTATCCGAAGCCGCTCTGGGACAAGCGCACGGGGCACATCGATCACACGGTCGCGACGTACATGCGCGACCATGGCTACGATCTCCGCGCGTACCTGGCGTCGCATTGGGCTACCGTCGGCCCTCAGCTCGTCGACAAGATCCATGTCGATGTCGGTGACATGGACAACTTTTATCTCAATCTCGCGGTGTACGATCTCGAGGCCTTTCTCGATTCGAGCACGAGTCCGCACGTCGCCGGCGCGATTCGGTATGGGCGTCCGGAGAAGGGGCATGGTTGGCAGCATGCGCCGAATGCCGCGCTCCTCCGGGAGATGGCGGCGTCCATCGTGAAGCATGCGCCCGCCGGAGAGAATCGGGCGCAGTGGTCGTATTGAGCTAGAGGCTACAGGCGGCCTTTCCCCATCGCATCACGGCCTGTTCCAGGGCGCCACCCTCCTGGGTGTCGCCCGCGTCCGTTTTCGCCGTGTGCACCATGTTGCGGAGGACGGTGAGCGTCTCCGTGGCGGAGAGGCCGCAGGATCGCGCGAGGTCGACGAACGACAGGACGGCCGCCTTCGCCGCATCGTGCTCGCCAATGAGCTCTCTCATCCACACGACCTGCTCGAGCGACTGAGGAAGGGTGCGCCGTGACCGTTCCTTTAGATCTCGCGCCCGGCCGACCGCCGCGTGGCCGCGGTCGATGAGCTGGTGTGACCTCTCCACGAGGGCCCGGCTGTTACTGGCCACGAGGTTCCGCATACCACCATTCTCGGTAGGATTGTCGTCGGGCCGCTGCGAAAACCGTGCTAGAGCCTTCGGCGGCCCGGGAGACTCAGGCGGCGTAGTAGGCATCGATGCCCCAGCGCACGACATCCTCGACGAGCATTCGACCATCCGGCGCCTCCAGCTGCTCCCCGCCAGCCTGGACCGTCAACCGCTTGAGCAGCAAGATCACCCTCTCAGGCGGCTCACCTTTCATGCGCTCAGACCGGGCGAGTGCCCCGACGGCGTCTCGCAGGCTGTCGATAATCGATGCCTCACCGAGCAACCGCTCGGCCCAGTTCAGCCGATCTTGCGCCTGCGAAAGGAGCCGAGCGCTGCGGATGTTTTGTTCCTGCGCCTTCGCGATCGCCGCCACCGCGCGACTCAGCAACGTGTGCGTCGCCTCAGCAGGCGTTACGTCGTCGTTAAGGAACCGTCTGTGTGGGTCCGGCTGATTGGCGTGGTCGTCGATATGGCCTCCAGTTTCAACCAGCCCTACGATGAATGACGCCACCAAACAACGTCAAGGGTGGAGGACAGCGTGCGTTTTAGTGTATCTGCGGCTAGCTTCGACGCATGCGGTTGGTCGGCGGGGTCTTGGCCAGCGTGATGCTGATGTTTGCGTTTGCCGTGCAGAGCAACCTGATCTGTCCGGTCGAGGCACCCGCACATCATCATGCGCCCTGCGATAAGGCGCCGGCCAAGACGCAGGCTCCCGTCTGCTGCTGGACCGTGGCAACATGCACGGCGCCGGCGTTACCGGCGACCCACACGGCCGAAATTGCTCGGGCACCCCTGGATCGAACTGCCTCCGTCGCGAGCGTACAACCGCCGCGGTCGATCGTCTTCGCACCTGAAACCCCACCTCCGAGAGCCTAGCGGATCACCCGCTCACGCTTCTTCTCGGAGGTAGTCACATATGCAGGTGGCATCATGCGTGCGCGTCCTTTTGGGCGCGGCACTGCTCGTTGGTGTTCGGTTGAACGGCCAAGATATGAGCTCGATGCACATGGGATCCGACCCGCTCGGCATCCCGATAAATCGATTGGGATCAGGCACGTCCTGGCTGCCCGATGTATCGCCGATGCACGCCGAACACGCGATGCTCGGGAGCTGGCAGTTCATGCTCCACTATCTCGCGTTCGCGACCTACGACCATCAGGAAAGCGCGCGCAACATCGACGGCGCGACGCAGTTCAACGGGATCGACTGGTTCATGGGCATGGCTCAGCACGAACTTGCCGGCGGGCGGTTCGACCTGCGGGCCATGATGAGCACCGACCCGTTCACGGTCGGGAAGGCCGGTTACCCGTTGCTGCTCCAGACGGGCGAGTCGTACCGCGGCGAGCCGCTGCACGACCGCCAGCATCCCCACGATCTCTTCATGGAGCTCGCGGCGCTGTACGATGTGCCGGTCACCTCGCACCTCGGCGTCGAGATCTACGCCGCGCCAGTCGGCGAGCCCGCGCTCGGTCCCGTCGCCTATCCGCACCGCCCATCCGCGGCCGGTGATCCGTTCGCCGTGCTCGGGCATCATTGGCAAGACGCAACCCACGTATCGTTCGGCGTGGTGACCGCCGGCATCTTCACGCATGACGTGAAGCTCGAAGGCTCGATTTTCAACGGGCGCGAACCGGACGAGACGCGCACGAACTTCGACTTTCGGCCGCTCGATTCGTACAGTGGGCGACTGACGGTCAACCCCGCGCCCGAGTGGAGCTTCAGCGCATCGTACGGGTACCTCAAGAGTCCCGAAGGCCTGACGCCAACGATCGCGCAGCACCGTATGGGCGCCTCCGTTTTGTTCGACCGGCCGTTCAACGGCAAAGGCGAGTGGTCGACGGCGTTCGTCTACGGCGCGAATCTCTACTCCGACAGTCCGCAGTTGTCGAACAGTGCGACGATCGAGACGACCATCGATGTCGATGGCCGCAACAGCGTGTTCGCTCGGCTCGAGTATGTGAACAAAGATGCGTACGACCTCGCGCTCGGCGCCGCACCGCCCGCGCAGCGATTCGACGTCGAGTCGGGGAGCTTTGGCTACACGCGCGAGATTCTACGTGAGGTGGGCATCGCGATCGGCGTTGGCGGGGTGATCAACGTCGATGTGATTCCCGCGACATTGCGCCCTTACTATAGCACACGCTCACCATATGGGTTCGGCGTCTTTCTCCGATTCCGTCCCTCGTCGAGAATGTGACATGAATGATTTCCAACAACGAGTCGCGTTAGTCACCGGCGCCTCGCGTGGCATCGGGAAGGCCATCGCGCTGGCTTTGGCGGAGGCTCGCGCGTCGGTCGCGGTCAACTATCGTGAGCGACAGGACGCGGCAGACGACGTCGTCAATGCCATACGTGATGCCGGCGGAACGGCTTCGACGTTCCGCGCTGACGTGTCCGATCGTGCCCATGTGGATGCGATGGTACGCGAAATCGAATCGCGACTGGGTCCCATTGACCTACTGGTCAACAACGCGGGCATCGCCATCGTACGTGGGCTCGATGAGCTGACCGAAGACGATTTCGATCGCACGATCGCGTCGAACTTGAAGTCCGCGTTTCTCTGCACGCGCGCCGTGCTGCCCGGTATGCGCGCCAGACGGTGGGGGCGCATCGTCAACATCTCGTCGATCGGGGCTCGCATTGGCGCGGGTTCCGTGAGCGTCGCGTATGCGGCGGCGAAGGCTGGGCTCGAAGGGCTCACGCGAGGATATGCGCTGCGGCTCGCATCCGAGGGCATCACCGTCAATGCCATAGCGCCCGGGTTGGTCGATACTGATATGGGACAGCCGCTCATCGCGTCCGGCGTGACCGCGCGTATTCCCGTCGGACGACCGGGCACCGGTGATGAGATCGCTCAGGTTGTCATCATGCTCGCGCGCAATGGCTACATCACGGGTCAGACGATCGCGGTGAACGGCGGCTCGCTTTTCTCCTAGGCGGGGTCGTTGGCGGGACGCGAGTGCGCGCTACCTAAAGCGCCAGACTGCCAACCCTTTCACGGAATCCGGGACGCGGTACGATCGCACGCGGAAAACGCGATCGATGAGGTCGACGGATAAGTGATCGGCATCGTCGACTTCGGCTGCGACTCGACCCTGGTCGAGGACAATAAAGTGGTTGCCATATTCGGACGCAACGTTGAGGTCGTGCAAAATGGCGATCACGGTGCAATTGTGCCGCAATAGGCCGCGGGCGAGATCCAGGATCTGCATCTGATAGTGCAGATCGAGGCTCGACGTGGGCTCGTCGAGAAAGAGATAGCGATGCTCGCCGGCATCGTCATAGTTCCAGATTTGTGCCAACACGCGCGCCAGCTGGGTTTTCTGCTTTTCGCCAGCGGAGAGTGTCGGATACGCTTGGTCGCGTTTGTTCGATAGACCGACGAGCTCCAACGCGCGGTCGACGATCGCTAGGTCGGTTGTCGCGGGTACGCGACCGTAGTATGGATATCGTCCCATGAGCGCGACGTCGCGGACACTCAACGCGAAGGCGAGATCAACGGTTTGCGAGAGCACGGCTCGTTGTTTGGCGAGACGTGACGGTGCGATGTGTGAGAGTGGCGCGTCATCGTAACGCACATCGCCTGCGGTCGGGCGCAAGAGACCGGTCGCGATTTTGAGCAGCGTTGTTTTGCCGGCGCCATTGGGTCCCAAAATCACATTGAATGCGCCTGGCGAAAATCGCACCGACACATCGTCGATGATCTGGGTGTTTCCGACGCGGTGGGTGATCTCGGAAAGGGAGATCACGACCACGCCCCCAATCGGCCGCGCTGATGCAGGAGAATCGACAAGAACACCGGCGCGCCAACGATAGCCGTGATGATGCCGATCGGCAGCTCAGCCGGTCGCACGATGACGCGCGCCACGATGTCGACGCATGTCATGAACAAAGCGCCGAGGAGCGCGGAGGCCGGGATCAGAAAGACGTAGTCGGCCGAGCGAATCAATCGCAGGATATGCGGCACGATGAGGCCAACGAACGCAATGACGCCGACGAGGGCGGTCGCGACCGCGACCATGAGCGTATTGACGATGAGCAACCGCACTACGAGGGTCCGCGGATCGATCCCCAGGTACGCCGCCTCGTCCTCGCCGAGCATGAGCGCATTGAGTGCCTTCCCATATCGCCGTGACCACAGGTAGCACCCGGCGAACGCGATGGCGACCAGGATGGCGCCGCCCCAATCGGCGGTCGTAAAGGTCCCCAGGTTCCAGAACGTGATATTCCGGGCCTGCGGATCGCGGGCGATGTATGACAGAAATCCCGTGCCCGCCGCCGAGACCGCATTGACGGCGATGCCGGCGAGGAGGAGTGTCAGGACGTTTACTTTCCCGAACGCGGTCGATAGCCGATATACCAGTACGGTCGCTACAAACCCGCCGATAAACGCCATCACTGGTCCCGCGAACGCGAAGGCGAAGTGCGAGCCGAACACGAATACCAGCGCGGCACCCAGAGCCGCGCCGGCTGAGGTGCCAACCAACCCTGGCTCGACGATCGGGTTTCTGAACAGGCCCTGCATCAATGTGCCGGATACACCGAGGACGGCTCCCGTGAGCGCGGCCAGCAGGGCGCGGGGGAGACGAAGTTGGATGAAGATGTTTCTATCTAACGTGTCGGCTCGCGTCGCCTCGAAGAGGAGCTGATACATGCGATGCGGCGAGTAGGAGATCGCGCCGACGCCCGCCGACGCGACTAGCGCGACGGCGAGCAGGCATAGCAGTGCGAGATATATGTGGCCATACGAGAGACGGCGCAGCATCTCACGACGCCGCATCTCTACGGATGGAAGATCTTTTCGAACTTTCGCACGGTCGCCGGCGTGCGCGGACCGAAGTACATGACTTCGGTCTCGTCGATACGATAGATCTGGCCGTTCTTTCCCGCCGGCGTGAGATCGACGCCCGGCAGCTTCCGGAATGCATCGACACTGCCAACGCGATCGAATCCGACGTCGGTCGCCAGGATGATATCCGGCGCCGACCGCGCGATGATCTCCGGTGTCAGCCGCTGCATGTTGCCGGTGGTGTCGATGGCGTTGACGCCGCCGGCCCAGCGGATGATCTGCGTCGCCGGTCCCTGTCCCGTGACGCCGAGGTATGTGTTCCCTAGCTGGCCGAAATGCATCACGAGGACACGCGGGCGTGGCTTGCCGGCCCAACGCGCGGTGTCGGCGAAGACGGCATTCATTCCGGCCTTCCAACGCGCAACGACGCTGTCCGCCGCGGCGGTCCGGCCGAACCGATGGCCGAGGTCTGTCATGAGCAGCTCGGCGCTATCCAGCGATGAACCCGGGGGCAGCGTCACCACCGGAATCCCTACTTTTCGCAGCTGATCCAGCACGGTCTCCGGCCCGACATTTCCATCCGTCAATAACACCGATGGGTGCATCGACGTAATACCCTCGGCGCTCAACGCCCGATGGTATCCAACGGACGGCAGCTTGGTGATCTCGGACGGATAGATCGACGTCAAGTCTCGCGCGACCAGATGCGACTGCGCGCCGATGTCATAGATGAATTCGTTGATCTGCTTTGACACGCAGACCACCCTTGAAAAATCGACCGGGTCACTAAAACAGATAAGATAGAGTAATACCTGTATAAATCGCGGCATGATATGGTGCGGGTAGAAAATATCCGTCGCCGGTTCCACCATCAGGTCCTTGAGCGAGGCCTTTGTAATTGGGCCCCACGAATAAGAACGTGTAGTACGTCTCGCTCGTTAGGTTATTCCCGCCGACGAAGGCATCGATCTTGAACCGGTCGAGCATCGTCGCCTTGTAGCCGACTTTGGCACCCAGGATGTCGTAGCCATGGACCCAGGTCGAGTTATCGAACGTGACCGGCACCTTGTCCGTGTGTTGGAACGTCCCATTGGCATAGAGGCCGAGCGCCGTGTGCGCGTCCAGGCCAGCGGCGAGGAAATTCTTCGGCACCCTCGCGACCTGGTTGCCATCGAACGTCTGAAAATCGATGTAGCGCGCGTCCGTATATGTGTACGAAACCCATGGACGCAGGGCATCGAGGGCCAGATAACTGAGTGACGCTTCGACACCGCGATTGCGCTGCTTGCCCGCGTTCGTCGTAAACGTCACCGAGTTGCTCGTCTCACTGATCAGTTTATCGGTGTTCTCGAGATCGTAGAACGTGAGCTCACCGGTCAGGCGCTTATCCAGCAACGCCGTGTGCGCCCCCAGTTCGTATTGGACCGCCCGCTCGGGTTTGATCGCGGTGTTGACCGTGCCGTTGTTCGCGACGGCGTCCGTGAGCAGGGGAGGGGTATACCCAGCGCTGATGTCGCCGAAGATCGCGAGCTGGTCTCCCAATCCCTTCGAGACCGCGATGCGAGGCGTGAACACCGTGCCGAACGATTTCGTGAGCGTCGACGTCGTATCGAACACCTGCCCGTTCTTGAGCAGATTGTGGATGGCGAACGTGTTCTTGTTCAAGCTGCCGCCGACTGTCACGGCGACCTGGCTGGGCAAGGTCACGGTCCACTCGGTGAACAGGTACCCGTTGACCGCGTAGTTCTCCATGTCACTCGGCCGCTCCGGATACGGCGGCGCGGGGATGATGAACACGCCGTTCGACGTCACGTTGGACCGCTGGATCATCCCGCCGACGGTGCCGTGCAATCCGACGATTCCGACTTGCGTGTTGTAGTTGAACGCCGTCCGGGCGCCGAGGTTGAACTGGTTGGCGTCGGTGAAGCCGTGGGCAAACGGCTGGTGGCTCGAGCGGCCGCTGCCGAACAGCGTCGTCTGATTGCTGAAATGATCGTCGATCGAGTAGGTGTCGGTGATCCCGGCGACGACACTCGAGAGGTTGATCGCCGAGTTGTTCGCGAGGTAATTCCCGTCGCTCACCGGGCGGCGGCCGTAGAAATCGGAGCTGTCGATCTCGCCGGCCAGGTTCTCGAATGACCGGTTGTAGGAGATGTAGCCGGTCACGAACTGATTGGAGCCGACGTGGAAATCGCCGGAGCCGTGCCAGTACTCCTTGTCGGATTCGCTATGGGGACGAAATGAGTCGAACCCCTGGTGCGCGTACGCCAGCGAAAAGTCCGACCCATCGGCGTCCGCGTGATCGAGTGTCGTCGTTGAGCGGAGCAGATCGTACGAGCCGCCCTCGATCTGCTGGCTGACCGTGGTCCCCAGCGCGCTGGGCTTCGTGGTCGTCATGAGGACCGTCCCACCGATGTAGCCGCCGTAGAGGCTCGAGGTGGGCCCCTTGATGACCTCGACGTTGCTCAGCGTCGAGAAGTCGATGTCGTCGAGGACCGTCGTGCCGGTGGCGTCGGTGATCGGGATGTTGTTCAGGAACGTTTGGTACCCGAGACCGTTCGAGTTGGGACTGTTGCCACCCGTGCTCGGGTAGTAACCGCGGATCGTGATGCGGGCGCCGCCGAACGGCGTGCGCGTCTGCATGAACACGCCCGGTACCGTGTTGATGGCGTCGACCAGGGACAGGCCGTCCGATCGATCCAGGTCGTCCTTGGTCAGAACCCCGGCTGATGACGGCGGGCTCGTCGCGACGACCTGGATCCCCGGCAGCGTCGCTAACGGAGTGAGCGCGATACGGATCGGCGTCGCCGCGCCCGCGAGTGACAGATGGGACGCCTCGAATCCAGGATGCGTGACGGTCAGCGACGCGATGGGTTTCTCAGGGCGGAGCGCGAACCGTCCGGCGCCATCGGTCGTCGTGCTGACCGTGCTGCTGTCGCCGGCGACTGTGGCGTCGGCGACAGCCTGTCCTGTTGTCCCGTTGACTACCGTGCCGCGAATGACCGATTGAGCGCTCAGAGGGAGGGCGAGCAGCCAGCCACAGACGACGAGTTTGTTGATCAGTTCCGTCCGGTGGGAGATCGCCGAGATATAGCGGAGGCGTCACCCCTATGTCACCCGCTCTGCTTCTTCTTTTTCTTGTTCTTTTCCTCGGGCTCCTCGCGCGGCGGTCCCGATCCTGAAGGCCCGCCGGAGTGGGCTTCCTCGAACTGCTCGGTGGGGTCCGTGGTGTGGCGTTTCTCGATCTTGTCCGGCTTCTCGCGTTTCTCACTCATGGTCGTCTCCCGGTCGTTCGGCGATTCGATCACGCGGCTGGGGCCGCGAGCTTGGCATCGACGGCCTGCGCATGGGTGAGGTGGCGCTGCACGATCGGCTCGGCCTTCGTGATCATCCCTTTGAGACGCGGGTTTTGTGCCTGTCCCTCGTACTGTTTCAGCAGCGCGAGCACGGTCTCATGGTCCTGCACTTGAGCGTCCATATATGTCTTATCGAACGTCGGCGCCGAGACGCTACTGAGTTGCTGTTTCTCCTGCGACACGTGGGTCGCCAGCGAGTCGTTCGCCGGTGGCTGCGGCGCAACGTGTAAGGAGTCGGCCAGTGCCTTGCCTCCATGCAGCAGTTTCGTATGATCGGCGATCATCTGTCGAGCGAACGCCTTCACGTCGGCGTGTTTCGCTTTGTCGAGCGCCGTCTTTGCCGCATCGATTTCCGCTTCGTTCGCCTCTGACAGGACGGCGAAGATCTGCGCATCGCTCGGCGCGGTGTTGACGTCGCCGCCAGCGGTCGACGTCGCCGGGGTCGTATCGGGCGACGGCATCGCTTGCCTGCCCGCTGGCTGATTGTTTGTGTTGTTGCCGCCGCCACAGGCGAGGGCAAGCGCGGACACCGTGAGAACGATCGGGGCTATTCCCAATTTGTATGGCATTCAATTCCTCCTGTTGACGCCTCGGGGTGGGATAAATGGCACGAACGATGCCGCAGCGGGCACCGTGTGGTCGTTGGCGATCGCCACCGCGATCTATGGGATCGGCGTCAGGCGGCTATGGCGCGCGGCGGGGCGCGGGCGTGGCATCTCGCGTCCGCGAGTTCTGCTATATGCGGCCGGTACCGCCGCTGTCGCCGTGGCGATCCTGCCACCCCTCGACACCCTCGCGGACGAGACGTTCGCGGGGCACATGACGCAGCATCTGCTGCTCATCTGCGTGGCGGCGCCGCTGCTCGTGCTCGGCAAACCGATCGTCGCGCTCGTCTGGGCTCTGCCTGGTTCGTGGCGTCGGACCGGCGGCCGAGGTCTCACCGCGGTGGTCGGCGTGCTCGGCCGGCCGTCGGTCGCGTGGTCACTCAGCGTGGTGACGTTGGCATTCTGGCACATCCCACGTGCGTACGCGTGGGCCGGCGCCAGCGAGGGCGTCCACATTGTCGAGCACACGCTCTTTCTTGTAACGTCGTGCCTTTTCTGGTGGTCCGTTCTGCCTGGAGCGAACGGGCGCCGCATCGGCTACGGGACCGGCGTGCTCTCCATTTCAGCGATGGCCATGATCATGGGCATCTACGGCGCCGTGCTCGCCTTTGCGCGAATCCCGCTGTACGGCGCGTATCGCCTGGCCGATCAGCAGCTCGCGGGCGTCATCATGTGGATTCCCACCGGCGTCATTTACCTCGGTGCCGCGCTCTGGTGCGTCTTCGAGTGGATGAGCGTCGACGAGGCTAGGGCTTCCAGCTGGGTGAGCTGAGGCTGATGTCTACGCGCGCGCGACGCTGGCCCACCAGAACACATAAATCACGGCCAGTGCGTAGACCACGGTGCTGGCGGGGAGGTTGTCCCCGAAATCCGACATGGAAGTCAGCAGCCGATTGAAAATTCGCACATAGGCTGACGACGTGGTCGACTTTTGCGCAACGTCACTCGGCAGCCGCCGCGGCGAGTAGGATGCCGGTCGCGAGTCTGGAACAGTGTAGACGGGCAATATGGACGTGCGGATTATGCGTTCATGCCGAAACCCTCGCTGCGAGACGGGATTCTCGATGCCGGTCTCAAGGTCATGTTCGACAAGGGCTATGTTTCCGCGGGCGTGCGGGAGATTGTCGCCGAAGCGGGCGCTCCCCAGGGCTCGTTCACGAATCATTTCCGGTCGAAGGAGATCTTCGCGCGCGAAGTCCTCGACCGGTACTTCACGCACATTCGCGTCCTGGTCGCGCAGGCGCTCGACGATCATACGCGGTCGCCGCGCCAGCGCCTCGAGCGCTATATCGATCTCGCCATGCAGCACCTCGCTGTCGACGGTCACGCGCGCGGCTGTCTCATCGGCGACTTCAGTCTCGAAACGACGTCGCTGAGCGCGCTCCTCCGCGAACGGCTCGTGCAGATCTTCGCCGAGTGGCGCGCCCCGTTCGCGGCGTGCATCGCCGAAGGGCAGGCGCTGGGCGAAATCTCGAGGGCGTTCGCGGCTGTCGATCTCGCGGATTTTTTGCTCGCCTCGTGGGAAGGGGCGATCCTCCGCATGAAGGTCGAGCGCAGCGCCGCGCCCCTCGAACGCTTTAAGCGTATTGCCCTGGCGATGGTGTGTGTGGCAACAGGTGTTTAACGGACCACGGGATTATGTTGCAGCCCATGGACGAAGACCTGAAGGCGGAACTCGAGCGGCTACGGAAAGAAAATGAGTCGCTCAAGCGGGGCGCGGCCAAAGGCGTCTCGCTCAAAGTCAGCGAAAAGGGCGGCGTGTCAGTCTATGGGTTGGGCCGGTTTCCCATCACGCTCTACAAAGAGCAGTGGGCCAAGCTCCTCGACATGGCGGACGACATTCGGGCCTTCATCGTGACGCACGAGAAGGAGCTCAAAAGCAAGACCTAGCGGGTGGTGACCGCGAGGATCCCCGCGAAATGGCCGGAGGAGTCGGGGTGGTCCGGCGCGACATAGAACTGCGAGATCGCGCCGTCGAGATACAGGGCATCGGGGCACTGTAGGTCATCGCGAAACATCGTGGCGAACGTGTAGAGGTTGACCGGGTTGCGTGCCATCGCGAAGACGACGGTTCCATCCGCGCGTATGCCGACGCCGTTCCGAACGTATTTGGACGGACCTTTTGGATTGAGTCCCGGGTGGATATGGCCGCCGGAGACGAGGAGCGGGCCGGACTGCACGGCCAGCTCCGGCTTCACGCCGAGTGCCGGATACGTACTGGACTCGACAATCGCCGCGCGAGCGTTCGCGACATAGAAGACGCCATTCGGCTTGTAGTAGAAATTGGGCGGCGGGTCGGCCGTCGAGTCGCGCAGATTGAGCGGTACGAGTGTCTGGCCCTGTTGTACAAAAAGGCCTAGCGGAATCTGGCCGGGCGCGAAAATTCCACCGTTCGTCGCGAATAGCAGATGGCGTCCGTGGGAGCGAACTATCGAATCCAGTCGGGCCAGTGAGCCGATCGGATTGCCACGGGGATCACGCCAATAGAGTTCCAGGCTATCTCGTGCTATCGTCCACTCGCATACCGCCACGGGCACACTCGCGACTTCCCGCGTTGTGCATGGTGGCACGACCAGAGAAGACATGAGAGCATATTTGATCCCGGCGGCGCTGCTGATCATCTCCAATACGTTCATGACGTTTGCCTGGTACGGGCATCTCAAGTTCGAGAAGACGGCGCTCTGGATGGTCATCCTGGTGAGCTGGGGGATCGCGTTCTTCGAGTATTGCTTCCAGGTCCCCGCGAATCGCATTGGCAATATCGCGGGGACCTCGCCGGGCCAGCTCAAGGTCATGCAGGAGGCCATCACGCTGGGCGTGTTCGTGGTCTTCGCGCGCCTCTACTTTGGTGAGCGGCTGACGTGGAATTATTACGCGGCGTTCGCGTTGATCTTTGGCGCGGTGTGCCTGGTGTTCATTCCGGGGTCCAGTGTGGGTGGCCGGTGAACAGGCCATCGACGATGCCGATCCGGTAGGCGATGAACAGCCCGAACGCGAGGCTGATCGCGCCGGACGCGATCCGGAGGCCGCGGGGGCTCAAGAAACCGAAGGGCAGGGTGATCAGCATCGTCATGATCATCATGCCGACGATCGTGCCTACGCCGAATATCGCCAGGTATACGATCGCCCAGCGTGGATCATGAATCGTCGTCAGCACGAGCAGCGCGACGGCTGCTGATCCGGCGAGGCCGTGGACGATGCCGACCAGCAGTGGTCGGGCGAATCGGTACAGGCCGAGCGCGCCGAAATGGCGGTCGAGCCATCCGAGCGGCGTCGCGTCGGGGGCGTGGGAGTGCGCTTCGGGGTCATGGCCATGAACGTGGGTGTGGACGTAGTCGCCATGTTCGTGCGCGTGCGCGTGCACATGCTTCGATCGTGACGGCGGTATGATCACCCGCAAATTCATGAATCCCAGTAGCACGAGCATCACGCCTACTGACCACTCCATCGAGAGGCCGAGTCGTGGCGGAATGACCCAGCCGAATACAATGATCCCGGTGCCGACCGCCAGGATCGTCATGGTATGGCCGATGCCCCACACGGCGCCTATGGCCGCGGCGCCGCTCGTCGATCGCTGGCGCGCGACGATCGTCGACACCGCGATGACATGATCCGGGTCCGTCGCGTGTCGCATTCCTAGGAAGAATCCTAGGGAGAGAACCGCGAGGAATCCGGTCACGCGGCTACGGGCGAAAAGCGTTCGCATGCCCGGTCGCACCGACCGCACATTGCGCTCGAGCGTGTGGTGACCGACAAGATGACGAGGCGCAGGTGTTCTCCGGGGTCGTATGAGGCGGACAGACGAGATTGCCAGACGTTCTCTAGAACAAGAAGTCGAGCTGGTCGCGCGCCCATCCGTCAAGGGCGAATTGTGCCGGTCGTTACCTGGAATCGCCGGACACATTGGCGACGATGTCAAAGGAACATTTTAGTTCGTCTTTGATTTTTATCGTGCCGGCGGCGGCGGTGACGAGTCTTATGCCATAGTCCGTTTGACGAATGCGGAATTCGCCGAATGCGCGGAGAGAGCTCGCAGTGACGATTGCGCGGGCAGTGATGGGTTGTCGGTGCGTACAGCCGTGCAGCTTCAGGCTACCGCCGAGCGCAATCTCGAGTTGACCGTCCCCCTTCCGCACGGCGGACGTGACGGAGGCGGAAGAGTCGTATGTGATCGTTGGATACGTGGAGGTATCCAACACCTGCTCCCGCATGATCCGCTCGACCTCCTCGCGATCCCTGCTGCTGACATCGCCGACGAGCTCCAACGACGACGCCGCGATTGTCAGGGCAAGCGAGGCCTCGGCACCGGTCTCGGGATCGACGGTGACCTCCCCCTCGTATTGCCGCACGGCAAACGTGGGATTATGAGCCAGAGCCGACAGCATGCCCGCCGCGAAGGCCCGAATCGTGAACTGACTCGCGCGGACGTCGATCCGGTATCGGATGCTCATATGGACCCCCGCTTAAGATATCGGGCCACATCAGGTCCTTTCGTCGGCGACCTCCGGATAGTCGTAGACGATGAACGACGAGGACAGCATGATCTGATGCTGGCCGCGTTCGCCCGCCAGCACCGGCCAGGTGCGAATGTTCTTGCATGACTCCGTCAATTTCTGATAGATCGCCGGCGGGTCGATCATCGACAAGAACGTGCCACCGGATACCCGCAGGATCGTGTGCGTCGCCAGCATGTCGCGCGTCGGGTCATTCGAGGTGTTCACGATCCGCACCCGGAGTCGAATCATCCCATCCGCGTAGCGAACCGTCGATATCCCTACCTCCCCCGACAGGGGCGGCCACGAGAACGTCGTCGCGCCGATGATTTCGCGCTCGACCACCTGCCGGTCGTCCATGCGCTGCAGAAAGCGGACACGGACCTCGTAGATCGTGCTCGCGTCACCCTCGACGATACACTCCGTCTGCATCTCCTCACCCGGAGCGATGACGCCAAAGGTGAACGGCTGTCGGTGCTCGAGGGTCGACGGGCGAAAGGGGTAGAGGAGGTAGCCTTCGTAGAGCAGAACGTTTGCGACTTTATCGACATCCGAAATGGTCATCGCTCAGGCACGGTTTCTCAATGCGTGAAGAATTCGGCATCGACGCCCATGCTCTCGCGCCGCCGGAACATCTCGTCCACTGCGTTCTGATCAATCCAACGAGGCGATAGCATTGGTCGATCGGCGCTATGAAGTACTCGCCTGCGCCGGGGACGGTTGAGTGCGACGGTCGCCATTAGGATCGAGTGTCCCTTGCTCCGCTTGATACCAGTATTTCCCGAAACCGGAGCCGAATTCAACCGCGAGAACAGGGTTGTGCAAATGCACTTGGGGCAAACCGGCATGGCATCGCGAGCACAACGCAACAATCAGGGCAATCCCGCCTCGTGCCGGGGATTCCCTTAGGTACTTTCGCTACTCAGCCGCCACTCGATCGCGCGTTGCATCAGCGCTCTGGCGCTCGGCAGGGAGAGCTTGTCCTTGATGTGTGCTTGATACGACTCGACCGTCTTGATGCTCAATCGCAACTCCTCGGCGATCTCGCGGGTTCCGTGGCCATCGCCGATCAACCGAAAGACCTCGAGCTCGCGGTCGCTCAAGGTCGAGATCAGACTCTGGGGCGAGCTGCCCTGCTTCGTGAGCTGTTGGAGCATCGTGTTGGCGATGCGATCGCTGACGTACAGCTCGCCGCCGAGAACGCGGCGGATCGCGATCAGCACGCGTTCTGTCGCTTCTTGCTTCATGATATAACCATTCGCTCCAGCGCGCAGCGCGCGTTCGGCATACATCGATTCATCGTGCACCGATAAGATCAGAATCGGCAGGCTCCTCTGCGTCGCGCGAATGCTCTTCAGGAGATCGAGCCCGTCCGGTCCGTTCAATGACAGATCGAGTACGAGCACGTCCGGGTTCAACGCCGCCAGCGCCGCCGGCACGGACCACGCCGCCTCTGCCTCTCCACACACGATCAAATCGGCCTCTTGATTGATAAGGAGTGACAGGCCCTGTCGAACGACGGGGTGGTCATCGACCAGGAAAACCCGATAGCGCTGGGTCATGTGCGCAACGGAAATCGGCACGAGACGAGGGTGCCACTATCGCTGGCGCGGCGCGCTTCGAGTGACTCGCCGACTAGGTTCGGGCGATATCCCATAATATGCAGCCCCAATCCGGGCCGACTCGGCGTCGTGTCGGCCGAGCCGGCCCCATCATCCTCGATGGTGATATTGCCAACATCGCTCGCGCGATGCAATGAGACGCATACGCGCGGCGGCGTGGCGTGGTCGAATGGCGTTGGACACGGCTTCCTGCACGATATGATACAGCTGCGTTGCTACGCGCGTGCTCGCGGACTTGGCTTTGATCGGCATCGTCGGGTACGTCATGGCTAGTGCGGTTCCCGACGTCGCACGCTATCTACGCATGCGGCGCATGTAGAGCTAGGCGCTGCTCACGGCTCGCTTCGCTTCGCCAATTATTCTCATGGCTCGCTTCGCTTCGCCTATCATGCCGATATCATGCCAATATCACAGTGCGGCATATCATCATGGCGATATCATCATGCTGATATGAAAGTGCCAGATATCAACATGCCGATATCATCATGCTGGATACCAAAGTGCCAGATATCAGCATGACCGAAGCGAAGCGAGGTGACAAGAGCGCGAACGCAGTTAGTGCGAAACCCAGTTAGTGCGAACCCAGTTAGTGCGAACCCAGTTAGTGCGAACCCCAGTTAGTGCTTCACACTGTCGATCGCACTCTTAACGCGAGCTTCCAAGTCAGCAAGCTCCGTGTGAAACTTGTTGAGCCCATCGTGCGCCGCCGCCCCAGCCTGCTGCATCGCCGCATTCGCCTTCACGCGCAGATCCGCAAGCTTCGCGCTAGTCGCAGCCTGAGCCTTCGCGCCAGCGGCAGCCAACTCGCTTTTGACCTTGCTCATTTCAGCATTGAGCGCATCGAGATGCTGATCCATGTCCATGCACGCTCCCAGTCGGGGTTGACTCAATTGTAGCCGTGTCCGTTCCAGCGGCCAATCCCGTTCTGTCTGACAGAACCATGCTCTTTGGCGGCAGTTCAAGCGGAACGACACGTTACAATTGGGAGCCCGCACGCTTAGGTGTGGCGTGCCAATCCGAGCGGCGTATTCGCGGACTGGAATCCGAACGTGGACTGTAACGCCCGTCCACTAGTCGTCGTGGACGAGCCGAGCACTCCAGGCGGAAAGCTCGTCGTACTCCGTCCGCGCACCGGCGCGCTCGAATAAGTCGAGCGCTGCCTGCGCATGCTGCTTGGCCTCGGCGACTGCTCCGCGCGCCGCCGACAGTTGGGCGCGCGCGCGAAAGGTTTCGCCCTCGAGGAGCGGGTTCGCATGACGCGCGGCGAAGGCTGAGGCGCGCTCCAGTGCGGCTGCCGCATCGCTGAACGCGCCGGCGGCGATGCAGGCGAGGCCGAGGACGCGAAGGCCGTCGGCGGTGCCGGCGGGATCGCCGAGTCCCAGGCATTCGGTGGCGCCGCGAAGGGCGGCGACGCGTGCGACCGCGTGATCGCCCCGGCGGAGCGCCAGTTCGGCGCGGCCGATGCGGGCGAGCGCGGCCAGTCGCGCGGCGGGCACGGCGCGCGCGAACTCGATCGCGCGCTGCTCGCACTCGTCGGCGCGATCCAGCTCGCCCAGGTCGCGATAGCTGATCGCCATGTTGTGGTAGCTCTCGGCGAGCCCCCGCGCGTTGCCGAGTCGCTGGTACGCGGGCACCGCGAGCTTGTACATCACGAGCGCATCGACCCGACGCCCGCGCACGTTCTCGATCTGTCCCAGGTTGTTGATGGCGCGCGCGACGAGGAGCGGATCGTCCTCCTGCTCGCCCAGCTCGACCGCGCGCCGAAACGCCAGCTCGGCGCCATCGAGTTGCCCCAGCTCGAACTGCGCGGCGCCCCACAGGTTCATGGCGCGCCGCAGGCTCACCCAATCGCCGCTGCGCTCGACATCCGGCAGCGCGCGCCGCAGCAACGCCTCGGCCTCACGCGTCCGCGCGGAGCGGAGCAATGCCTCGCCGATGAGCGTGACCTGCTCGGGCTCGGGCGCACCGTCGTTGGGGTTTCCCAACAGGTTCAGCACCTCACCCCAGCGGCCGGCGCGAGCATGCTCGCGCGCGGTACTCAGTTCCTCAGTAAGCAGTGGCATAAACGGTGAAGCCGCCGACCTTCCCCGTCACCGTCTGCATCGACGGATTCGGAACACTCGACACCTTGTGCCACTGCTGCCCCGGTTGCTCCTGACGCCAGAGCGACAGGCGCGATTCCGTCGAGTCCGAGAGACCGTTCTTCGCGTGCGCGAACGAGAGCGTCAGCAGGGCCGGATGGCCATTCACGAACGTCAACCCGGACGGCTGAAAGCCGACGATCAACTCTGAGGAATCGGCGATGGCGACGGTGATGAGCACCGAGTCCCCGGTGGACAACGCCAATGATTTCGGGCCGACGTCGAACGTCATGAACGGCGTCGAGTCCGCGTAGTACAAGGACACGCTGCGATCCTGTCCGGCGACCGCATAGAACTGCACGGTGTCGGAGATAAACCCGGGTGCGCCCGAGTCCGGCTTCAGAAAATGCAGTGACGACTGCGACACCGCCTGATCGGCGGGATTCGCACTGGGGTCGCTCGCGCTCGAGCACCCAGCGATCATCAGGCCGGCGACGATCGGAACCCACGATTTATGCGTCATCGGTTATCTCATCCGGCTCATCGAGCAGGCGTTTGAGTCGCGTACGGGAAATCCCCAGTTGACGAGCCGCCTCGCTCTTATTGCCGCGACAGCGTTCAACCGCGGAGTGCACCGCCGCCCGAATCGTCGCGTCCAAGGGCTGCAGTCCCATTCCCGTACTGGCGCCGGGCGCACTGGTCTGGGTGGGTTCGGGGTCCGTAATGAAATCCGCGGGTTCGAGCGTGGTCGCGTTCGAGAGCAGCAGCGTCCTTTCGATGACGTTGCGAAGCTCACGGACGTTTCCGGGCCAATCGCGCGCCGTCAGCGCGACTTGCGCGCTCCGGCCCAGTGTCGGCTCCGGGAGCCCGTATTCCGCGGCGAATTTCGTGATAAAGTGGCGCGCCAGAGGCACAATGTCTTCCCGCCGCGACCGGAGTGGCGGAATCGTGATGGGGACGACATTGAGCCGGAAATAGAGATCTTCGCGGAACGTGCCCTTGCGGACGGCTTCCGCGAGATCGACGTGGGATGCGGCGATGACTCGAATATCCACGGGGATCGGCCGCGTGCCGCCGACACGACGCAGCACGCGCTCCTCGAGGACGCGGAGCAGCTTGCCCTGGAGCGGTCCCGCCAGGTGCCCCACCTCGTCGAGCAGCAGGGTACCGCCTGAGGCGACCTCGAAGAGTCCCGCCTTCGCGTTCGTGGCTCCGGTAAACGCGCCGCGCTCGTGCCCAAAGAGCTCACTCTCGAGCAGCTGATCGGGAATCGCGGCGCAGTTCACGTCCACGAATGGCGCGCTCTGACGCGGGCCTTGATAGTGAATCGCGCGCGCGACGAGCTCTTTGCCCGTGCCGGTTTCGCCGTTCAGGAGAACGGTGACCGACGGATGTGGGATGATGCGTGCGGCGCGCTCGAGGGCGGCGTTGAGCGCGGCGCTCGTGCCGATGATGCCGTCGAACCGGTACTTCTCGCGCTCGACGTCAGTGAACGTGGTCCGCGCGGCCGAGGCCCGCATCGTGTCGAAGCGTACTCTGAGCCACGATGACAGCGCGTCACGATCGCCTGGCAGCGCGAAGTACTCCGATGCGCCCGCGCGGCCGATCGTGCCCGCGAGGCGATGATCCGCTCGCGCGCCGACCGCGCCGACTTCCATACCGCTCCCCACGAGGCGCCGGACGAGTGGCTCGAGCTGTTCTTCTTCGCCCGGCGCGACGACGAGCGTGATCGTGTCGGCGCGCGGCACGACGTCACCAGGGTCCGCCGTCACCGTGAGCGCGACTTCGCACTCGGTGGCGACACTGGGCCAGAGCGTACGGAACGACTCGCCGTTCTGGACGACGACGAGGCGGGGGCGAAGCTCAGGTGCCGTGGCCAAGCGAGCCGTGCCGCTCAATTGCGCGTCTCTCGGGAGCTAACATGTGTTCTTACCGTAGAGCAGGCTTTGAGCCGGCTCCAATTTCTCTTGTCCTCTGCTAACCTATGTTGCTGTAAGAGTTTGGCCAGTGTGATTTTCAACACCCTGGCGTCCCCTGGTCCGAAACGATCCACGTAGTATCGTAATGAGCCGATGTGTTGCGCGACTGACCATACCTCCGTCACCATGCTACGTGGGTTCTGAGATCGATCCCGACGCGCTCTTTGTCCTGTTTTATAACGAGCTCCACCAGCTCGCGGAGGCCAGCCTTCGCCGCGCGGGTGGAATCACGCTCGGCACCACGACGCTGATCCACGAAGCGTATCTCAACATCATCAATCGCGAACAGTTGGAGTTCGTCGATCGCTCGCGATTCCTCGCCTACGCGTCGCGCGCGATGCGAGGACTCACGATCGACTACGCGCGTCGTCGCCGCGCGGCCAAACGCGGCGGCGGGCTGCAGATCACGCTCGACGAGGCCGAGGGTCCGTCGGCCGATGTGATCAAGACCAGCGAGGAGCTCGAACGCCTCGGCGATGCGCTCACCGATCTCGCGAAGCTCGAGCCGTCGTTGGCCGAGTTGGTCGATCTGCACTTCTTCGCCGGGTTCTCGTTTATCGAGATCGCCCAACTTCGCGGCGTCTCCGATCGCACCGTGCAGCGCGATTGGCGGAAGGCGCGACTCCTACTGCATCACGCGTTGCTGGAGCGCTAGGGCGGCTTTGGTGAGCGGGTGCTGCTCACCGGCGCCGACTGTGAGTGCCGGCACCGCGCGCGCGATCGCCGTGCGCGCCGCGGTCGTATCGCCACTGGCTAAGAGCGCGCGCGCTTCCAGCAGATGCGACTCACCGACGAACGCGCTCCGCATCTCCGTGAGCGAATCCTGGGTCACGCCGGCCCGGGCGCCCGCCGCATACTCGAGGGCCTCCGCTGGTTGCCCAGCCTCGATCGCCAGCTCGCCGGCGAGGATGAGGGACGGGTAGAAAATCCGCATGCGCTTGCCCTCGAAATACCCGACCGAGTGGAGGACGCCGGAGACGAGGCGTCGCGCATCGCCGATCTGGCCGTTCATGAACGCCAGGCGGCCCTCGAGCAAGCGATAGTCGGTGACGTAGTCGTCGACTTTCTTGAGGTTCGGATTCGCGCTCAACGGATGGAATCGCGCCATCGTCTGTCGCGCCGCATCGATGTCGCCAGCTCTCAGCTGCGCTTCAGCCAACCCATAGAGCGCCCGCCCTTGCCAATACCGATCGCTGTCGGCGGCGGCCTGTGCGGCGAGCATCGAGAAGTACTTGGTGGCCGAGTCGAAATCGGCTTGTTGCATCGCGATGTCGGCGTAGTGAATCAACGGCTGCGGCGGCATGTGTCCCGTCGGATCGCTTTGGCGCGCTCGAAGCAACGCATCATGAAACGCGCGCTCGGCTGCCGCGGTCTCACCCAAGCGCTTCAGGGTCAGCGCCATGTCGTGCTCGGTAATGGCGGCATCCATCGTCGAGCCGCGTCCGGACGAATCCAGGAGCGCGCTGGCGTGATGGTAGGCGGTGATGGCCTCGCGCGGGTGCTTCGCTATATCGAGTGCGCCGGCAAGCGTTCCCAGGAGATTCAGGTAAAACGCATCCGACCGCTTGCCGAGACTGTCGCGGATTTGAATCGCCCGGCGCACGTCGTCGGCGCCCTCTTCCGGCGGCCCGCGTGTCTGCTCGACCTGCAGGTTCCCAAGTATGTAAAGACAAAACGCATGCGCTTCGGGCTCCGGGTGTGCCCGGAGCAATGATTCGGCCACCGCCACCGCGTGATAGGCCTCGTCGTAGGATCCACGCGTTCGATAATTGTCCGCTTGACGGCATCGAATCTCGCTCAGCTGGTCGGCGGTGGCGATCGACTCCGCTCGTGTGAGCAGCGCCCCGCGGATTTTATCGTCGCCCAGGTCCGCGTATCGATCCGAGAGCTGCATGAGCAGCGTCGCCAGGACTCGCGGGTCGCCCGCGTACTGGCGTTCGAGGACGGTCCGCGCGCGATCGACGATGTCGTGCATCGTGAGCGGTTTGTCGCCGATCTGCGACATGAGGAGGGACTGGAACTCGATCTGTGCATCGGCGCGCTGGCTGGCAAAGACCGCGGCGTCGCGCTGACGGCGTGCGTTCTCCATCTGCGCGATCGAGAACCCCGTCGCGGCCGCGAGGGCGAGGATGGTCGCCGCTGTCGCGAGGACGGGTACCCGATGGCGCTGGATGAACTTGCCGGCGCGATAGCCGAAGGAGGTCGCCCGCGCGCTGATGGGCTCTTGCCTCAGATAGCGGCGCAGGTCGTCCGCGAGCTCGGCGACGGTCTGATAGCGCTCGCGTGGATCCTTGTGCAGTGCTTTGTCGACGATCGTGCCGAGATCGCCCAGGGGCAGCGGTACGGGTTGACGCTCGTGCAAGGCGCGCAGCGTTTCGAGCGCGGTGTGACACCCTTCCGCCGTCGGATGGCGACCGGACAGCAACAGGTAGAGCAACACGCCCAGCGCGTACACATCGGTCGCCGTCGTGACGACGTCCCCCGTCGCTTGCTCCGGCGCCGCGAACTCCGGCGTGAGCACGTGCGATCCCTCGACCGTGACGGCTTTCGCGTCGAGCAGCTTCGCGATGCCGAAGTCCAGCAACTTCACCGTGCCGTCGGTGGTGACCAGGATATTCGACGGCTTGAGGTCGCGATGAACGATCAGGTTCGCGTGCGCGTGGCTCACCGCATCGGCGACCTGCAGTATGAGCTCGAGCCGTTGGGAGACGGTGAGCTGATGCGACGTCGCGTACTCGTCGATCGGTTGCCCGTCGATGTACTCGAGCACGAGATACGGCTGCCCGCCGGGACCGACGCCGGCATCGAGCAGTCGCGCGATGCCGGGGTGCGCGAGTCGCGCGAGCATCGAGCCCTCGCGCCGAAATCGCGTCTGGCCCGCGGGACTCAACCGCGCCAGGTTGAGCAGCTTGACAGCGGCGAGCCCCTCGAAGCGTCCGTCGGTGCGACGCGCGAGCCATACGGAGCCCATGCCGCCATGTCCGAGCTCGCGGGCCAGCGTGTAGGCCCCAAGGACGAGCCCTTCGAGCGTGACGTCGATCGGCTTCGCGAGGAATCCCACGCGGTCGGCATCGGCATCTTCCGACAGGAGCGAGACGAGTTCGTCGGCTAGGCCGGGTGACGACTGGCGCAGATCGCGCAGCCACGTATCGCGCTCTTCATCCGAGAGGTCGAGCACCCGATCGAGCAGGGGTTCGAGGGCGAGCCAGCGATCGCGATCCATGAGAGCCACGATACTGCGTGTCGGGTTTCCGGGCCAGCGTGCGATTGACCGGGTAGCCCAGGAGCCCATATATGCGAAGAGCCGTAGTGTTCTGCCTCGTGTTGGCGGCATGCTCGGATGGCGTCAACACCACCAGTCCGCGTCCGAGCGCGCGCGTGGATCACGAGACCGTCAGTCATCAGGCATTGGCGCACACGGTGCGTACGCTGGCCGCGGGCCGCGGCATCGTCCCGCTTCCTCCCGCGCCGCACGTCCGGCCGGCGTTGGCGCGGTTGGGTCAGGCGTTGGCGTTCGATAAGATCCTGAGCGGCAACCGCAACATCTCGTGCATGACGTGTCATCTCCCGCGGTTCGAGACGGGCGATGGCCGCAGCTTGCCCATCGGCACGAATGGTTTCGGGCTGGGGCCGGCGCGCGTGGCGGGCAACAGCGGCCGGATCATTCCGCGGAACGCACCGCCGCTGTTCAACCTGCACGCCATGCCGGAGCTGTTTTTGGACGGGCGTGTGTCGGTCAGCGCGGGCGGCCAGTACACGACGCCGGCCGGCGCGCAGCTCACGCCCGCCATGACGCGCGTATTCGAGTTCGGCGCGTTGTCGGCGCAGCCCATGTTCCCGGTGGTCAACCGGCTCGAGATGCTGAGTTTCCGGGGCAATCGTCTCGCCGCGCTCTCCGATAGCGACATGCAGGCTATCTGGAAGGGCTACATGAAACGGCTCGGGCGTATTCCGCAGTACCGCTACATGTTCGAGGAGGCGTATCCGGGCACGCGATTCGAGGATATGACGTTCGCGCATGCATCGAACGCGATCGCCGGCTTTATGATCGCCAACTTCACGTTCAATCAATCCCCGTGGGATCGGTTTTTGGCCGGCGATGACGACGCGCTCACGACCGATCAGCTCTTGGGCGCGCAGGATTTCTTGACGCTCAAGTGCTCGATCTGCCATAACGGAGCGTCGTTCAGCGATCTGCAATTCCATGATGTCGCGCTCGCCCAGCTCGGGCCGGGCGAAGGCTTCGCTCCGAATCCGAGCGATGACTTCGGCCGAATGAACGCCACCGGCGATCCCGCCGACCGCTATCGCTTTCGCACTTCGCCGCTTCGGAACGTCGAGCTGACGGGCCCCTATGGGCATGCCGGGCAGTTCAAGGAGCTCCGCGCGTTCATCGCCCATTACAGCCAGTCGGACTCGGCGCTCGTCCACTATGACCCGAGTCAGATCGACCCGAATCTCTATGGGACGGTGGTGAACAACGTGAACGCCGTGCTCGCGGCGCGCGACACGCTCCTCAAAGGCGTCGTGATTCCGGACTCGGTGGTCGACCGGCTGACGACCTACATGTCCGCGTTGACCGACCCACGCGCGCGCAATTTGCGGGCGGTTACGCCACTGCGCGTCCCAAGCGGGTTGCCAGTCGACTAGCGAATGATCTATTGAAGCCAATATAATTACTGTGTGACGGTCCTTCGGCTGGACCCACTGACAGCGGCGGACGGAGCGGGGCGCTTTCGGATAGCGGCGTACGTACTGGCCTTTCTTGGTACGATCGCGGCGCTGGCGCTGTCAGTGGGACTCTCCTCGCGGCTCGCCCACGCGCCGTTCGTCTTCTGTTACGTCGTGGTCGCGTTGTCGGCGCTGTACGGCGGACTGGGGCCGGCTCTCCTATCGACCGCGGTCGGCATTGTCGGTGTCAGCTATTTGTTGCTCCCGTCGGGGCACAACCTGCATATCGAGCGTCCGGCCGATATTCTGTCGGTCATTGCGTTCACGATCGTCGCGGTCGCGGTCAGCTCCCTCACGAACTCGCTGCGTCGTGCGCTGTGGCGGGCGGGGCGGTTGGCCGAGATGTATGAGGCGCAGACGATCGAGCTGACGCACTCGAACGCGGCGCTGGACGCCGCGCGACGGCAGGCCGAGGCGGCGAGCGAGGCCAAATCGCGGTTCCTGGGCGTGGTGAGCCACGAGTTGCGCACGCCAATCAACGCCGCGCTGGGCTACGCGAACCTGCTCATCGAGAATGTCGGCGGGTCGCTCACCGAGCAGCAGCGGACGTATGTCGACCGCATACTCGACGCGAATCGTCATCTCGCGTCGCTGGTGGGCGACTTGCTCGATGTCATGACCACGCAGGCGGGCCGACTGACGGTCGCGCGCGAGGCCGGCGACGTGACCGTGCCGGTCGAAGCGGCATTTGCCCTTGTGCGGCCACATGCTGACGGTAAAGGGGTCGAGCTCTCGTACAAGCGACCGTCCGACCGTGAGCTCGTGCCGTACGTCGGCGACGAGGATCGCGTGCGTCAGGTCGTGCTCAACCTCCTGACGAACGCCGTCAAGTTCACGGATCGTGACGGGCGCGTCACCGTCACGTGCGGCACCACCGACCGCCCGAGCGCCGAGGCGGCGCTTCGGCCTGGACGCGTGTGGACCTACGTGCGCGTCGAGGACACCGGACGCGGCATCGCATCGCAATATCTCGAAATGATCTTCGAGCCGTTCGTGCAGGCGCCCTCGGCGCCAAGCCAGTATCACGCGGGCGGGACGGGCTTGGGTCTCGCGATCAGTCGTCAGCTGGCGCGACTCATGGGCGGCGACGTGTCGGTCAAGAGCACGCTCGGCGCCGGGTCGATCTTTACGCTTTGGCTGCCCGCCCGGTAGCGACCGCGTCGGCGGGGCGGCGTTCGATCGTGAACATGAGCGAGAAGGGCAGGCGTCGCTCTTCGACCACGTTGAAGTACTTGCGCAGCTCGCGCTCCATCTTGCGATCGTTGAATCCCACGTGGCCGCCGGTCCATTGGGGCTCGAGGGCGGTCGTGTCGCCGAGGATGCCGGCGCGGAGCGCATCCGCGACGGGGATGTGCTCGTGCGGCATGCCGAGCGTCGTCTGGGTGACGTAGCGCGTCAGGAAGCCGATGCCCGTCATGCGTGGGATCGAGATAATGATGCGGGCGGGCGGCGCGAGGAAGTTGAACAGGTCGCGGACGAACTGCGCGCGGTAGGCGTAGCAGTCCATGTCGGCCGGAGCGTCGGGGCCGACGTGCTCGAGGGTCTCCAACAGGAACATCACGCCGTATTCCCGATCGCCGCGGGGGCCGAGGAGGCGCGCGCGGAGGGCGGGGAGGGGCATGAGGTGCGAATTGATCACGTCGACGGACTCGAGGCCGGCTTCCTCGACGACCTGTTTGGCGATCGGGATCACCCGCGGGTCATGGTCGACCGCCGCGACCCGGTTGAAATAGCGCGCGAGCGACGGCAGGAGGACGCCGTCGGCGCAGCCAAAGTCGATAGCTCCGGTTTTATGGAACCACGGCTGGGCCAGGGACAGGGCGATGTCGAACCGCCGTCGCTTGAGGGCCGCGATCGGCCCCGGCCGAAGGTAGTTATAGTGTGCGTACGTCCGGTACGGCCCGATATAGCACTCCGCTTCGGACTCCAGAATGCCCCGCGCCGGTCGAACGAAATAGCGCATGTGGTTCAAAACTTGATCGGAATGCGTGGAAACTCAATATGTGCCGCGATACGATCAACGGAGGATGAGCGATGCCTTATTCCAGCAATAACGATTTGCCGGACCCCGTGAAGAACCACCTCCCGGCCCACGCCCAGGACATCTACCGGGAAGCCTTCAACAGCGCATCCAAGGAATACGCCGGCGAAGGCGAGTCGGCGGCCCATCGCGTGGCCTGGGCGGCGGTCGAAAAGAAATACGAGAAGCGAGACGGCCAGTGGGTGGCTAAATAATCGACATACTCGCCCGTACGGGACGATATATCCCTTGCGCAATGGCCGAGCCCGGCATATCATATTGGGACAAATACAACCGAGGCTCGAATCATGTCCGCGCGTGTCGCCCCCCTGGTGCTCACCGCGGCCAGCTTATTGGCCGCCTGCTCCCATCACGCCCCACCCGCGACGACGCCCGCGCCGCAGCAGACCGCGGCGTCCGCGCCCGCGCCTGCGCCGGCTCCGGTGTCGGCGCCCGCGCCCGCGCCGAAGGTCGACGACAGCGCGGTGCGCGCGCTGCTCACGCAGATGACGTTCTTCGCGTACGACAAGGCGGAGCTCTCATCCGATGACCAGACGACGCTGGCCGCGAAGGTGCCGATTCTGGCGGCGAACCCCGGGGTGTCGATCCGCGTCTCCGGCAACTGCGATAGCCGCGGCTCCGATGAGTACAACCTCGCCCTCGGCCAACGTCGCGCCCAGGCCGCGAAGCGGTATCTGACGGAGCACGGTATCTCGGATACCCGGATCGCGATCATCAGCTACGGGAAAGAGCGGCCGATCTCAGCCGGCGAGACGGAAGCCTCGTGGGCGCAGAACCGGAACGATCAGTTCGAGATCACGTCCGGTGGCGATGTGCTGCATTCGCCGCAGGGCAACTGAGTCTGGTCCGTCATGGCCCCACGCTGTAGCGTTGGGGCCATGATAAAACATGTCTGGTTAGCGATCGGCGCTCTCAGTGCCGCCGTTGGGGCGCAGGCCCCGAAGCCGCCGGCGGCGAAGGCAGATTCGGCGCAGCCCATCAAGCCGTACGACAAAGTGATCACGTCGAAAGCGATCACGCATCGCGGCCTCGTGACCACACACGAACTTGACGACAAGTTGTATTTCGAGGTGCCGCGATCGGTCATCGGCGCCGAGATGCTGCTCGACGCCAGCATCGCTCGGGCGAGCGGCGGGCAGACCAAGAGTTATGGCGGCGACTGGGTCCGCAACAGCGTCGTCCGTTGGGATCGTATCGGCAATCGCGTGGTGCTGCGCAGCGTCGACTACGGTATGGTCGCCGACTCGACGCTGCCGGTTTCGCGCGCCGTTCGCGGCTCGACGTTTCCAGCCGTCATCGCGTCGTTCCCGATCGAGACGTTCGGCCCCGACTCGGCGCCGGTGATCGAAGTCTCGAAGCTGTACACGACGGGCTCCACGGACATGGCCGCGTTCAAGGAGCGCTTTGATGACAAGCGCTCGTTCATCGAGCGCGTGCAGTCGTTCCCGGACAACGTCGAGATCGAAGCCACGCAGACGCAGGGCGGCGACCCCAAGCACCCCACGCAAAGCGTGCTCGCGCACTGGAGCATGGTGCGGCTGCCGGCCGATCCGATGATTCCGCGTCGCTTTGATCCGCGCGTGGGATACTTCTCGGTGGAGCAGACCGACTACGGGACCACGGAACAGCGCGCGGCGCATCGGTCCTACATCGGCCGCTGGCGCCTCGTGAAAAAGGATCCGTCGGCCGCGGTATCGGATCCCTTGACGCCGATCATCTACTATATCGACGCGGCCACGCCGGCCCAGTGGGTGCCGTGGATCAAGAAAGGCGTCGAAGACTGGCAGCCCGCGTTCGAGAGCGCTGGATTCTCTCACGCCATTGTCGGAAAAGAAGCTCCGGCGAACGATTCGACGTGGTCGCCGGACGACGTGCGTCACACCGTGATTCGTTGGCTGCCGTCGACCGTCGAGAACGCGTACGGCCCGCAAATCGTCGATCCGCGCACGGGCGAAGTGCTGAATGGCTCGGTGCGCATGTTCCACAATGTGATGAACCTCCTGCGCGACTGGTACACCGTGCAGGTCGCGCCACTCGACCCGCGCGCGCAGCGGTGGCCGCTCCCGGATAGCCTCATGGGCTACTTGCTGGAAGGCGTGGTCGCCCACGAAGTGGGACACACGCTCGGCCTGCGTCACAACATGCAGGCGTCGAGTATGTATCCCGCTGATAGCGTTCGCAGTAAGACGTGGGTCCACAAGATGGGACACACGTCGAGCGTGATGGACTACGCGCGCTATGACTACGTCGCGCAGCCGGAAGACTCGATCAACGTCAACGATCTCGTGTTCCGCATCGGGCCGTATGACAAGTTCGCGATCCACTGGGGTTACGCGCCGATCTCCGTCAGCGAGTCGGCGCATCCCGGTTCCGGCGCTCGCGCGCCGGGCGTGCTGACCGGTACCGCGGCGTCGGACGCCGAGCGGCCGACACTCGACCAGTGGGCGCTGGTGCAGGACACGGTGCCGTGGCTGCGGTTCTCGGAGGACTACGGTCTCGATGGCCCCGATCCGGGCACGGAGACCGAGGCCGTCGGCGACGCGGACGCGGTCAAGTCGACGGGGTACGGCTTCAAGAACATCGCGCGGATCGCCGGCATGATGTCGAAGATCGCGACTCGTCAGGGCGAGTCCGACAGCGATCTCGTCGAGCTGTACAATCGGCTCGTGGGACAGTTCGCGCTCGAGGCGGGGCACGTCGCTCACGTGGTCGGCGGCGAGTGGACGCGACACAAGTCCGGCACGCAGCCGGGCCCGCAGTTCGAGCCGCTGGCAGCCGCACGCCAGCGCGCGGCGGTCACGTTCCTGTCGGAGCACGTCTGGAAGACGCCGACGTATTTCCTCGACCACAGCTTCTTGACGCGCATTGAGGCATCGGGCGCGCTCGAGCGTCTGCGCCGCGCTCAGGCGCAGTCGATTCACGCGCTCCTCGACACGGCGCGACTTGGTCGCATGACGGACGTTGCGGCGATCACGCCCGCGGGCGGTGACGCGTATGATCCGGCGGCGATGATGGCCGATGTGCGCCACGCGCTGTGGTCCGAGCTCGACGCACCGTCGGTCAAGATCGATGGGTTCCGCCGCAATCTCGAGCGCGAGCATCTCGCGGCGCTCGACGCGTTGCTCAATCCTGAAATGCCTCAAAAACCGGAGAAGCAGGATGATGGCGTCGCGGCCGGCGAGGTGCCGGCTGTGCGGCCGAATGAAACGGACGCACGCGCGCTCGCCCGTGGTGAGCTCGTCGCGATTCGTGACGCCGCGCGCGGCGCGTTGCCAAAAGCGGCCGATCGCATCACGCGGTTGCATCTCCAAGAGACCATTGCCGAAGTCAGTCAGAGTCTCGGAGAGAAGCCCTAAAGAAGGTGGTGGCGGCGGGTTCGGATTGGTCGCCTCGAACCCGCCGCCAACGATTGCGACTCGCGGTGAGCATTGGGCTCTAGTACGTTTGGCGCATGACAGTGCCAAGCGCGGGTCAGCCCGCTCCCGACTTTACGCTCGCTTCGACGAGCGGTCAGAACGTTACGCTTTCTTCGTTCCGCGGGAAGCAGAACGTGTTGCTCGCGTTCTTTCCGCTGGCGTTTACGAGTACGTGCACGGCCGAACTGTGCGAGTTTCGCGATAACTTCGACGCGTTTTTGGGGAAGGGCGTCGAGGTGCTGCCGATCAGCGTTGATTCCGTGCCTACCCTCGCCGAGTTCAAGGCCAAGCATCAGTTCAAGACTGACATGGTCAGTGACTTTAAGCGCGAGGCCTCGAACGCCTACGGCGTGCTATTGCCCGACAAGTTCTTCTCGAATCGCGCTTACTTCCTGATCGACAAGAGCGGCACCGTCCGGTGGGCTCATGTCGAGTCCAATCCTGGACAGAAGCGCGAGACGAACGAGATCTTCGCCGAGATCGCGAAGCTCAAATAGCAAGAGGCGTCTCGCGCTTCGCGCTTGACGCCTCTCTGTGTTGCGGGCACCCCTGCTCGACGTGTGCTTCAGGTCTGATCGAGATCCGATCTGATCGAGATCCGACGCGAAGCGCGCTCGTGATTGTGCCCGCTGATTACGCTGGGTTCTTGATCTCGATCTTCTTTGGCTGTGGCAGCGCCGCTTTGGGCACGCGAATCGTCAGCACGCCGTTGTCATACTGCGCCTCGATCTTACTCTCGTCGAGCCCTTTGGGCATCTGAAACGACCGGACGAACGTCCCGTAGGTTCGCTCGCCGATGTGATAGCGAGTCTCCTGGTCGTTCTCCTTGCGGGTCTCCTTCTTTTCCCCACGAACCGTGAGCACACCGTTGTCGTGGGTAATCTCGACGTCCTTGGACGCCACGCCGGGTAGCTCGACCGTCAGCGTCAGCTCCTTGGCGTCCTCTTTGACGTCTACTGCCGGGGCCCAACCGCCGTCCCGGCCCGCCTGACCACCAAACGCGTCGTCAAACAAGCGATCAATTTCCCGCCGGAGCCCGAAAACAGGCGTCGCGACGCTCGTCCGATAGATAGCCATAAATGGTTCTCCTGTAAGGTTGAGGGTATCAGCTCGCGCCCTCCCAGGTGGCAACCTGTATTCCCGCATGCGTTTGCCACTTCGGCGGGAAGTATCTGCCAACACAAAACCGCGCTTTGTCACTTTTGCAGGCGTGACCTTTCGGCTACTTTTTCGGTCAGCTTGTCCGAGGGGGATACCGTTCTCATGGTCGAGACAACTGCGCCACAACCGATCGCGGAGGCCGCGCTGGCCGCCGTGAAAGCTGAGCTCGCTTCTGCCGACGTCCCGACGGATGTCGCACGGAGAGTGCTTGACGTGGTGCATGCGGCGCTGGCCGAGGAGCGGCACTTTTTGACGAAGCTCGTGGACTCGCTGCCGGTGGGGCTGTATGCGGTTGACCGGGAGTATCGGGTTCAGGCTTGGAACCGTAAGCGGGAATCGGGGATGCAGGGTATCGCCCGGGGCGATGCCCTTGGGCGGACGATCTTTGAGATTTTGCATCGGCAGCCCGCTGAGTCACTCAAACACGAGATCGACCGCGTCTTCGGATCCGGGGTGCTAGAGCAGTTCGAGACCGAGTCGCAGGCGAGTGGGGAAGCTCGGACGTATCGGATCTCGAAGATTCCGATGCACCTCCACGATGGGAATGACGTCACCCACGTCATCACGGTCGGTGAGGACATCACCGAGTGGAAAGAAGCGCTGCAGCGCGTGGCTCAGGCGGAAAAAATGGCTGCCATTGGGCAGCTCGCTGCCGGCGTGATGCACGAGATCAACAATCCGTTGGCTACCATCTCGGCCTGCGCCGAGAGCCTTACGCTCGAGCTCGGTGAGCTTGAATATCTGAAGTTCATCGACGCGGAAGTCGAGCGTTGCAAGCGGATCATCGACGGTCTGCTGGACTTCAGTCGCAAGCGGTCGGTCACCAAAGAACCCATCGACGTCAACGCGACGGTTCAGCGCACGTTGTTCTTATTGTCGCACCATGCCCGCTTCAAGCGTGTCTCCGCCACGACCAACCTTGGACCTCCCGTCTTCGTTCGGGCGAACGTTGATCAGCTCATTCAGGTCCTAATGGCCCTCTTGCTGAATGCGGCTGACGCGACGGAGAAGCATGGTCAGGGTGCGAAGGTGGGGGTGCGCACGAGCGTCGCGAGCGCGACCCACGAAGTCGCTATCGAGATCATCGACAACGGGGTCGGGATCGCGAGATCGGAGGTTGGGAAGCTGTTCGAACCATTCTACACGACGAAGCCACCGGGGCGTGGAACCGGCCTCGGACTCTCGATCTGCTACGGGCTGGTCGCCGACCACGGCGGCCGTCTGGAAGTCGAGAGCACTCCCGGATCGGGGAGCACGTTCCGCGTCGTCTTGCCTATGGAATCCGCCGTATGAAAGAACCGTCGCACATCAAGATTCTCATCGCCGAAGACGAGGAAATGCTCGGCGGCGTACTGCAGCAATTTCTGACCGGCAAAGGTCACCACGTCACGGTGACCCACGACGGCCGGGCGGCGCTCGAAGCCCTCAAACGAGAGGAATTCGACGTCGCGCTCCTGGATATCGTGATGCCGGAGCTCGACGGGCTCGAGGTGCTGCGCCACCTGCAGGAGGAGCCGAACCCGCCGCAGGTGATCATCATCACCGGGAACGGCACGATCGAGACCGCGATCACCGCCATTCGACTCGGCGCGTACGACTATCTGTCGAAGCCCTATCGGATGGCCGAGATCGATGTGCTGGTGCGGCGGGCGTGGGAGAAGCGGCGGCTGGCGACTGAGAATGCGCTGCTGCAGCGCCATCTCGAGCGCGCGAACGGCGCGCCAGAGATCGTCACGCGGTATGCGCCGATGCAGGCCGTTCTGTCGCTGGTCGAGCGGGTGGCCAAGAGTGATTCTCCGGTGCTCATCACGGGAGAGTCCGGCACGGGCAAAGAGTTGATCGCCCGGGCGCTGCATCGACTCTCCGAGCGCTCGTCCGGGCCGCTGGTCGATGTGGACTGCGCTTCGACGACCGATGCGTTGACGATGGAGAGCGAGCTGTTCGGCCATGAGAAAGGCGCGCTGCCCGGTGTGCTCAAGCGCAAGACCGGGTTGTTCGAGCTGGCCTCTGGCGGGACACTTTTTCTGGACGAAATCGGCGATCTCGATCTCCGCGTGCAGGGCAAACTCTTGCGAGCCTTGGAGAGTGGCGGGTATACCAGGCTCGGAGGATCGCAGAAGCTCGATGTCGGGTTTCGAGTCGTGGCGGCGACCAAGCGAGACATTCGCGAGGACGTGATGGATCGCAAGTTCCGGAGCGATTTGTTTTTCCGGATCAACACGATCAGCATCACGCTGCCGCCGCTCCGCGACCGGGTCGTGGACATCCCGATCCTCGCGCAGCACTATCTCAAGCACTTCGGCGGTCAAACCCCGCCGACGCTCAACGATGATGCGATCGCGGCGATGGAAGCATACCCGTGGCCCGGCAACATCCGGGAGCTGAAGAACGTTATCGAGAGAGCCGTGTTGCTCGCCAACGGCGGCACCATCGCCAGGCGGGATCTGCCGCTCCAGAACGGCACGGCCATGGCCGCGTCGGCGGCGGCGAACTCGTTGCCGCACGCGTCCAACGGCGGCCCCGCGCCGTACGTCGGCGACGAGAATGGCAAGAGCCTCTCGCTCGCGGAACTGGAGCGCCGACACATCGAATCGGTCCTGAATCGCGCGAATTGGCATCAGGGTCGTGCCGCGGCGCAACTCGGCATCTCGTCCAAGACGCTCTATCGCAAAATCCGCGAGTATGGTTTCGTTCGCCCGCGCAACGTGTAACTTGGGCTCATGAAGATCCTCGTGATCGAGGACGATCCAACGGTCGGCCAGTTCGTGAAGCGGGGACTCGAGGAGCAGCGCTGGGGCGTCGATCTCGTGGGCGACGGCGAGGAAGGGGAACGCCTCGCCAGCTCCGACAGCTACGACCTCGTCATCCTCGACATGCGGTTGCCCGGCAAGCCGGGCCTTCAGGTGCTGCACTCCCTGCGGGCTCGCGGGATATCATGCCCGGTGCTCGTACTGACCGCGCAGGATGCGGTGGATGCCAAGGTGCAGACGCTGCGCGCGGGCGCCGACGACTACGTCACCAAGCCGTTCGCGTTCGAGGAGCTCCTGGCGCGGGTCGAAGCCGTCTCCCGCCGCCCGCGCGCCCTGTCGTCGCCGGCGCTCCGCATCGACGACCTGGTCCTGGACCGCGACACGCGCGAGGTCAAACGCGACGGCCAGGCCATCGAGCTGACGCCGAAAGAGTACGCGGTGCTCGAATACTTAGTCCGTCATGCTGGCAAGGTCATGAGTCGCACGCTCATCACCGAGTATGCGTGGGGGTATCATTTCGATCCCGGCACGAACATCGTGGACGTCGTCATCAACCACCTGCGCAAAAAGATCGACGCGGGC
Organism: Gemmatimonadaceae bacterium; assembly: GCA_035652495.1. Classification (GTDB taxonomy): domain Bacteria; phylum Gemmatimonadota; class Gemmatimonadetes; order Gemmatimonadales; family Gemmatimonadaceae; genus DASRDS01. Next base: position 45,976 of record DASRDS010000236.1, read on the forward strand.
CACGATCGGAAGCTGATCCACACTGTACGAGGCGTCGGGTACGTAGTTAGAGCAGGTAGTTAGTCCAACGACTTCTTTACATGCTCGTCAAGCGGTGCGACTCAGCGGATATGCGACCAGGCGGATCGATGCTGGCCATGTCCAATAGTGGGCGTCGTTTGCCCACTCCCTAGTCATGGCCAGTATAAGAGCACAGCTGACTATAGCGTATGCCGCCGCATTAGTGACGACGGTGGCGGTGTTCGCTGGGATCTCGTACGCGACGACGCGTTCGGCCGACCAGGCCGCGCGCGAGCACGCGTTGGAGCAGTACGTCGCGACCGAGGCTGACCTTTTGCTCCGCACGGTGCAACAAGCGGAAGCGAGTGGCGAACCGCTCGTCACCTACACGATCGTTCCGGTGTCGAGCAAGAAGAACGACACGATCCCGAACGTGACGCCGCGGCTCCGCACCGTGCTCGAAGGCGTTCCCGATTACGCGCTGGTGCTCGACGCCAAGGGCCGCACGTTCTACAACTCGTTCGCGTTCCGCCAGCTCGACCAGGACGACCAGGTGACGCTCAACCAGACCGCGATCGCGATGCGCGCGGATCGATTGCCGCCGGAGGCACTCGAACTGCGCTCGCGGCGGATCCTGCTCATGGCGCGCAGCCTCCCCGGGGCCGGTCCGGTCGATCGCGTGGTGGCGGGATCCGAGGCCAAGGACGAGGGCGCGGCCCCGGTCGTGCTCGTGCCGGCGATCTTCATCGCGGCGCCGATCATTCTCTTGATCTCGATCGCGGCCGCCTACGTGATCGCCGGCCGCGCGTTCCGTCCCGTCGACGGCATCATTAACGAAGTCGAGGCGATCACCGACGGCCGCAGCTTGCACCGGCGACTCGCGCTCGATGGCTCGGGCGACGAGCTGAGTCGTTTGACGCGGACGCTGAACGCCATGATCGAGCGCCTGGAGAGCTCGTTCGGCGCGCTCCGCCGATTCACGGCAGACGCGAGCCATGAGCTCAAGACCCCGCTCACCGTGATGCGCGCGGACGTCGAGCGCGCGATGCTGACGCCGCACGTGTCGACGGAACAGCTGGAGGCGCTCGAGGAAGCGTTGCGTGAAGTACGCAGAATGTCGGATCTGGTCGACAGTTTGTTGACCCTGGCGCGAGCGGACGAAGGGCGATTCGATCTCATCCGTGAGCCGGTGGCGCTCGAACCATTAGTTCGCGACATCTATGAGACCGCGATGATCCTCGGCGAGGATGCCGGCATCAGCGTGTACTTGCCGGTCATGGAGGAGGTGACCGTTTCCGGCGACCCGGAGCGACTCCGGCAATTGTTTCTCAATCTGGTGACCAACGCTATCAAGTACACGCCGCGTGGCGGACGCGTCGATTTGAGTCTCAGCAAACGGCTGGACGCTATCACGTTTACGGTGCGCGACTCGGGCATCGGCATCGCCGCCAACGACTTGCCGCACATCTTCGATCGGTTCTGGCGCGCCGACCGCGTCCGTTCGCGCGCGACCGAACGTGGCGGGTTCGGCTTAGGACTGGCTATCGCGCAGTACATTGCGCACGCGCACGGTGGCTCGCTCACGGTGAGCTCGCGCCTCGGCCGTGGCAGCGTGTTTACCGTGACGCTGCCGCTCGATTTAAGCAACTCTTAATCTCGTAATCATTCCGTCGCCAGGCGCGATGGCTAGTTTCTGGCCTTACGAGCTCGAGTCCCATCCGGCCAGGAGCAGACATTGTTCAACACGCTGTTGGAGTCAAAGCCGCAGAAGGTGAAGCGCGGAGGTGCATCGACGTTCAGTATCGTGATGCACGCGGCGCTGATCACCGCTGCCGCTGTGGCTACCGCGCACGCGGCGATCAAGAACGAGAAGACCAAGGAAGAAAAGATCCAGTTCGCTGAGGCTCCGAAGCCCGAGCCCCCGCCGCCGCCGAAGACGCCGCCGCCGCCCGACGTGACGGTCGCGCCTCCGCCGCCGAAGGGCTTCCAGGTGCTGACGGCGCCGGTGAACATCCCGGACGTGCTGCCGAACGTCGACCTGTCAAAGAAAGTGACTGACGAGGCCGACTTCTCTGGGAAGGGCGTCGCCGGTGGTACCTCGAAAGGGAAAGAAGGCGGCACGGGTGTCGTGACCGACCAGCCGTACTTCGACTTCCAGGTCGAGAAGCAAGCGGGCCAGGTCCCGGGCAGCGCAACGCCTGAGTACCCGGAGATGCTGCGGTCCGCGAATATCGAAGGCGAGGTGCTGGCGCAGTTCGTGGTCGACACGAGCGGGAAGGTCGACATGGGGACCTTCAAGGTGCTGAAGTCGACGAACGATGCGTTCACCGATGCGGTGAAGCGCGCCCTGCCTCGCATGAAGTTCTTCGCCGCCGAGATCGGCGGACGGAAAGTGAAAGAGCTCGTTCAAGAACCGTTCGCATTCAACCTAAGCAAGTAAACCCCGAGGCGTCGTCCAGATGAATCTCTCGCTCGTAGACCTCTTCGTATCGATGGGCCCTTTCGCGAAGGGGATTGTCGTTGTGCTGGCGATCATGTCGATCTTCTCGCTCTCGATCATGATCCAGAAGTGGTGGAATCTCCGCTCGGCGCAGAACGAGACGCGGAAGTTCGCCCCCGAGTTCTCGCAGTTCCTCGAGGAAGACAACCTCGGCGAAGCGATCAAGCTGGCCGAAGGCTACAAGAAGTCGCATGTCGCGCGCGTGCTCGGTGGCGCGCTGGGCGAGATCAAGCCGCTGATCCAGGAAGGCTCGGTCACGGTCGCCGACATTAACTCGGCCGAGCGTGCGGTCGAGCGCGAAATGCTGATGAACATCGTGCTCCTCAAGCGCGGCCTGGGCGTGCTCGCCACGGTCGGCGCCACGGCGCCGTTCGTCGGACTGCTCGGCACCACGATGGGTATCGTCAACGCCTTCACGGGTATGGCCGCGTCGGGTTCCGGCGGTCTGTCCGCGATCTCGGCCGGTGTCGCCGAGGCGCTGATCACGACGGCGTTCGGTCTCTTGGTCGCTATCCCGGCGGTGTGGGCGTACAACTACTTCCAGACGAAGATCGACAACCTCACGGCGGAGATGACGTACTCCTCGAAGGAGATGATCGACTATCTCATCAAGGGCGTCTCGGGCGAGTTTGGCCGGTCGCGCTTCACCCGCGAGTTCAACACCGCGTCGGGCGCCAACGCGCCGATCGCGCAGTAAGGAGCCGCTATGGCGATGGCCGTAGGAGGAGGCGGCGGAGTCAAAGCCGAGCCGAACGTGACGCCGATGATCGACGTCATGCTCGTTCTCCTCATCATCTTTATGATCGTGATCCCGGCGATCAGCGCCGGGTTCAACGCCCAGCCTCCCAAGGGCGTGAACTTGAAAGCCCACCCCGAAGAGAACGATGACGTAGTCCTAGGCATTGATAAGGACGGGAACTACTACCTGAACAAGAAGCCGATCCGCGCCGCGGATCTGCAGACCGCGCTGACGAACATCTATCAAGCGCGGGCCGAGGATAAGCGGCTGTTCCTCAAGGCGGACGCGGGGCTCGACTACTCCAAAGTGGTCGACGCGATCGACATCGCGGCGAAGTCGGGTGCGCGCTTCACCGGGTTGATCTCCGACCAGAAGCCGGGCACGGCCTCGACGGTCGCGGGTGATAACCCGATGGAGAAGAGCAGCGGTGGAGGGAAGCCATAATGGCGATGTCCGCCGGGAGCAGCAATACGGGCCTCAGCAACGAGCCGAACGTCACGCCGATGATCGATGTGCTGCTGGTGCTCTTGATCATCTTCATGCTCGTCGTGCCGATGGCGCGGAAAGCGATCGACATCAACTTGCCCGATCCGACGCCGCAACCGGCGACGGTGACCAAGTCCGATCAGATCGTGCTCGAGGTCTGCAAGAACAACGTGTGGTCGATCAACAAGCAACCGGTCGACCCGACGCCGCAGGCGCTGGCCGCGAAGATCAAGGAGATCTACGATCCGCGTCCGGAGAAGATCATCTTCGTGAAGGGATGTCCGGAGGCGAAGTATCAGGACGTCATCACGGCGATGGACATTGCCCGCGGCGGTGGCGTGAAGGTGATCGGCGTTCCGCCAAAGGACGCGAAATAGCGTTAATTTCCGGATGTGACTGATGACACACCCACCGGCGGCCGAGCACCCTATCGGCCGCCGGTCGGCTTTCCGGAGGGCCAGGAGCGCCGATGGCGTGGCCTCCTCGCGTCCATCGCGATTCACGGCGGGATCATTCTGCTCCTGCTGATTCCCGCGGTCGCGGCGCTCATCGTCACGGACCCTCGCACCGCTGGATTCCTCGGCCTGCCGGGCGGCGGCGGTGGCGGGAGCAGTACGGAGCATCTCCGATTTATCGAAGCTGGGCCGCCGGTCACGGCGCCGCCCGTCAAGCCAAAAGCTCCGCAGCCAGTGCCACCACCGGTCCCCCCGCCGCGTGTCGCGCCGGCTCAGGTACCGCCGCCTACACCGCCGCCCACGCCAGCCGCGCCGGCTCCGAGTGCCGACACCTCGCACACGGCGGCACCGGCGTCAGGCACCGGTGGCCCGGGAGCTGGCCCGGGCACCGGCGGCGGGACCGGCGCCGGCACCGGCACCGGAACTGGGAACGGCAAAGGTCCAGGGACAGGCGGTGATGGCGCCTCGAAGATCAAAGCCACCACCAAATTTTCGACCTACGCGGCGGTCGACCCCCCAAAGCGCCCGCGCCCCTTTCATCTCGTCGCTGTCTTCGAGGTTGCCCCGAGCGGCGCGTCCCGTCTGCTCAGCGTCACCAAGGCTGACGACGGGGACTTCAATAAGAAGATGCGGGAACGCTTGCTCGAAACGGAATTCCACCCCGCGACGCTGGCGAACGGTACGGCCGTCATGGACACCGTCGCGTTGTACGCCGACTACTAAGTGGGCGGCTGGCTATCCTGTTGCCAGAGGCGTAGTTTTGCCAAGCTTTCAAGCCCGAGGTGGAATGAGCAGCGTCGCCGCGCATCCGGACGCGACACGAGCTGAAGACTCACGACCGCACGCGGACTTCGTCAGAGCACTGACCCTTACGGACGCGACCATGTTGGTCGCCGGCTCAATGGTCGGCTCGGGCATCTTTATCGTTTCCGCCGATATCTCGCGGACGGTCGGTTGGCCAGTCTGGCTCCTCGCGGCTTGGGTGATGACCGGCGTCATCACGTTGCTCGGTGCGCTCGCCTACGGTGAGCTCGCCGGCATGTTCCCTAAGGCCGGCGGCCAGTATGTGTACCTGCGCGAGTCGCTCGGGCCGCTCACCGGCTTTCTCTACGGCTGGACGCTGTTCGTCGTCATTCAAACGGGCACGATCGCCGCGGTCGCGGTCGCGTTCGGGAAATATCTCGGCGTCATCTTTCCGTCGCTGACGCCCGACGCCTTCCCGTGGCTCCCGCACGCGGCGTTCAAGACGCCGGACGGATCGATCGAACTCGGGCTCTCGCCACAACGGATCGTCGCGATTCTCTCGATCTGGGTCCTCACCTGGATCAATTTGCGCGGGATCCGCGAGGGCAAGTTCATTCAGACGACCCTGACGATCATCAAGGTGACGGCTCTGGTTGCGTTGATCGTGTTAGGGCTGACGATCGGGCGAAACGCGTCGGCGCTGTCGGCGAACTTCGCCGCCGGGCACTTCGCGCCGGAGCTCTCGACGCTCACCGGCGCGTTTGCGATCGTCTTCGCCTCGGCCATGGTCGGTTCGCTCTTCTCGAGCGACGCCTGGAACAACGTCACGTTCGCCGCCGCCGAGGTCCAGAATCCCAGCCGCAATCTTCCGCTGGCGCTGGTCCTCGGTACGGGCCTCGTGATGCTGCTCTACGTCTCGGCGAACGTTTCGTATCTGAGCGTCCTTCCGTTGCACGCCATCGCGACCGCGCCCCAGGATCGTGTCGCGACCGCGGCGGTCGCCGTCGTATTCGGTGGCTCGGCCGCGGTGATCATGGCCGCCGCGATCCTGATCTCGACGTTCGGCTGCAACAACGGGTTGATTTTGGCGGGCGCGCGCGTCTACTACGCCATGGCGAAGGACGCGTTGTTCTTCAAGCACGCCGGGACGCTGAGCGACCGCGGCGTGCCGGCGGGTGCGCTCATCGTGCAGGCGGCCTGGACGACGCTGCTCTGCCTGACCGGGACGTACAGCCAGTTGCTCACGTATGTCATCTTCGCCGCCCTCGTCTTCTATGTCTTGACGACGATCGGCCTCTTCGTGCTTCGCGCACGCCGCCCGGACGCCGAGCGTCCGTACCGGGCGATCGGGTATCCCGTGCTGCCGGCGCTCTATATTGTGCTCGCGTCGGCGATCAGCATAGCCCTGCTGATCGCGGACAAGACGCGGGCCCAATCGCTCATCGGGCTCGTGCTCGTGCTCATCGGCGTGCCGGTCTACTACGCGTGGCAGCGCCTTTCCAACTCCAACTGATATCATGAACCCAACGCAGTTCCAACTGCTCGGTCTCATCGTTGGGCTGAGCGTGCTCGCGCTCGGCTTCGCCCTGTGGCTCTCACGGTGGGTACTCGCGCGCCAGCGCGGCAAGCCCGAGATGCAGAAGATCTCGGACGCCATCCAACAAGGCGCGGAAGCATTCCTCGCGCGGCAGTATCGCACGATCACGCTGCTGGCGGTGCTGGTCGCGGTGCTGATCTTCATCGGGTACGGATTCCTCCGCACGCCGAACGCCTCCGATCCGACCAGCGATCCCAAGTCGCTGGCGCTCTACATCACGATCTCGTTCCTGCTCGGCGCGCTCGCGTCCGGGATCGCCGGCTACATGGGCATGTGGGTCTCGATCCGCGCCAACATTCGCGTCGCGGCGGCCGCGCTGTCATCGTTGAACGACGCGCTGCAGGTCGCGCTGCGCTCCGGCGCGGTCGCGGGCCTCTTCGTCGTCGCGCTGTCGTTGCTCGGCGTCGGCGGCCTCTTCTGGGTGCTGACCGCGCTCGGGGTACCGCCGAGCAAGATTCCGTTCTTGATCGTCGGCTTTGGCTTCGGCGCCTCCTTCGTCGCGCTGTTCGCGCAGCTTGGCGGCGGCATCTATACGAAGGCCGCCGACGTTGGCGCGGACCTCGTCGGCAAGGTCGAAGCGGGTATTCCTGAGGATGACCCGCGCAACCCCGCCGTGATCGCGGACCTCGTCGGTGACAACGTCGGCGACTGCGCCGGCCGTGGCGCCGATCTGTTCGAGTCGACGGCGGCGGAGAACATCGGCGCGATGATCCTTGGCGTGCTGCTGTTCCCGTACTTCGGAGTCTCCGGCATTCTCTTCCCCCTAGTCGTTGGCGCCATCGGATTAGTGGCGTCGATCATCGGGGTACTGTCGGTCCGCACGCGTGAAGACGGCGATCCTATGCACGCGCTCAACCGCGGTTTCTATTTGACCGCGATCCTGGCGTTGATCGGGTTCTTCTTCGCCAGCCGCACCCTGCTCAACTCGCCTCAGGCCCCGAACGCCTGGTGGCACTTCTTCCTGTGTGGCTGCGTTGGCTTGGGCACCGCGTTCGCCTTCCTGGTGATCACGCAGTACTACACCGAGTACGCCTACAAGCCCGTGAGAGAGATCGCTGAGGCCAGTCAGACGGGTCCGGCGACGAACATTATCTCGGGTCTCGCGGTCGGCATGCAGGCGACCGTGCTCCCCGTCATCACGATCGGCATCGCCATCGTCTTGAGTTACTTTCTCGGTCGCTCGAGTGGTCTCGTGAACGCCGCGGGTGAACAGATCGGCGGTCTGTACGGCACCGCCGCGGCGACGATGGGTATGCTCGGCGCGTGCGCCTATATCCTCGCGATGGACACGTTCGGCCCCATTACGGACAACGCCGGCGGCATTATCGAGATGTCGCAGCAGCCCGAGTCGGTTCGCACCATTACCGACCGGCTCGATGCCGTTGGTAATACCACCAAGGCGCTGACCAAGGGGTACGCCATTGGTTCGGCTGCCCTCGCGGCGTTCTTGTTGTTCTCGGCGTACCTCGACGAAGTCTTCAATTACTCGCACCAGCGCATCCGAGTCGACATCTCACGTCCCGAACTCTTCGTCGCGGGGTTGCTCGGCGCGATGTTGGTCTTCTGGTTTACGTCGCTGGCGATCAAAGCCGTCGGGCGGGCGGCGTATTCCGTGATCAATGAAGTGAGACGGCAGTTCAAGGAACGTCCCGGCATCATGAAGGGTACGGAGCAGCCGGATTATGCTCGCTCCGTCGATATCGTCACCATCTCGGCGCTCCGCGAAATGATCGTTCCGGGGGCGCTCGTCGTCTTCTTTCCGATCGTCGTCGGGCTGGGGTTCAAGGCCGTCGGCGCGGGGGCCGAGGCCGTCGCGGCATTTTTGATGGTCGCCACGATCGCCGGTATTCTCATGGCGCTCTTCCTGAACACCGGCGGTGGCGCCTGGGATAACGCGAAGAAGTACATCGAGACCGGCGTGTATGGCGGCAAGCGCTCGGATGCGCACAAGGCCGCCGTGGTCGGCGATACGGTCGGCGATCCGTTCAAGGATACCGCCGGTCCGTCGTTGCACGTGCTGATCAAGCTGCTCAGCACGATCACGCTCGTGCTGGCGCCGTTGTTTATCTAGATGGGCAGCGCCGTCTTCGCGCGAAAGCCGATCTCGGAGCTCATCGCCGAGACCGAGGGGCAGCTCAAGCGCTGCCTCGGCGCCCGCGATTTGATGCTGCTCTCGATCGGCGCCGTAGTCGGCGCCGGTATCTTCTCGTCGATCGGCAGCGCGACCGCCGGACAGATGGATGCCGCCGGACACGTGATCCGGACCGGCGCCGGTCCGGCGGTCGTGTTTTCGTTCGTTCTGTCGGCATTCGCCTGTGCCCTCGCCGGACTCTGCTATGCCGAGCTGGCCTCGATGATCCCACAGGCGGGGAGCGCGTACGCGTATTCGTACGCGACGCTCGGGGAGATCGTCGCCTGGATCATCGGTTGGGATCTCATCCTCGAGTACGCGGTCGGCAATGTCGCGGTCGCCATCTCGTGGTCGCAGTACTTCTCGGGCGTGCTCGAGGCGATCCATATCCATCTGCCCGACTGGCTGAACACGGGCTACCGCACCGCGCTCCTGTCCCCGGATCCCGCGGTGCACGGCCTGCTCGATACCGCGCCGCGGCTCTTCGGCATCCCCGTCGTCATCAATATTCCGGCATTCTTGATCGTCGGACTGATCACCTGGCTCCTCTGCATCGGTGTCAAGGAAAGCTCGCGCACCAATAACATCCTGGTGGCGATCAAGCTCGCGGTCCTCGCCCTGTTCGTGATCGCCGGCGCGATGCATATCCACCCAGAGAACTATCATCCGTTCGCGCCGAACGGATTCGCGGGGATCCACCACGGCGCCGCGATCATCTTCTTCGCGTATATCGGATTCGACGCGATTTCCACCGCGGCCGAAGAGACGAACAATCCGCAGAAGAACATGCCGCGCGGCATTCTCGGTGGCCTCGCGCTGTGCACGTTGATTTACATCGTCATCGGCGTCGTGCTGACGGGGATGGTGCCGACGAAAGATCTGGGCGTGGCCGATCCGTTGGCCAAAGCACTGCAACTCGCCGGGCTGCATTCGGTCGCGTTCATTCTGGGCCTGGGCGCGATTTTCTCGATGTCGGCGGTGCTGCTCGTCTTCCAGTACGGCCAGCCCCGAATCTTTTTTTCCATGGCGCGCGATGGGCTGCTGCCGAGCTGGGCTTCGCGTGTCCACCCGAAATACCGCACGCCGTGGGCGACCACCATCGCCTCGGGGGTATTCGTCGCCGTCTGGTCGCTGATTGGCGACGCGGGCGAGACATTCGACCTGACGAACATCGGCACGTTGTTCGCGTTCGTGCTCGTCTGCTTCGGCGTGCTGGTGCTCCGTCGCAAAGAGCCGGATCGGCCGCGGCCGTTCAAAGTCCCGTTCGTGTGGCCGGTGGCGCTCGGCGGCGCGGCGGCCTGTGTGTATCTCATGGCGGGGCTGCCAAACGAGGCGTGGATCCGGTTCGTCGTCTGGCTGGTGATCGGTCTCGCTCTCTACTTCCTGTACGGGATCCGGAAGTCGGCCCTTCGTAGAGGATAAGCTATGCGCGTTGGGCTGACGCGAGCCATCCTCCTGGCGCTGATCGTCGGTATCGCGATCGGCGCCTTTTTGCCCCAGGTCGGCATCGCGATCGAGCCGCTGGGCACGGTTTTTTTGAGGATGATCAAATCGCTGGTCGTCCCGCTGATCTTCGCGACGCTCGTCGTGGGGATCGCGGGACACGGCGATGACATCAAAGGGGTCGGCCGGATGGCGGTGCGGTCGATCGTCTACTTCGAAGTCGTGACCACGCTGGCCCTGGTGGTGGGCCTCTTCGTGGTCGACGTGATGCGGCCCGGCGCCGGCATCAATCTCTCGGGTGTCTCGACGGAGCAGGGGGCGGAGCTCGCTGGCAAGATGACCACGGTCTCCGGGCTCATCGAGCATATCGTCCCGCAGAGCATTGTCGATGCCGCCGCGCACAACGAAGCGTTGCAGATCGTCTTCTGGGCGATTCTGTTCGCGGTGGCGTTGACGCGTGTCAAACCGGCGCCGCGGGCGACGATGCTCCATTTCTGCGAGAGTCTGGCCGAGGTGACGTTTCGGATGGTCGACCTGGTCATGCTGTTCGCGCCGATTGGCATCGGTGCGGCCATGGCGGCGACGATCGGCCATCACGGACTCGGCGTGCTCGGCAGCCTCGGGAAGCTCGTGCTCGCGATTTATATCGCGCTCGTGATATTCACGCTGCTCGTCTTGCTCCCGGTCGCGCTGTTCTGTCGCGTGCCGGTCGGCGCGTTCTTGAAGGCCGTTCGTGAGCCGGCGTTGATCGCGTTCTCGACGTCGACCAGCGAGGCCGCGTTTCCGATCTCCATGGAGAAGATGGAAGCGTTCGGCGTCCCTCGCCGTATCGTCGCCTTCGTGCTCCCGACCGGGTATTCGTTCAACCTCGCGGGCAGCACCCTCTATCTGGCCGTGACCGCTCTCTTCGCCGCGCAGGCCGGCGGCATCGCCATGCCCGTGTCGCGGCAGCTCGTGATGATGTTGACGCTCATGTTGACCAGCAAAGGGGTCGCGGGCGTGTCGCGCGCCGGGCTCGTGATTCTGGCGGGCGCGCTGGCGGAGTTTGGCCTGCCGGTGCAGGCGGTCGCGCTCATCCTGGGCGTCGACGTGTTCATGGACATGGCGCGCACGACGGTCAACGTCGTCGGCAACTGTCTAGCGTGTGCCGTAGTCGCCCGCTGGGAGGGCCAGGAGCCGCAGAGCGTGCCGGACAGCGCCCCGAGCGGGGATCACGTCGCCAGCCTTTAGCAGCGCGCCTGGCACCGCGGTCGTCAGCCGTCGTTCGAATCGCGTTCGGAACGATCCCCGAGCCAGCAAACCGCCGACGACCGCGACGGGCGTGGCCGCGCGCTCGTCGACGAAGAGGTGCCGGGACAGCGCGCGCACGTGCAGGACGAGCTCCTCGATCGCGAACGCCACGAGCGTCTCGGCCCGCGCGTCGCCGGCGTCGGCGCAATGAATCACCGCGGGTGCCAGCGCGGCCAGGTCGGCCGAGGTGGCGTGCGAGGCCCACGGGATGAGGGCCTCGACGGAATCGACGACGGCCGCGGTCAGAATCGCGCCGGTGAGGGCGGTCTCGCCCTCGCGCCCGTCCGCGGCGGCGCCGACGATGCCCAGCGCGCGCCGGGCGATCCAGACGCCGCCGCCCTCGTCGCCGAACACGGGTCCCCAGCCGCCGCATCGGGAGAGCACGCCGGTCGGGCCGCGCCCGAGGGCCATGGACCCGGTGCCGGCGATGAGCAGCACGCCCGGTCCCTCGCCGAACGCATCCTCGAGCGCGATCGTCGCATCGGCGTGCACGACGACTTCGTCGGCGACGTCGCGCGCGACCAGCGCTTGCCACAGCGCATCGCGCTCGGCCTGTCGTCCCGAGCCCGCGACGCCAACGCAGGCGACGGCGGGCATCACGTCGACCTCCGCCTCGGCCAGTGCCTGACGGATGGCGGCCGCGATGATGTCGGCCGAGCGGTCGGCTTCGCCGGGGTGGATGGCGCTCGGGCCGGCGTCGAGGCTCGCGATCTCGGCGCCCTGGGCATCGGCGACCGACACCCGCGTCTTCGAACCACCCCCGTCGACTCCGACGACGACCTGATTCACGTATGACTCCACGACGAAACGATACCGGTTGTGAGTGTGATCGTCGTGCCGATCAACACGTACCAGGGCCACGCGATTTGTCGCGCCACTGGTGGATAGAATACGACGATGGCCATGGTGACAAGGCCCACGATCATTCCGATGATCGCGTCTCTTTGTACCGCTCGGTGCCAGATCATGGCGAGAAAGAACGCTCCGAGTAGGGCTCCGTACGTGAAGCTCGCGATACTCAGCGCGACGACGACGACAGGCGCTCCTTGGGCCGGGTACAGCAGTGCGCCGGCGGTGAGTACGACGCCCCATGCCAGCGTGAACACTCGCGCCATTTTGAGGACACTGGGATCGTCGGGCTTCTTTTTTGATATCGGTAAGTAGATATCATGGGTGGTCGACGCCGCGAGGGAATTGATTGCGCCCGAGTGTGTGCTCATCGTTGCCGCTAAAATGGCCGCGACCACAAGTCCAACTAAGCCCGGCGGCATGTGTTGCAGGATGAACGTGGGGAAGACATCATCGGCGCGCTGGAATACTCGGCCATGGTATATCGCGTAGAGGCCTGTGCCGATCACGAGAAATAGAGCGAATTGCAGAAAAACCACGAATCCACTGCCTATGAGCGCGCGTCGGGCATCCCGGAGTGAAGAGGCCGCGAGCAGGCGTTGTACGATCAGCTGATCGGCGCCATGCGACGCCATCGTGAGAAACGCGCCGCCGAACACACCGGCCCAGAGCGTATACGGCTGCGCGAGATTCGTCGACAGATTGAACACGCGCAATTTGCCGAGTTGGGAAGCTTGGGAGAATATCGTCGACCAATTGCCGATCAGGATTACCGCGGCGATCCCAGCGATGAGGTACACGCAGGTCTGGATGACGTCAGTCCAGATGACCGCGCGCATGCCACCTTGATACGTATAGAACACGGTCAACGCGCCAAGGATGAGAATCGCGATCGGCATGACCAACGTTGGACGTAGCGAGGTCCCGAGGATCAACGAGATGGGGATCGCGGTGGCGAAGACTCGTACCGAGTCAGCGAGGCCACGCGTGATCATGAAGACGATCGACGCGAAGCGTCGCGCGCCGAGCCCGAAGCGGCGCTCGAGGAGGGCGTAGGCGGTGACCAGCTCGCCCTGGAAGTAGCGCGGCAGCAGCGTGTACGCGACGACGGTGCGGCCCACGATATAGCCGAGCGCTAATTGGAGAAAGCTGAAATTCCCCAGGTAGGCGACGCTGGGGATCGAAATAAATGTGATCGCGCTCGTCTCGGTGGCGACGACCGAGATGAGCACCGCCCACCACGGAATCGCGTGGCTGGCGACGAAGTAATCGCGAGAGTCTTTTTGTCGCCGGCCGAGCCAGAGTCCGACGGCCGTCGTGCCCGCCAGGTAGGCGAGCAGGACGGCCAGGTCGGCCGGAGTGAATACGGAGCCGGTTATGCGGAGAACGAGCTACCGCAGCCGCAGCCGCCGGTCGAGTTCGGATTCTTGAAGACGAACCCGGACCCCTGCATGGACGACGTGTAGTCGATCGTCACGTTCTGCAGATACTGCGCGGAAAACGGATCGACGAAGACCTTGAACCCATCGGCCTCGACGATGACGTCATCCTCGGCGCTCGCATCTTCGATCAGCAACCCATACCGGAACCCGCTGCACCCACCGGGCTGGACGCTGACGCGAAGGCCGCCGACGTTGGGCGAGACGCCCTCGGTTTCCATGAACTTCTTGACCTCGACACATGCCACCGGCGTAACGGTGAGCAGGACGTCAGGCTGTTGCGTTGTACTCATCCTTCACTCCTCCTCGGATCTCTTGAACCTAGCCGCGCCTTCGGCGCGGCTAGCTCGCGATAGGGGGTGATCCGTCGGAACACCACCTATCGCAATATATTGGGTTCGGAACGACCGTCCAATCCAGGCAAAGGCCGCTATGGCCAGGGCCAGTAGCTCGAGGCCCACGGTCGTCTCCCCGAAAATGAGCTTCCCGATCCCAAACAGGCTGCAGTAGACGGCCACGAGCCCCGCCACCCAGTTCGACCAGGCCAGTCCCCACTCGGTGTCGTAGGGTCTGACCCGCTTAATAAAAGCGTCCAGGACCGGGGCCGGTTCCGGTGGCGTCAGGAAGGTCACGGTCAGCCAGATGACCGTCGTCGCTCCGACCGTCACGATCATGACCCAGGCGTCGGCGTTCGGGTCGCCCGGGGCGAATCGGGGCACAATGGTCCACATGGCGATGCTGGAGATGATCAACGACCCGATCATGGCGCTGAGCTCGGACCACGCGTTAATCCGGGTCCAATACCATCTCAGAATGAGGACGAGACCCGTCCCGGCCCCGATGGCCAGCAGGTATTTCTGCACCCGCTCCAAGGAATCGAGCTGCGACGTGACCGCGATCGCGACCGCGAATAACGCGATCGTCGCGATCCGGGAAGCGGCGACGTAATGCCGATCACTGGCGTGAGGCTTCACAAATCGCTTGTAAAAGTCGTTCACCAGGTACGACGCACCCCAGTTGAGCTGCGTCCCGATCGTCGACATGTATGCCGCGGCGAAACCGGCCATCATGACCCCGCGCCATGGGGTCGGCAGCAAGTCGACGAAGGCGTGCACGTACCCGGATTCTTTATCGGCGAGGTTGGGATACAAGATGACCGTTGCCAGGCCGGTGACGATCCACGGCCAGGGTCGCAGCGCGTAGTGCGCGACCTGAAAGAGCAGGGTCGCCAACACGCCGTCCTTCTCGGTCTTCGCCGCGAAGATGCGCTGCGCCACGTAGCCACCGCCCCCAGGCTCGGCGCCTGGATACCACGACGCCCACCACTGGACGGCGATGAACACCCCAATCGTCAGCAGGGGCATCCAGGCGTACGCGTGGAAGCCATGCTGGTCATGCGCGATCGGCATGACCGACAATGCTGCCGTCTCGCTCCCGAAGTGCGCGGCGACGCCGGCCTTGAGCTTTTCTATGCCGCCGACGGCGTGGACCGCATACACAGCCAGCACGATGACCGCGCCCATCTTGATGACGAACTGCACGAGGTCGGTCCAGAGCACCGCCCACAGGCCACCGGCGGCCGCATACAACACGGTCGCGACGAAGCAGATCGCGACCGCGGTGAGCCCGTTGATGCCCAGCGAGATCGTGAGAATCTTGATCATGGCGCGTGTGACCCAGCCCATGATCAGCACATTCATGAGGAGCCCGAGGTAGATCGCCCGGAACCCGCGGAGCACCGCGGCGGGCTTCCCCGAATACCGGATCTCGGCGAACTCGACGTCGGTCATGACGCCGGACCGCCGCCAGAGGCGCGCGAAGAAGAACACGGTCAGCATGCCGCTCATGACCATGTTCCACCACAGCCAGTTGCCGGCGACGCCATGGTTGGCGACGAGGCCGGTCACCAGCAGGGGGGTATCGGCGGCGAAGGTCGTCGCGACCATCGACGTGCCGGCGAGCCACCACGGCACGTCCCGGCCGGAGAGGAAGAATTCGTTGAGACTCTCGCCGCCGCGCTTCGTGAAGACGAGGCCGACGATCGTGGAGAACGCGAAGTACGCGGCGACGATGGCCCAGTCCAGAGCGCTTAGATTCATCTACCGAATGACGACTAGGGCGGGGAGGGCGATAGCCGGGAATGTGATATGGGCGATCATGACGACCGCCTGTGTCGGTCATGGACCGGGCGAGGATCCACCTCCCGCCCACCATGGCGCTCACGTCCGGCCGGGGATTACCGTGCTGCTGCAGGATAGCATGGCGCTCGTCCGGGGCAAGCGGATAGCCCTGATCACTAACCAGACTGGCGTCAACGAGCACGGGGTCTCGGACATCGATCTGCTGGCCCGGGCCGACCTCCATCTCGTCCGCATTTTCTCGCCGGAGCACGGGCTCCGGGGGCGCGAAGACCGCATGTTTGTGGGCAACGCCACCGACTCCGCGACAGGTCTGCCGGTCTACTCCCTCTATGGGAAAACGATCCTCGCGCCGCCGGACTCGCTGCTCACGGATCTCGACTTTCTGGTCTTCGATCTCCAGGACGTCGGGGTGCGCACTTGGACCTACGTCGGGACACTGGTGAAGGCCATGCGCGCGGCGGCCCATGCGCATGTGGCCGTCGTCGTGCTCGATCGGCCAAATCCGTTGTCCGGCGCGTACGTGCAGGGTGCCATACTGGACAGCGCGATTGCGGACACCGCCGGCCCTTTTGCGCTGTTTCCGATGCCACTTCGCCATGGGCTGACCATGGGTGAGTTGGCTCGGTTCTACAATGACACGTTAGGGCTGCACGCCACCTTGCATGTTATCCCGGCGCGCGGGTGGCGTCGGGATCTCTGGTTCGACGAGACGCATCTGCCGTTCGTCCCACCTTCTCCCAACTTGCCCTCGTTTGCCAGCGAGATCACGTATCCCGCTATCGTACCCTTCGAGAGCACCAATATCTCCGTCGGTCGCGGCACGCCTCAGGCTTTTCAGCAGCTCGGCGCTCCTTGGCTCGACGCAGGGGCCGTGGTGAGTCAGCTTGCGACTTTGAGTCTGGCCGGCGTGCATTTTCACGCTACCGAATTCACGCCCGACCATCCGACGGACGGCAAATACGCTGGCCGCCGCGTGAACGGGATTCGGGTTGAGGTGACCGATAGGGATCGCCTCGATGTGGGACGAATAGGCGCAGCGCTGCTGTGGGCGATAGCGCGTGTGAATCGCGACTCGTTGAGGGTCGACACGGCGGGATTCGATCTGAGATTTGGGAGTCCCAGCCTGCGGGCGACGCTGATCAATGGTACCGATCCCGATGCGGCGCTGGATAAGACGCTCCCATCCGACTTAGCGTTCGAGCGCCGCTCCAGGCGCTTCTGGTTGTATCATTAGGCTCCCATTACCAGCGAGGACTGTACATGCGCAGAGCTCTCGTCGCGTTCGCGCTCGTGACCGTGGTGGCCGCGTGTCACCGGAAGGTGGATACGGCCTCTCCGGCTCCGGCCAAGGAACCGCCGGGACCGACCTACACGCTGACCGTGACCAACAACCTGACGAAGTCCGTGAACGTCTACGTCACGAACGGCGGCGTCGACACTTTCCTGCGGCAGGTCCAGCCGACGAGCACGGAACAGCTGCCGGTGAAGGGGATCCCGGCCAACACGCCGGTCACGCTGAAAGCAACCACCGCCGACGGCTCGAGCACATACACGAAGGCGAACGTCTCGCTCGCCAACAACTACACGTGGGTCGTGCCGTGAGTTAATTTTTTGCGAGGGGCTCCAGCATGAAACGTCTGTGGACTGCCATCAAGGATGGGTACGTTCGCCTGCTGGAGCCGCTCGCCGCGTTTCTGGTTCGTCATGACGTCAATCCCAACCTCATCACCACGTTTGGCACGGTCTGCTCCATCATCGGCGGATGCATCTACGGCTCGGGGCACATCCGTACCGGTGGTTGGTGGCTCGGTGTGACCGCGCTGTTTGACGTCCTCGACGGCACCGTTGCCCGGCGCACGGGACGCAGCTCGGCGTTCGGCGCCTTTTACGACTCGACGCTCGACCGTATCGCCGACGGCGCCGTGATGTCCGGGCTCGCGTTCTTTTACGCGACCAGCAAGCCGCACGGCAATATTCCCATGATCGCCGTGTGCCTCATCGGTCTGGTCGGCGGCTTCATGGTCTCGTACACGCGCGCGCGTGCCGATTCCCTCGGCGTCAACGCCAAGGTCGGCTTCATGCAGCGCCCCGAGCGTGTCGTGCTGCTCTCCGCGCCGCAGGCCTTCTTTGGCCTCGCGCTCGATGGCTGGGTTCTGGCCGCCATCATCATCTCGCTTACCGTCACCTCTTGGGCTACCGCCATTCATCGCATAATCGCCGTGCATCACGCGACGACTCATACTCCTCGAGCCGCCGCGCCAACCGAGACTCCAGCCGAGACGCCCTATGAGCACGTCGGTTAGACCCGCCGATGGCAAGCTCGGCGTCCTCACGGTCGGGCTGGGCGCCGTCGCCACCACGTTCATGGCCGGCGTGGAGAGCGTTCGCCGCGGCAAATCGATGCCGATCGGCTCGCTCACGCAGATGGCGACGATCCGGTTGGGCAAGCGAACGGACAATCGCTCGCCGTTGATCCGCGACTTCGTCCCGCTCGCCGGCCTCGACGATCTCGTCTTCGGTGCGTGGGATCCGATCCCGGACGATGCGCATCAAGCCGCGATCAAGGCGGGCGTCCTGACCCCTGGCGATCAGGCGAGCGTCGGCGACTTTCTGCGGACGATCTCGCCGATGACGGCGGCGTTCGATCAGCACTATGTGACGCGCATCAACGGCACGCATGTCAAAAAGGGAAAGACGAAGCGCGATCTGGCCGAGCAGATTCGACAGGACATTCGGGACTTCAAGTCGCGGCATCGTCTCGATCGCGTCGTGATGGTCTGGTGTGCTTCGACCGAGATCTATATCAAGGCGGGCGCGGCGCACGCGACGCTCGAGCAGTTCGAGAAGGCGATGGAGCGAAACGACGAGAGCATCGCGCCGTCCATGCTCTACGCGTACGCGGCGCTCATGGAGGGTGTGCCGTTCGCGAACGGCGCCCCCAATCTCACGGTGGACATGCCGTGCATGATTCGACTCGCGAATGAACGGTCGCTGCCCATTTCAGGGAAAGATTTCAAGACCGGGCAGACGTGGATGAAGACGGTCATCGCGCCGGGTCTCAAGGCGCGCATGCTCGGTCTCGCCGGCTGGTATTCCACGAACATTCTCGGGAATCGGGACGGTGAGGTCCTCGACGATCCGGCGTCGTTCAAGACGAAGGAAGAGTCGAAGCTCAGCGTGCTGCACTCGATCTTGCAGCCGGAGAAGTATCCCGAGCTGTACAAGGATTTCAGCCACGTCGTGCGCATCAACTATTACCCGCCGCGTGGGGATAACAAGGAAGGCTGGGACAACATTGATATCGTCGGGTGGATGGGATATCCGATGCAGATCAAAGTCAATTTCTTGTGTCGCGACTCGATCCTCGCGGCGCCGCTGGTGCTCGACCTGGCCTTGTTCTCCGATTTCGCGCAACGGGCGTGTTTGAAGGGTATTCAGGAGTGGCTCTCGTTCTACTACAAGAGCCCCATGGCCGCACCGGGTCTCCAGCCCGAGCATGATCTCTTTATTCAGCAAACGAAGCTGAAGAACACGCTGCGTCATCTGATGGGCGAAGAGCAGATCACGCACCTCGGACTGGAGTACTACGCTTGAAATGGGTTGTGATCGGTCTCGCCCTACTGGCGTGTGCTCCGGAAAATCCGTGTGGGAGGCCAGGCCCGCCGCCGCATCGCGAATGGACTGACGACATCGCCTTCATCATCTGCTCGGACCCGGTGCCGCCACACGCGCGATCGGACACCAAGTTCACCGTGATCGCGCGCGACAAGGCCTCGGGGCAGCCGATCGAGGGCGCGGATGGCCGGATCTATGCCGAGCGGCGCGAAGGGGTCAAGACATGGGATGGGTTCGTTCCTGGTCCCAAGCCGGGGACCTACACGGCGAAACTCAACTTCGTGATATCCGGTAACTGGGCGATGGGTATGCAATTCCGTCGCGACACCATGGCCAACAAGATCGAGAAAATGGACTGGACGCAAGAAGTCCTGTCCGCGTCCGACACGAACGAGGTTCGCTGATCATGCTGCTCTTCTATCGCACCACGCTCGACTCGGCCGACGTCTTGGCGGCCGCCGACGCCTTTTTCCCCGCGGCGCCGTTGAGTCTTTCCCCCGCCAAGGATGGTGGCGGTCCACGCGAGCGCACCTTCTCCGGCGTGCTCGGCACCGCGAAGCTCAAAGTTCGCTCCGAGGGCGGACACTATACGTTCGTCGAGGTCAAGACCGATCAGATCGGCGAGAGTCGGCTCGATAAGAACGTGAAGAAATTCTTCGTGTCGCTGCATCGTCAAACGGAACCGACGCACGCGCTCGAGGCCAGCTACTGATGGCCACGGCCGTACGTCGCAGCGCGCCCGCCAACACGCTCGATCGCGCCCAGAAGCTCGAGCTGTACTACTACATGCGCCTCACGCGCTCACTGGAAGAGCGATTGGTGAATTTGTATCGTCAGACCAAAGTCGTCGGCGGCCTCTTTCGGTCGCTCGGTCAAGAAGCGGACGCCGTGGGGAGCGCTTACGCGCTCGATCGAAAGCAGGGTGATATCCTCTCGCCACTGATTCGTAACTTGGGTTCCATGCTGGTGCAGGGCGCTGAGCCGCTGGAGATCATTCGCCAATACATGGCTAAGGGCGACTCGCCCACGCGTGGCCGCGAGCTCAACATCCATTATGGGGATCTCGTCCGCGGTTTTGTCGGCCAGATCTCGCAGCTGGGCGACATGGTTCCGGTCATGGCCGGTGTCACGCTGTCGTTCAAGATGCGCGGACAGGATCGCGTGGGGTTGGTCTACGTGGGTGACGGTGCCACATCGACCGGAGCCTTTCACGAAGGGATCAATTTCGCCGCGGTCCAACAGTGCCCGTTGGTGGTGATCGTCGAGAACAATGGCTACGCGTACTCGACACCGCTGTCGAAGCAAACCGCTGCTCGTGATCTCAAGGACAAGGCCATCGGTTACGGGATTCCGGGGGAGCAGGCTGATGGCAACGATGTGCTCGCGACCTATGCGGTCACCAAACGTGCCGTCGATCGCGCACGGAAGGGGGGTGGCCCAACGCTCATTGAGCTCATCACCTATCGCCGCAAGGGGCACGCGGAGCACGACAACCAATCCTATGTGCCGCCAGGCGAGATCGAGCGCTGGGAGAAGGCGAACGATCCGATCGACCGATATGTCGCGGTGCTGACTGGCGAAGGCGTGACGGATGCCGAGCTCCATGCGATCGATGAGCGCATACGGAAGGAGATCGACGAGGCGACGGACCAGGCCGACGCGTCTCCGATGCCGGAGCCGACCGACGCCCTCGTTGGCGTCTACGCGGAGCCGGGTGTCATTCCGCCGCTCTGGTTCCGAGAGGGCGTGAGATCGGCGGTCGCGACGCACGAGCGGCCGGCGTCGTGGGGAACACACGATGGCTGAGACGACGTATCTCGAGGCGATCCGCGAAGCGCTGTTCGAGGAGATGGAGCGTGACCCGAATGTCTTCTGCCTCGGCGAAGACATCGGCGCGTACGGCGGCGCGTTCAAAGTCACCGAAGGGCTCGCCGCCCGGTTCGGCGACGCGCGCGTGATCGACACGCCGATCTCCGAGGCCGCGATCGTCGGCGCGGCGGCTGGCGCGGCCCACATGGGCATGCGCCCGGTGTGCGAGATGCAGTTCATCGACTTCATCTCGTGTGCGTACGACATGCTGACGAACTACGTCGCCACCGCGCGTTACCGCGCGATGCTCGGCTGCCCGATGGTCGTCCGCGGTCCGAGCGGTGGATATGTCCGGGGTGGCCCGTTTCATTCGCAGAATCCCGAAGCCGCATTTTTGCACACGCCGGGACTCAAGATCGTCTACCCGTCGACCGCCGCCGACGCCAAAGGATTATTGAAATCGGCGATTCGCGACGACGACTGCGTGCTCTATTTCGAGCACAAGTATTTATATAGGCGCATCAAGGAAGAGTTGCCCACGGGTGATCATCTGGTACCGATTGGAAAAGCACGGACGGCTCGTGAAGGGAAAGACGTTTCGATCATTACCTATGCGGCAACGGTTTGGAAGGCATTGGAAGCGGCTGAACAACTAGACAAAACCGACGGCGTGTCGGTGGAGGTCATCGACCTCCGGTCGCTGCTGCCGATGGACGACGAGGCGATCGTCGCCACCGTGAAGAAAACAAATCGCGTCCTCGTCGTGCACGAAGACACGAGAACAGGTGGCGTCGCGGGCGAGATCGCGGCTCGGATCAACGAACTGGCGTTCGAGTGGCTCGATGCGCCGGTCTTGCGCGTGACGGCGGCCGATGTGCCGCTGCCCTATTCGCCGCCGCTCGAGGACTACGTTTTGCCGCAAACGGCAGATATTGTCGCGGCTGTTCGGCGCCTTGCCCAGTACTGATCAGGTAGGGCCGCCACGACTGGCGATTGGGTGCGTAATGACCGTCGCCGGCTTTTTCAGTATGGCGATGATTGGCGTACTCGTCGCGCGAGTGTACAGTTGGGTGGACAGGTGTCCGTACCAGGACGGCATCCCGGCGTGCAACTGGTGGATATTCGCCGGGGTTGGCGGAATTATTGGAGCAATCACCTTGCCGGCGTTCGTGTTGCGCCGGTTGAAGCGAGGATAGAACCGTGGCCCGTGTAGATGTACCGATGCCGCAGATGGGCGAGTCCATTGCCGAAGGGACCGTCTCGAAATGGCTGAAGAAAGTCGGCGACGTCGTCAAGCGTGACGAGCCGATATTCGAGATCTCGACCGACAAGGTCGATGCCGAGATTCCGTCGCCGACGGCGGGTCGGCTCGCCGAGATTCTCGTCGGCGAGGGGACGACGGTCGCGGTCCAGACTATCGTCGCTCGCATCGAAACCGATGTTGCGGCGGCCGTACCCGCGTCGGCGCCGGCTGCTGCTCCAGCGCCTTCTGCTGCGCCCGCGCCCGCCATCGCGGCGTCTGCCCCGGCTGCACCTGTTGCCGCAGTCGCGAAAGCACCGACGGGGAACGGGAACGGTTCGTCGTTCGAAGAAAGGGTGAGGACGAAGTCCTCCCCATTAGTTAGAAAAATTGCGGCCGAGCATGGCATTGAGCTGTCGTCCGTCAGCGGCTCAGGTATCGCCGGCCGCGTCACGAAGCGAGACATCGAGTCGCTGGTAGCAAACCGGGGAGCCGCACCGAAGGCTCCTACTACTGGTAGACCTGCGGCGCCGCACGTCGTCCACGAAGGGCCGCTCCCAGAACCGTGGGAAGGCGATGTCGTCGAGCCGATGAGCAAGATGCGCGCGCTGATCAGCGACCACATGGTCCTCTCGCGCCGCACGTCGGCTCACGTCACGTCGGTATTCGAGGTTGATCTCACCCGAGTCGCGAGAATCCGCGCGAAAAAGCGCGCGGAGTTCGAGGCTGCCTCGGGTCAGCGTCTCTCGTTCATGCCGTTCATCATCAAGGCCACGGTCGACGGTCTGCGTCAGTTCCCGGCGCTGAATGCGTCGGTCGCCGGCCACGATGTGATCTACCGCAAGCAGTACAACATTGGAATCGCCGTCGCGCTCGACTGGGGCTTGATCGTTCCGGTCATCAAGCACGCGGATGAGCTGAGCATGGTCGGCATTACGCGCCAGCTGAACGACCTCGCGAACCGGGCGCGCTCCAAGCGCCTCAAGCCCGAGGAAGTGGAAGAGGGCACGTTCACGATCACGAACCCCGGCGTTTTCGGGTCGTTGTTGGGCACGCCCATCATTAACCAGCCGCAGGTCGCGATCATGGGCATCGGCGCGATCGAGAAGCGTCCAAAAGTGATCGAGGGCGAGGATGGCGAGGATACGATCGCGATCCGCACGTGCGCGTACCTGACGCTGAGCTTCGATCACCGTCTGATCGACGGCGCGGTCGCGGACGAGTTCCTGGCGTTCGTGAAGAAGCAGCTCGAAACGTTCCCCGAGGCCGCTCTCTAAATCGTGCCGCGCGCGTTGACGCTCAACCGGACCATTGTGCCCCTGCCGGACCGCGACCGGTTCTTCACGCGCGCGCGGGCGCTGCGCACGCATTTCCAAGCGCGCGGCTGCCAGTACTGGGTGTTCGAAGATGCCGCGCTCCCCGGCGCGTTCATCGAGTTCGCCGAAGGCAACGATGTCGACACGCTGACGGCTGCCTATAGCTCGGCGCCGGAATCGGGCGTCGACCCCGAACGTATCTATCGCGAGGTAGCGCTCTAACGATGCCCGAACGATCGATTACCGTGAACGGTCAGACCTGGCGTGTAGCGCCGTCGGGCTACGTGACGCAATACGACCGCGACGAGTTTGGCCTGATCTTCACGCGCTCGACACCGTCGCGCGAAGTGCGCGTCACGCGGTACTCGCCGCTCGGCGCCCGCTCGCGCGAGCAGTCGTTCGCCGAGCTCTCGGAAGCGGATCTGGTGCGCCTGTTCGCTCAGTCTCAACCCTCAGCAACATCTCCAGAGGCGCACTACGCCGGTTGATCTCCATGCCCACACGACGGCCTCCGATGGCTCGGCGACTCCCGAAGCCCTGTTGGCGCAGGCCGCCGCGCTCGGCCTCACCGCGGTTGCGGTCACCGATCATGACACGGTCGCCGGCGTAGCCGCGGCCACGGCCGCGGGCGCGGTCAATGGCGTCGCCGTGGTCGCGGGCGTCGAGCTGAGCGCCGTTGATGATCGCAACGTCGAGGTGCACATCCTCGGGTTGCACCTGTCGGACGTGTCACGGATCGCATCCTCGCTGGCTCGCTTCCAGGCCGACCGCGTGACCCGCGCGCAGGCTATCGTGGCGGCGCTCAACAAGGGTGGCGTGCCGATCACGATGGCGGCCGTATTGGTTGAAGCGGGCGACGGCGCCGTTGGCCGGCCGCATGTCGCCCGTGCCCTCGTGGCCGGCGGCTGGTGTCGCGATCTGCGTGATGCATTCGATCGCTGGCTCGGCGCCGAGCGACCCGCGTATGTCGAGAAGCCGCGCCTCGAGATCGCCGACGCGGCCCGGCTCATCCACGAGGCGGGCGGCGTCGCCATCTGGGCGCATCCGGGCCGAGATGGCACGCGCCAGAGGGTCGAGTCGATGGTCGCGCTCGGTCTCGATGGCGTCGAGGTGTCGCACCCGGGTCACTCGATGGATGACATGAACCGCCTCAACGCGTTAGCGCGCCATCGCGATCTCCTGCGCAGCGGAGGATCCGACTGGCACGGCGCGACCGACGGGCCACGGATCCTCGGCGTCATGAAGGTGCCCGACGACTGGAACGAAGCGCAGGCGGCGCGGGCTACCCGTTATCGTCGTCCCGCGGACCTATGGAGCTCACCGGCCGAATCGCGCTTGTAACCGGCGCTGGCAAGCGCTTGGGTCGCGCGCTGGCGCTCGGGCTGGCGCGCGCCGGCGCCCGCGTCGCCGTGCACTTTCATGCGTCGACCGCCGGAGCGCTCGAGACCGTCGCCGCGATTCGCGATGCCGGTGGCAACGCCCGGGCGTTCGCCGCCGATCTGGCCGACCCGCACGCCGCCGGCACACTCGTCGACAGCGTGGCCGACACGCTCGGCGGGCTCGACATTCTGGTCAACTCGTCGGGCATTATGCAGCGCGTCCCGTTGGCCGAGGTGACGCCCGCGAACTGGGACGCCACGTTCGCCGTCAACCTTCGCTCGCAATTCTTCACGTCTCAGGCCGCGGCCCGACGGATGGTGAATGGCGGCGTCATCGTGAACATGGCGGATTTGGCGGCGTTCGAGGCGTGGACGCAGTACATCCCGCACTGCGTGAGTAAGGCTGGCGTGGTCGCGCTCACGCAGGCGTTGGCGCATGCGCTTGGGCCGAAGATTCGCGTGAATGCCATCGCGCCTGGTGCCGTGCTGTTGCCCGAAGGGTTCGACGGGACCCGGCTGACGAGCACCACGCCGCTCAAACGACTGGGCACGCCGGACGACGTTGTGCAGGCGCTCCTGTATCTCGTGTCGGCCGACTACGTCACCGGTGAGACGATCATTGTCGACGGTGGTCGGCATGTCAGAACTTGAGAAAATTTGCATCGTCGGCGGCGGCTGCTACGGATCCTTTTATCTACGGCAGCTTTTTCGCGCGCGCGCCGCTGGCGCCCTGAGTTGGGATCGCGTGGTCGTGGTGGACCGAGATAAGAATTGTGCCGCGACGAAGAATTTGGGTGAGGCAGAACTGATCGTCGCGGAGTGGACCGAATATTTCCGCCATCACATGACCGATGCGGACGCGATCGTCCCGTCGCCACTCATGCCGCACCTCATGTATGAGTGGGTCCGTGATCGTGCGAAGGCGCGGTGGCCGGACCGCGAGATAGCGACGCGCCCGCTCCCCTCGGTGCCGCCGACGCCGTGGGAACGGGCAGCGCCAGATGGCGTCCATTATGTCAGCTTCGCCACCTGGTTGTGTCCGACGAATTGCATTGAGCCGGCGACCTGCCCGCACACAAAGGGTCCGCGTGACTGGACGCTGCCGGTCACTATTCGGGACTATGCGACAAGGGAAGGTTTGGCCGGCCCAGCGCTCTTTCCGGTGACGCACCGCGCCTACGGCGTCGGTATGCTCAATGTCGCCGATGTCGTGGCCGCTGATGCCCTGGTTCAGGACCTGGCGACTAGTGCCAGCGCGGACGTCTTGATAGGGACCGTGTCCCACTGCCATGGTGCACTCGCCGTTTTGTCCATAGGCGAACCAGTTAGATTTAACGCATGGCGATCATTCGCGACTACGACGTTGTAATCATAGGCGCGGGCCCGGCCGGCATGACCGCCGCGCTCTACGCGGGGCGCGCGATGCTGAGGACCGTCGTGCTCGAGGCGGGCCTGTCCGGCGGGGAGCTGCTGCGCACCGAGTACCTCGATGATGTCATCGGTTTCCCGATGATCAAGGGCGACGAGCTCGCGCAGAAGTTCGAGGAACACGCGAAGAAGTTCGGCGCGAACTTCGTGAACTTTACGAACGTGACGTCGGTGCAGAAGATCGATGCCGAGATGTTCGCCACGGAGGCCGACAACGGCGATGTCTACATGTCGCCGGTCGTGATCGTCACGTCGGGCGGCACGCCGGTCAAGCTCGGGATCCCGGGCGAGTTGGAATTCGCCGGCCGCGGCGTCAGCTACTGCGCCATCTGCGACGCGAATTTCTTCCGCAAGCAGGTCATCGCGGTCGTCGGCGGTGGCGACGCGGCGTGCGAGGAGGCCGATTATCTCACGCGCTTCGCGGACAAAGTGTATCTGATCCACCGCCGCGATGAGTTTCGCGCGTCGAAGGTGATTCAGAAGCACGTGTTCTCGAATCCGAAGATCGAGGTCGTGTTCAATACGGTGGCCGAGGAAGTGGTCGGCACGAAAGGCGGGCTCATGACCGGCCTCCGGACGCACAACCTCGTCACCGGCGATCGTCACGTGCTCGATGTCACGGGTCTCTTCGTCTTTATCGGGTTCAAGCCGAACACCGACATCATCAAGGGGCATTACAAGCATGATGCGCTCGGCTACGTCGTCACCGACGCGGCGATGATGTCGTCGATCCCGGGTTTGTTCGTGGCCGGTGATCTGCGCTCCCAGCTCACGCGCCAGGTTACCACGGCCGCGGGCGATGCGACGACCGCCGCGATCGCCAGCGACAAGTATCTGAAAGATTTGCGTGAGGCTCGCGCCGGGGTCGAGAAGGCAGTGGAGGAAGCCGTCCAGACTTCGCACCTCAACCTTGGCGGTTGGACATGATCACGGTTCGCGCCGTGAACGTGGGCCCGTTGGAGGAGAACGCGTATCTGTTGGTTGACCCGGATACGCGCGATGCGGTGTACGTCGATCCGGGCGAAGAGGGCGATCGGCTCTTGGAGCTACTGAGAGCATCGGACGCGACGTTACGGGCGATCTGGCTGACGCACGCGCATTTCGACCACATCGGCGGGATCGCCGCCATCCGCCGTGCGTATGATGTTCCGATCCATCTCCACCCGGCGGACCGCGTCGTGTATGACGCCGCGGCCGAGCATGCGGAGGAGTTCGGGTTGCCGTTTGAGGTTCCTCCATCGCCTGATCTCGACCTGGCCGAGGGCCAGCATCTCACGCTTGGCGACACGCGGTTCGACGTGTGGCACGTACCTGGGCATGCGCCCGGTCAGGTCGCTTTCGTGGCGCCGGGTATGGTCTTCGCCGGCGATCTCCTGTTCGCCGGCTCGATCGGCCGCACGGATCTGCCGTATGGCGATCCGGCCAAGATGCTCGAATCGTTGGAGCGCGCCGCGTCATGGGATCCGGCGTTGGTCCTCTATCCGGGGCATGGCCCTTCGTCGACGATCGCGCGGGAGCTTCGATCGAATCCGTTCTTGAGCGGCATCGCTCGTCCGCTCGCGCGCCGGTGAGCTCAGCCGCGAAGCCATCGGTCTACGGCGCCCTGACCGCGGCCTTATGGTTCGGCGCCGCGTGGCTTTTTGCCGTTTCGGTCGCACCGTCAGCCTTCGACGTGTTGCCGCACGGACTGGCCGGCGCGCTCGTGAGCCGTGTGCTCCCGCCGATACTCGTCGTGGGCATGGTCATAGGATTCGGGATCGCCATCGTCGACATATCCTTTCGGCGCTGGGCTGGCGTCGTCATGGGTGTTGCGTGCGCCCTCGATCGTTACGGCATCGTTCCGCGAGTTGGCGAGCCCGGCACAGCCGCGTTTGGCCGACTCCATGCAGTCAGTGTGGCGTTGTATGGCATCGCGGCCCTCGCCGCGCTCGTGGTCGTCATAGCCGCTTGGAGGTCCTATGGGACACAGTACCGCCGTTGATACCGCGCGTTTGCCAATGGTGGAGGTCGAGGCGAACGTGCCGGACGAAACGCGAGCGATGTTCGACAAATTTGTGAGCCAACGCGGTCGCGTCCCCAATCTCTTTCGCGTGGCCGCGCTGCGGCCGACCATCGCACAGACGCTCGCAGCGCATCTCGATGCGGTGATGGGGCCAGGTGAGGTCAGTGGGCTCCTCAAGGAGCTGATCGCGTGCCGGGTGTCGCAGATCAACAGCACGCCGTACTGCCTGGCATCGCACAGTAAGCTCGCGAAGAAGCAGGGTGGTACGGACGCCCAGCTCGCCGCGATGGCCGACCAAGATTATGCGGCCTTTGAACCGGGTTGGTCCGCGGCGTTCGCCTACGCGAGCGAAGTCGCCGCTCCCGGTGGCTATGTGAACGACGCCACGTTCGCGGCGCTCGCCGAGCACTGGACGGCGCCGCAAATCGTGGAGATCACCGCGGTCGCCACGGCTTTCAGTCTCTTCAATCGCTTCGCTGACGCACTGAACATTCCGATCACGACATGAGCACACGTTCCGAAAAAGACCCGCTCGGCCCTCTCGACGTTCCGGCCGAAGCCCTCTACGGCGTCCAGACGCGCCGGGCGGAGCTCAACTTTCCGATCAGCGGCCTCCGCGCCCGGCCGTCGTTCATCACGGCCATTGTCCAGATCAAGCGCGCCGCCGCGCTGACGCACCGGCAGACGGGCCGACTGGATGCGCGCCTGGCGGACGCCATCATCGCCGCCGCCGACGAGGTGCTGCATCATCAGCATCGCGAGCACTTCGTGGTCGACGTCTATCAGGCCGGCGCCGGGACCTCGCTCAACATGAACGTGAACGAGGTGCTCGCGAATCGGGCCAACGAGATCCTCGGCGCACCGCGCGGCGCGTATGCGCCGGTGCATCCGAACGATCACGTGAACATGGCGCAGTCGACCAATGACGTCATCCCGACGGCGATTCGATTGGCGACCGTGTACGAGTCCGCGAACGTCTTACGCGCGGGGACGGCGCTCGCCGACGCGTTCGGCGCCAAGGGCAGGGAGTTCGACGGCATCGTGAAGGCGGGTCGCACGCATTTGCAGGATGCGATGCCGATTCGTCTCGGTCAGGAGTTCGTCGCCTACGCCGGGACGATCGAGCGCAACATCAGCCGACTCGAGGACGCGATCGTGTACTTGCACGATCTCGGTATCGGCGGGAGCGCCGTGGGGACGGGGGTGAACGTCGAGCCGGAGTATCCCGGGCTCATGGTGAAGCATCTGTCCGATATGACGGGGGTGTCGTATAACGCCGGCAAGGATCGCATCCAGCTGATGCAGAGCATGGGCGACGTGGCCGCCTACAGCGCGCAGCTCAAGGTGCTCGCCGTCGACCTCAGTAAAATCGCGAGCGATCTGCGCCTGTTGGCGAGCGGTCCGCGCACGGGCCTCGACGAGGTGCTGCTGCCGGCGGTGCAACCGGGTTCGTCGATCATGCCCGGCAAGGTGAATCCGTCGATTCCGGAGATGGTGAACCAGGTGTGCTTCCAGGTCATTGGATGCGACGCCTGCGTATCAGCCGCGGCCGAGCATGGGCAGCTCGAGCTCAACGTCATGATGCCGGTCATCGCGTTCAACGTGCTGTTGGCGAGTCAGATCCTGGCGAAGGCCATGGAGCAGCTTGACGTGCTCTGCGTTCGTGGCATCAAGGCGAATGCCGAGCAGTGCGCGTACTGGGTCGAGCGATCGGCGGCTCTGGCGACCGCGTTGGCTCCGCAGATCGGCTACGCTCGCGCGGCCGAGATCTCGAAGCAATCGGTCAAGGAGAACGTGCTGATCCGCGATCTCGTGAAGCGGGAGCATGTGCTGCCGCCGGACGAGATTGACGAGGTGTTGGACCTCAAGAAAATGACGGAAATCGGCGT
>DASRDS010000237.1:0-14127 GCA_035652495.1 Gemmatimonadaceae bacterium
GCGCTCAAAATCCCCAACGGTCTCGCCTTCGCGGAGTTCCAGGGATACGAAGGCTGGCAGACCATCGCGATCAGTCATAACGGCGATCTGCTCGCGGTCATCCTCGGCAACCCGTCGATGATCGCCGCGTACAAGGCCGGCATCCCCGGCAACGGTAAACCATTTCCCGACGGCGCCAAAATGGCCAAGATCCACTACAACATCCAAAAGGCCGACTCGGAGCCCGGCCAGCCGCTCATCCCTCGCTCCCAGCATGATGTCGATTTCATGGTGAAGGACAGCAAGCGATTCGCGGATGGCGGCGGATGGGGATATGCCGAGTTCGAGTATGATCCCGCGACCAACACGTTCAGGCCCGGGGCGCCGACGGATAGTCCGCCGCAGTTGAACGATGCCAAGTGCGGCGTTGCGTGCCATACGATCGTCAAGTCGAAGGATTACGTCTTCACGAAGTATCAGACACGATGAGAACACGCTGGCTCGGCTGACGCCTTCGCGACAGGAGAGAAGCGCTCTTCCAACCCTTGCGGCGCTCGCAGCCACCTATTGCCACAAGAAGCCGCCAGGAGACATCAATGCAACGGGGACATGTCGTGCTGCTCGCCGCGCTGGTCACGGCGTCGCCAATTCACGCACAAGTCACGAAGGTGCGGGACGTCAAATCGCCATATCCCACCATGGCGCCGATCGAGCAATACCGGATGGCGCGCGATGCGGAAATCGCGCTCGCCCGCACGGCGGCTCCCGCGTCGATCTCGAGCGGCGCGCGGATCTTAGTGTTGGGCCAGAAGAACTATGAGACGGCCATCGAAGGCAAGAACGGATTCGTCTGCATGGTCGGCCGAGCGTGGACGGGTCCACTGAACAACCCGGAGTACTGGAATCCGAAGAACCGGAGTCCCGTGTGCCTCAATCCCCCAGCCGCGCGATCGGTCTTGCCGATTTTTATCAAGCAGGCCGGCATGGTCTTGGCGGGCTATACGAAACCCCAGATCGACCAGGGGATCAAGGACGCCGTCGACAAGAAAGAGCTGGGCGCTCCGGAGTCAGGCTCGATGATCTATATGATGTCGAAGGAAGCGTACCTGACCGATCGCGGCGGCCATAATCTGGCACACGTCATGTTCGAGTTGCCGACGATCGACGCCGCGACGTGGGGCGCCGATCAGGCCGACTCGCCGATCTTTTCCGCGTCGTTCGCGCCTATCCCCATGATCGAGTTCAACGTCCCCGTGAGTCAGTGGTCGGACGGATCCGAGGTGTCCGCTCCACACATGTAAAACAATAGGGGCGAAACTGTCCATACCGTAGGCGCGGATCGATCCATAGATTCGCGCCTACCATGAACATCGCCTTCACCAAGCCTGCGATCCTTGGGCTAACGGTCCTCATCGCGACCGCCCCCGCACCGGTTAACGATAGCCTCTTCCACGGTCTCGTCTGGCGGAATATTGGACCGTTCCGCGGAGGGCGAGTATCCGCCGTATCCGGCGCGATCGGCGAACCCGGCACGTTCTACGCCGGCACCCCCGCCGGCGGCGTGTGGAAGACGACGAGTGCGGGCGCGACGTGGTTCCCGGTGTTCGACTCGATCACGGTGTCATCGAGCATCGGGGCGGTCGCCGTGGCGCCGACCAACTCGAACGTCGTCTACGTCGGTATGGGCGACCAGCCGGTCGATGGCCTCTGGGAGCTGAACGAAGGCGACGGCGTCTATAAGTCGACCGATGCCGGCAAGAGCTGGCGGCATCTGGGCCTTCCGGACTCCAAGCGGATTCCCGCGATCATCGTCGACCCGCACGACGAGAATGTGCTGGTCGTCGCCGCCCTCGGACCGCGGTACGAGCGGAGCGACGCGCGCGGTGTCTATCGCAGCTCGGACGGCGGCACGACGTGGAGCCACACATTGTCGGTGAGCGATTCCACCGGCGTCTCGAATCTCGCCGCGGCCTATGACCGTCCGCGCGTCATATACGCGACGACCACCATCTTCTACCAGCACCCGCTCCTACCGAACGGCGTCGACTCCAGTCAACCCCCGGGGCCGAAGGCGCCGACCGGTGGCGGGATCTACAAGTCGGATGACGACGGTCTCACCTGGCGCCCGCTCACCGGCGAGAGCGTCCCGCGCATCAGCGGCCGAACCTGCATCGCCGTCGCGATGAACACGGACGCCCAGCGGGTGTTCGTCATCACCAATCGCGGGCTCTATCGCTCCGACGACGGCGGCACGAGCTGGCGGCCGATGGATTCGACCGACACCCGCATCCGGAGCGGGCAGGGCGGATACAACTGCGGGGTGTCCGTCGATCCCGGCAATCCCGACCTCGTCTACACCTTCAGCACGGCTTCCTACAAGTCGACCGATGGCGGCGCCACGTTCACCGGGTTTCGTGGTGCGCCGGGCGGTGACGATGCGCAAGCGGCGTGGATCGATCCGACCAACGGCCGTCGCATCATCTTCGGCTACGACCAAGGCGCCATCGTCTCGCTGGACCGCGGTGAGACCTGGAGCACGTGGTACAATCAAAACACCGAGCAGATCTATCACATCGCGGCCGACCACAGTTTCCCTTACTGGGTCTACGCCACGCAGCAGGACGCCGGTGCGGTGCGCACGCGCTCTCGCGGCGAGCTGGGTGAGATCGGGCCGTTGGACTGGAGTCCCGTGGACGGCTGGGAGTGGGGGACGATCAAGCCCGACCCGCTCGACAACAACACCGTGTATTCCAGCGGCATCGGATTGAACAAGATCAACATGCCGACCGGCGAATGGATCTCCGTGAGCCCGAACGCGGACCCCGCCCTTCACCTTCGGAGCGATCTGTCGGCGCCGATTGTCTTTGCCCCATGGAATCCGCACGAGTTGATGGAAGGCTTCCAGGTGCTCATGGCAACGGTGGACGGTGGCGCGCATTGGCGTCGCTTGAGCCCTGATCTTACGTATCCGGCTGGCGTGACACCCGTCGCCGACACTGTCGAACTGCCCAAGACCGCTCCGCCGCGCGGTATTATCGAGTCGATAGGTCCCTCGACGGCGGCGCCCGGCACCATCTGGGTCGGCACGACGAACGGTCTCATCAAGGTTACGAAAGACACCGGCCGGACGTGGGCCGATGTGTCGATTCCCAACGTGGCCTATGCCTCGCGCGCGATCGTCGAGAGAGTCGAGCCCTCGCCGTTCAACCGGGCGGAGGCTTATGCGGTCGTGGATCTCATGCGGGCTGGTGACTACAACCCGCACGTCTACCGCACGCGCGATCTCGGGCAGCATTGGGAGGCAATCACGAATGGGTTGCCGACCAACCTGCCATCCGGGAGCTTCGCCCACGTCATCCGGGCGGACCCTAAGCGCCCAGGTCTCTTGTTCGCCGGCACCGAGACCGAAGTGTTCGTCTCGTTCGACGACGGCGATCAGTGGCAGTCGTTGCGGCTCAACATGCCGACGACGGGCTGTCGCGACATCATCTTCGCCGGCAACGACCTTGTTCTCGCCACCTTTGGCCGCGGTATCTGGGTGCTGGACGAGTATACCGTCCTGCGGCAGATGACGAACGATGTGACCCGGGACGCCGTCCATCTCTTCACGCCCGCGCCGGCCGTGCGCGTGCGGCGCAATGTCGGGTACGACACGCCATTCCCGCTCGATGTGCCGCACGCGTTGAATCCGCCGGAAGGTGTCGCTATCGATTATTGGCTGGCGGCGAAGCCGAGCGGTGAGATCACGATCGACGTCCAAGATTCGACCGGTGCGGGGGTGCGTCACTTGTCGAGCGTGCCATCAGCGCCGGTGCCTGAAGCCGCCGCGCCGCCGCATCCCAACTGGTGGATCGCGCCGCCGCATCCGTTGACGACCGACGTCGGCGCGAACCGGACGAACTGGGACCTCCGCTACGATCCACCGCCCGCGTTCGTTCACACGTTCGAGATCAACGCCAACCCTGGGCTTACTCCGGCATCACCCGTGGGCGCGCTGGTCGCGCCAGGCACCTACACGGTGAAGCTCATCGTCGACGGGCACAGTTACACCACCAAGGTCGCCGTGAGCATGGACCCGCGGTCACCGGCCAGCGTCGCCGATGTGCACGCGCAGGTCGCGCTGCAAGTGAAACTCGCGCGCGCGATGCGTATCGCCTACGACGTGCAGCGACAAGCAGCGGCGCTGCGTGCGCAGATCGATTCCCTTGGGCCCCGGGATACGACAACGGCTCCCGGAAAGTCGCTCACGACGTTCCGCAATCGCATCGATAGTCTCGCTGGTGGTGCGCCCGAAACAAGATTCGGCGCTTCGCGCGAGCCGCGGCATCCGGATGATTTCATGGATCTGCACGGGCGGTTCGAAACGCAATTCAATGCGCAAGAGAACGAGGATCTGGCGCCGACCGAGACGATGCGTCACACGTTCGCGGTGAGTTGCCGGGATCTTTCGGCTTCGATTGAGCAGTGGAAGAACTTGGTGGCGCGCGAACTGCCCGCGGTCAACTCGGCGCTGTCGGGTAGCGGCAAGAAAGCGTTGTCGACATCACCGGTGGTTACGGTTCCGAGCTGCTGATCTCGGGGTCTGGTTCGGCGAGGAGCCACGGAAGCGTGGCCTCTAGCTCGATGCGGCCCACGATGTGATCGTGGAATTCGGATGGTTTGGGTGTGTAGTGGTCGGCGTCATTGTACGCGGTGACGCCGACCGTCGGACCGGCGCCGGACGCGGGCGGTAGCTCGAAACGGTCTCCGTTCTCGACCGATCCGACAAAGTTGATCCAGACCTGGTAGAGGTGACCGGCGTCGCCGACTCGAGCGAAGTGGACGGCCTCGGACTCTTTCCGCCAGTCGATGCCGGCCGACTCCAGCGCGCTCCGAAGCGGCGGCGGAAACATGAGCTCTCGCGCCGCGGCGTAGTTTCGGCAGAAGAGACACCCACACCGTTCCGCATCGCCCGACGCGAGCCGCGCATAAATGCGACGCGTCGTCTCGACCTCGACGACACAGCGGATCGAGCCGATTTGGAGCATTTCGGAATATAGAGACGCTGATGTTGACGAGGTCGGCTCAGACACCGACCTTCATGGTCGTGCCCCCGTACAGTCGTTTCGTCGTCGTCGCCGGCCTCTTAGCCCTGGCACAGCTACCCGCTCAAACCCCGGCCTCGCAACCGGTTGGCGCGTTTCGCCTCGTCGTCACGCCGATCTCGCTGCGAGTCCCGATCGGCGGAACCGCCCCGCTGCGCGTTACCGCCTATGACGCGAAGGGCTCGGCCCTCCCGCACGACTCGTATCAGGTGTCGTTTACCCTCGCCGACTCATCGGTCGCCACCGTCGACTCGCACGGCGTGGTCACCGGACTCAAAGCCGGATCAACGCAGTTGACCGTGCAGGTCAACGACCTGCTGCGCGACGTCCTAGTCACGGTCGGCCAAACGAGCAGCGCGTCCGCTGGTCCCGTGACCGGCGGGAAACCGGCGGCCCTCGAGGTGGCGCCGAATCCCATCCAGTTGCTGCCGACGGAACGCGCGCACCCGACCGTCACCCTGGTCAAAGGTGACGGGTCCCGCGAGACGTTGGCCAACGCGAGCTTCTCCGTCTTTGGCACCCAGGCGACGTTCGACTCGGTCTCCGGCGATATCGTTGGTGTCTCCCCAGGCGACGCCACCCTCGGCATCCGATCGGCCACCGGCGCCTCGGTATCGGTGCCGATCAACGTCGCCTCGGCCACGATCGAGTTCGGCGGCGATTCGCTGCTGCTCGAGCAGTATGTCGACGACACCATCCTCGTGACCGTGCCCGCCCAGCACGGTCGCCGGCTCGACCACGGGTTTAGTTGGCACTCCGACAATCAGGACGTCGTGCACGTGCTGAACCCCGTGCAGGGCGTCGTGCGCGGGGTGGCCGTCGGCACAACAGGAGTCACCGCGGACGGATACGGGATGTCCAAGCACATTCCCGTGCGCGTCTACCGCCACGTCGACTTCGTGCGCTTTCGGCCCGATCCGGCGACGCCGCTTCGCATCGCCGTCGGCGCCTTCACCACCGTGACCGCCGATCAACTCGGCGCCGACTCGGTACACGTGACGGCGGTCCCACCGACGTGGATCGTCGCCGACTCCAGCATCGCGACGTACGACGCAGCGTCGCACCGGCTCGTGGGTCGGCATGCCGGGCACACAACCCTCGAGTGCCGCGTGCGTGGGTTCGGGCCGACGGTGTGGCCCGTCGACATCGCGGACGGGACGTTGGCGATCGAGCGCGGTGCGCGCCGCACGATCACCCTTGGGTCCACCGCCAAAGTCGCCGCGTCGTATCGCGATGCCCAACGGCAACCGGTCGGCCGACCGGCCGTGGCGAAGTGGACGTCGTCGAATGATGCGGTCGTGAGCGTCGACTCGGACGGCACACTCACGCCGCATCGCGTTGGCCACGCCGTGATCACGCTGGTCGCGAACGCGGGTGGCCGCGATTCGACGCTCGTCTTCGTTTCCGGCGATCTGTTGGCCACGCGGCACATCGGCGAGCGTCGCACCGAGCTCGTGACGCTCGCCGCCGACAATCCTCAGCCGGTCGCGGTGGGCGACACGAGCCAGTCCACGCGCGACGGTGCGTGGTCTCCCGATCACACCCGCATCGCATATGTCTCGGACGCGGGCACGCACGGCGAGCGATGGGCCGTGTACATCGCCGACGCCGACGGGAAGCACGGCGGGCCGGTCACTCCGCTCGGCGACGGATTCGAGCATCCCGCCTGGTCGCCGGACGGGTCGTCCATCGTCGTGTCCGCGGGCAAGATGGGTCGGCGGCAGACCCTGGTCACCGTGAGCGCCGATTCCGTGGCGCAAACGCCAAAGCCGATCGGCCGCGACCGATTCTCCTGGCGTTGGCCGGCATACGACTCGGCGGGCAAGTCCATCATCGCCGTCGGCGAGCATGGCGATGAGCGGCATCTCTATCGGGTCCACGCGGCGGACGAAGTCGCGATCACGACGGGTCAGAGCGCGGACTCGCATCCGATCGTGCTCAGTGACGGTGCGATTATGTACCTGTCGGGCTCCCGCGTGATGCAAATCCCGGCTGGCGGTGGCGCGCCATCGGTCGTGTTCGATGGGCTACCGGGTATCACGGAGCTTGCGGCTTCGGCCGACGGTCGACGGATCGTGGTCGGCGTTCAGAAGAAGTTATATCTGATCACGCGTGGATCGAGTGCCCAACCGACGGCGCTGTCGACTGGCGCCGATGGTCTTACTGATCCGGCGTTGTAGGCGCGGGCGGCGGCTTCGTCGCATCCAGCACATGAACGAGTACATCACTGCCCTGAAAGGCCAGCCGCAGGCTCACGCCTTCGTGACCATTATCGAGTGACGCCGGCGGCGGTGCGAACGACGGGATGTTCTGCACCGCTACGCCGAGCGCATCGTCGTAGGCCGGTACGTCCGACAAATGGACTGGCGTCACGTGAAGGACCCGTCCCGCCGGTCCGATTGTCAGATCGAACGTCGCGCGCTCCGATCCCGTTGGCGTCGTGCCATTCAGCGCTTGATGCCACGCTGATCGCACAGCGCTGTCGACGGTCGCGAGATAGCGATCAGCATCCGAGCCCGTGCGTGCCGGTGTCGCAGCTGGCTTCGGAGTCGGTGTTTTCGCCACGGCGGGCACGACCGCCCGATGCGGAGCAACCGGCGGAGTAGCGGCCGGTGCGGGGGCGGCCACGGCGGCCGGCGCTTGCGCGACGGTCGTTTGGTGGGACCCAATGCGCCCGGTGTAGTACGCCCAACCCGCTGTGCCAATCGCCGCGGCGACGAGGACGCCGGCCGCGATGCGCAGTACGGCGTTCCGATGCCGGGCGCGCTCGCGGCGTTCGATCTTCGAGAGCAGATCATCCAGATCGTCGCGCATGGCCTGCGCCGTCTGGTACCGCTCGGCGGGCGCACGACTCATCGCGCGGCGGATGATCGCGTCGAGTGCACGAGGGGCATCGTCGCGCAGGCGCGGCGTGCGAATGCTGTTTTGCTTCTCGGTGGCTGTGCCGAACGCGGACCGTCCGGTGATCGCCTCGTACATCACGCAGCCCAGCGAGTAGACGTCGCTGCGTGCGTCGACGGTCTCGTCGGTCAGCTGCTCGGGACTCATGTAGCGCGGCGTGCCGACGACGAAGCCCGTGCGGGTGACGCGCGAGTTGCCCGCGGCTTGTTCCCACGCCTTGGCGATCCCAAAGTCCACGACCTTGACGAGATCCTCGCCCGTCGCGGTCCGCGCGATCATGATGTTGTCGGGCTTGAGATCGCGGTGGACGATGCCGAGATCGTGCGCGGCCTGGAGGCCGTCGGCGACGTCGCGGACGATGCGCACGGCGCGCGTGACGTCGAGCCAGATTTCGCGGGACAGGATGGCGCCGAGCGTCTCGCCGTCGACGAACTCGAGGACCAGGTAGACGAGTCCGTCCGATGTCTTCTCGAAGTCGTAGACGATCGCGACGTTCGGGTGCGCGATGCGACTCGCGTTGCGTGCCTCGCCCGCGAACCGCCGGATCGACTCCGGGTGTCCGACGAGCGTCGGCGAGAGCACCTTGAGCGCGCACCGCCGGCCGATCATCACGTGCTCGGCGAGATAGACGCGGCCCATGCCGCCTTCGCCGAGCAGTTGCAGCACGCGGAATTTGTCATTCAGGACGCGGCCGACGAGATCCGATCCATCGACGGGTCTCGTCAACGGCTCGCCGTCGACCGGACAGAACTGAATGTCGCCCTCGTAGCGGCTCTGACACTTCGGGCACACGAGCGGCGCGTCGGGCACGGCCGGGCCCGCTGCACTCGTGGGCGTTTTCGCCGAAAACGCGCCGCTCACCAAGGTGCGCTCACGCGCGGCGAGCGGTCCGATCTCTCCGCTGTGCGGTGAGGACGGCCGACGCACGGCCGCGCCGCGTGGCCGGCGGAGCGGGCCGAGCGGCACCGCCTCGATCTCGCCGGGGAAGTTCTCGATGTGCTCGAACGTCAACGCGACCGTCTCGCCGCGCCGCTCGTCGCGGACGATGGCGACGAGACTCCCTCCGGCGGTCGGCAGCTCGCCGAGCGGCGTGGACTCGGAGCCGATCGCGACGTTGATGGCCGATTGCGCGGTCTTGCGCGACCACTCGACGCGCGGAACGGCGTTTGGCGCCGTGCTTTTGCCGCAGTCGGGACAGACCGCGGTCCATGTCAAAAGACGGTGCGAGCACTGCGGGCAGGTGCGCGCCCGCGCGGGGATCGTCTCGTCGAGGATTTCGTGAAAGCCGACTTCGTACGCCTCTTTCGATCCCGGCGCTTCGGAGTCGGCGACCCGGTCAACGACAAGCAGGCGAAGGGCTTGGCTCGCGCCGCGGCGTGAGGCGACATAGACCACACGCTGACCATCGGGCGCCGCGGCCCACTCGCCGCATAGGTCGTACTCGGAGGCGACGAGGTTCTGGACCACTGTCCAGAGCGCGCCTTCCGCGTGGTTTGCGACGATTCTTTGAGTGCCCGACGACCCGATCATGCCGACTCTAATTTGTGACTCGGGCACAGGATCGGCCAGCATTATACGGAGCCGGTCGCGATCGACCTAATGTTTCTTAAACGCAGCAGCGAGGTGAGGCGGGCCGCCTATTCTTTGCCACCTCTCTACGGCACACAAGGCGGACGCGATGATCAGCACGTATAAGCAGGCATTCGGGGTCGACTTGGGCAATGAAGTGCTGGAGTCGCGGGGCGTGGTGTATTCGCCATGCACCGCGGCGAAATCACTCAAAGCACAGCTGCTCCAGACGAACTTCTTCTCCAACAATCCGGGCAAGCTGGGCGGCGTCGGCCCGCTTTACCGGTACGGGTATAAGCACGAGTTCAACCGGCATCACGCGGGACTCGCCGTCGACATCATGCTCCGGCAGGGTACCAAGGAAACCATCCTGGGCCACAACCTCGCGGTGCTATTCTTTCAGTTTGCCTCGACGATCAAGTTCCGCGGGATGATCTACGAGAACGTGACCGTCGACCTGATCAACGGCACCCGTTTCGTCCGGGACTGGACTGGTGGTGGCCACGACGACCATATCCACATCGACTGGCACAATCCGGGCAACACGACCTGGCAGGATGGCATCTCACAGATCCCACTCCGTCGCCGGGACAACAGCGTCGTTCAGATGACGCCCGTCGACGGCACCCGGATCGCCGAGTCCATCACGTGGGCGCCCGAGGCGTCGACGAGCTTTGACGGCGACCAAGCTTTGCAGGCCGCGCTGCAAGCGCTCCTGACGCAGTTCGACGCCGGCACGCTCAAGGACGTCGACATGAAGACCAGCATGAAGTAGCGCTCACTCCGCGCGCATCGCGATGATGGGGTCCACGCGCGACGCGCGGCGGGCCGGGAGCCAGGAGGCGACGGCTCCGACGCTGGCGAACACGAGAACGACGAGCGCCAGCGTCGGCCGATCCAGTGGCTCGATGCCGAAGAGCAGCCCGCGGATCACGCGCGTGAGGAAAAGCGCGCCCACCAGACCCGCGACGAGTCCCGGCACCGTGAGCTTGAGGCCACGCCCCATCACGAGGTTCGCGACATCGCGCGGGTTGGCGCCGAGCGCGATGCGAATGCCGAAGTCGCGGGACTGCTGGCTGACGACGTAGGAGATCACGCCGTATACGCCGAGCGCGGCGAGCAGCAGCGCGATCGCGGCAAAGGCGGTGAGCAGCTCCGTGTAGAAGCGCGACTGGGAAACGGAGTCGTCCAGGGCCGCGCTCATGGTGCCCAGCTCGTACATCGGCACGTCTGGATCAGCCGACGCCAGCACGCGCCGGATTTCTTGCTCCAATCCCGTTGGCTGGAGTGCGGTGCGAAGGACGAACGTCGCGCCGAGTGGGAACCGGTGATAGGGAAGGAAGGTCGCCGGCTCGGGCTGGGTTTTGAGCGACGCATAGTTCGCGTTGCGCACGACGCCGATGATCTCGCCTTGCGGGTGCACGACAGTGTCGGCGGAGCCTCCGTGCCAGAAGCCGTACGTGAGGCGCTGTCCGATCGGGTTCTGCCCGGGGAAATAGCGATCGGCCAGGGCCTGGTTGATCACGATCACGGGAGCGGCGTCGACCCGGTTCTCGTCGTCCGTAAAGGTGCGACCGCGCGCGACCGACATGCCCATGGTGCGGAAGAACGCAGGGGAAACTGGGTGCAGCCGTGACTGCGGCTCGGTGCCGGGTACCGCCGGCGGGGTTCCGTCGATCGCGAACGCCGTCGAAGGACTGGAGAGCTCCGTATCGAAGGGACGGTTCGCCGCCACCGCCACGCTCTGCACGCCAGGCAGTGTCGCGAGCTCGGCCTGAACGCGATCGGTGAACGCGTTCTTGGGCCGGTCAACGTCGTATTTGTTGCTGGTCAGCGCGACATCGAACACCACGAGGTGATCCGCCTTGAATCCCGGATCGACGTTCGTCAGATGCTGGAAGCTCCGGATCAGGAGGCCGGCCCCGACCAGCAACACCGTGCCGAGTGCCACTTCCGTGAATACGAGCACGGATCGAGCGCGCCCGCTCGCGGCATCCCCGCTGCGGCTCGAGCGCAGCATGTGCGCGATATCGAGGCCCGCGACATGGAGCGCGGGCACGAGCCCGCAGATCAATCCCGTCGTCACGGCGAGTGCGGCCGCGAACGCGAGCACGCGG
The DNA here is from genome assembly GCA_035652495.1 of Gemmatimonadaceae bacterium. Classification (GTDB taxonomy): domain Bacteria; phylum Gemmatimonadota; class Gemmatimonadetes; order Gemmatimonadales; family Gemmatimonadaceae; genus DASRDS01. The sequence goes on from DASRDS010000237.1 coordinate 11,651, forward strand.
GCGTCAATCCCGACGTTCTCCATGCGCGGCAGCGCCAGCGCCCCGAGTGTCGTCAGCACACGCACGACGAGCATGGCGATGATCGTGCCGAGCACCGCACCGCCCACGGCGATCAGCATGCTCTCGGCGAGCGACTGCCCGAGGAGCTGTCGCCGTCCCGCTCCCAGCGCGGTGCGGACCGCCATCTCGGAGGTTCGCGAGGCGGCGCGAACGAGCAGCAGGTTGGCCACGTTCGCGCACGCGATCAACAACACGAACATCACCGCGCCCAGCATGGCCCATAGCGGCGCCTCGACCTCGCCAACGATCTCCTGCCGCAGCGGGACCGCGGCCACGCCAACGCCAGCCTCCTCTTTCGGGAACGCCTGCGCGATGCGACTCGTGATCACGTTCAGATCGCGCTGCGCGCTCGCCAGCGTGACGCCCGCGCGAAGCCGCGCGATCCCCGCCGCATTGTGATTGCCGCGGCCGATGTCGCCGATCTCCCAGTCTTCCCATACTGCCGGATACCAGAGCTCCGCGTTGTCAGGAAAGCTGAAACGAGGCGGCGCCACACCAACGATGACGTAGGGCACACCGTCGAGACTGACCGCTGTTCCCACGACTCTAGGATCGCCACCGAAATAGCGTCTCCACGCGCCGTCCGACAGTACCACGACCTTGGTCGCCGCTCGCGTATCCTCGCCGGCCGCGAACGTTCGCCCGATCTGCGCGCGCGTGCCCAGCGCGGTAAAGAACTCGGCGCCCACGCGCGCGGCATTGACGCGCAGTGGTTGGGATCTTGGACGGAGCAGGTTGACGTTCTGCCGGCTTTCGATCGCCGCGACTGTCGTGAAGCTGTGGGTCTGGTCGCGAAAGTCGATCAGATCTTGCGGCGCGATCATAAATGCCCCTCGCCGCGCATCGGTCCCTTGGAGATACACGAGTCGGCTCGCGTCCTGGAAGCCGAGCGGCTTGAGGAGCACGCCGTTCACGAAACTGAACGCCGCGGTGCTGGCGCCGATGGCGAGTGAGAGGGTGCCGAGCGCGATCAGCGTGAACGCGGGGGTTCGTGCGAGTCGGCGTGTGGCGTAGCGCAGGCCCTGGAGGGCGGTGTCCATGTCAGATGCGACACCGGCTAGCCCGATAACGTTTGAACCCGGTGCCAACGAGGGACGCTAGCGGGTCCTAACGCTTCGTAAACGCCCGAGTGGGAGAAGAGGGTGCCTCTTCTCCCCTGAGGTCCATGCTCTGGATGAACCCGTTTTTGACGGTGAAGATGTGCCGAACCTCGCCGTCGAACAGGACGTCGCCTTCCAGGTTCTTCACCACCTGGCGCACGCGAACCTCGAACCGGTTTTCTCCCAGGTCGATGATCTCGATCGGCTCGACATGGGGATCGAACTCCGCCCATTGACGCGTCCAGTACGCCCGCACTTCTTCTTTGCCGACGACTTTGCCTCCTTCCGAGGCTTTCGGCCAGCTCACGTCGTCGCTCATCAGGGCGAGCGCACCGTCGATATCTCGCGCATTAAAGGCTGCGTATGCGCGCTCAATCATGCATCAACCATATGTGAAATCGGGCTTGCTCTGTCCGACCTCGATGAGGTAGCCATCGGGATCGCGGATGTAGCAGCGCGTCTCGCCGTATTTTTCTATCGGCTCCGTGATGAACTCGGCGCCCCGGCTTTTCCATAACTCATAACACGCGTGAATATCAGCCACGCGGATATTCATGAAGCTGTCGACTTTATTTGGATCGGCGAGGACGCTGAGCGTGACGGTCGGCTTGTCGGGCGTCGGACCGCCGCCGACGTTGACGATCAGCCATGTGTTCGCGATCTGGATGTAGCCCGGCGCCCCCTCGGCGTCGCCGCGGCTCAGAACGCGGCCACCGAAGACGGTTTCGTAAAAGCGAGCCGAGCGGTCGATGTCGTGGACCGTGATGAAGTGGGCGACGGTGAAGCCTTCGCGCGGGGGCATCTCATAGGTTTTCTGCTCGACCTGCACGCTAGTCATGTCGACTCCGAAGAGGGCCGCCTCAACGTTCTGCAAGAACTAGACGACCGCCCGCACAACCGCTACCGCCGCCCGCGCATGATCTCCCGAATTCTCTGCATCGATGGAGGAGACGCCAGCCAGCTCGGCGAGCTCATGCCGGCGGTGTTCGGGAGCGGTATAATGACGCCACTGCTCGCGTTGATCAAATCGAGTCGATTCCGCGAGACGTTCTGCGCCACGATCCACTGGCCATCGGGTGACCAGTCGACCTCGCCCTGATACGCATCGGTCGTCAACGCGTGAGGGTTGGAGCCATCAGCATTCATGACGGCGAGCGTGCTCTGGCAGCTGGAGCCCTGGAGATAGGCGATGCGATTGCCGGCGGGCGCCCACGAGGGCGCCCAGCCGCTGATCTGAAGGTCGGTCACCGCGCCGGTGCTCAACGTGAGGATGCGCAGATCCGTCGATGCGCCGGTGATCGTGGCGTAGACGATCTG
>DASRDS010000238.1:0-1251 GCA_035652495.1 Gemmatimonadaceae bacterium
AAGACGTCGATTACAAACGCGACATAGACGAAGCCGCGCCAGGTCGCGACGTAGGTGAAGTCGGACACCCACAGTTGATTCGGCCGCGTGGCCGTGAAGTTCCGATCGACGAGATCGCTAGGCCGATCCGCGTTCGGCTTCGACTGGGTGGTGGTCGTCCACGCCCGTCCACGCACCGCACCGACCAGCCCCATCTCCCGCATCAAGCGCCGCACGCGACAGCGCGCCTCGTGCAGGCCCTCGCGCCCCATCTGTTTCCAGACTTTGCGCGGCCCGTAGACCCGATGATTCTCCTCGTAAATCCGCCGAATGATCGCTCGCAGAACCTCGTCACGCTGGGCGCGCACCGAGCGCCGGGTGGGATCCCGCTGCGCCGCTTTGCATCGGAAATACGTCGACGGGGCGATCGGCAAGACCTCGCAGATCGGCTCGACCCCATAGCTCGCGCGATGCTGATCGATGAACGTGACCATCACTTGGGTCGGCGGTCGAGCTCCGCCTGCGCGAAAAACGCGGACGCCTTCCGGAGAATCTCGTTCGCGCGCTTGAGTTCGAAGTTCTCGCGCTGGAGTCGCTTCAGCTCGGCGCGTTCATCGGTCGTCAGGCCCGGGCGCTGGCCCGCATCCCGCTCGGCCTGGCGGACCCAGCGGCGCAGCACTTCGACCGGGCACCCGATCTTCTCGGCGACCGATCGAATCGCAGCCCATTGGGACGGATGGTCCGGCGCGTGGTCAAAGACCAGGCGCACGGCGCGTTCACGGAGTTCTGGGGAATACTTGCTGGGTCGTGCCATGGGCCACATCCTCTCTCAGAATGGGCCCTCCCACGAAGCCGGTACGGTTCAACCCCAGGCCGCGGCAACGAGAAGGGCAAGGTCGAACGCCAGATCGCCTAGCTACGCCAGGCCTTCTTTGCTGCGCGCACGTTTGCCGATGTCGACGATCTCAATGCGCAGTTTCGGCGGTGGCGGGACGAGATCGCGCATCAGCGTCCGCATCCGGAGCACCGCGATCGCACGGTCGCCGAGGTCCTCGCGGACGAGCAGCCGCGGCTCTTGCCGCTGCCGGCCCATGCCTTCGAGACGGCGGTGATGCGCACGGTGGTCTCCGGCAAGACCCCCTACGTGCGATTCGATCGCAATAGCTACTCCATCCCGCACACACACGTGCGGCGCCCGCTGACGCTACTCGCCAGTCCGATGACCGTGCGGATCCTCGCGGGTCCCGACGAGATCGCGCGGCATCCCCGGAG
>DASRDS010000239.1:0-27716 GCA_035652495.1 Gemmatimonadaceae bacterium
GGCGATGCCGTGCGCGGCGCCGCGATCGTGGCGAGCTGCCTGCCCACCTCGCCCGATGTCGAGAGCCTGCTCGATCAGGCCATGCCGGCGCTCGAGAAGGGCGCGGTCTGGGTGGACTTCACGTCGGGCGACCCGGCCGGCAGTCGCCGGATCGCCGCGCGGCTCGCGACGGCTGGGGTGTCGTTCCTGGATGCCCCCGTGAGCGGTGGCGTGGCGGGAGCCGAGGCGGGGACGCTGACGATTATGGTCGGCGGCAACGAGACGGATCTCGAGCGCGTGCGCGGGGTGCTCGACTCGGTCGGGCAGAAGATCGTGCTCTGTGGCCCGATCGGGAGCGGCGACGCGGTCAAGGCCGTGAACAACGCGCTCCTGGCCGTGCACCTCTGGTCGGCCGGCGAGGGACTCGCGGCGCTCAAAGCGGCTGGGGTATCGCCGACGGTCGCCCTCGATGTGATCAACGCGTCGAGTGGCCGATCGAACGCGTCAATGAACCTCATCCCCCAGCGCGTGATCTCGCGGAAATTTCCGCGCACGTTCCGCCTGGCGCTTCTCGACAAGGATGTCGGAATCGCGGCCCAATTCGCCCGCGATGAGCGGACGCCCGCGCCGGTGCTACAGTTGACGGCCGAACTGATGCAGATCGCGCACCGAGAGCTCGGTGCGCAAGCCGATCACGCCGAGATGCTCAAGGTTGTCGAGCAGTGGACGGGGCAGGAGATCTCTTAGCCGCGACCACCTGGCCGCCGGCCGTCGCCGGCTTCTTGTCCAAGCCGGCCGCGACCGCCTCGTACTTGGACCCCGGGTTCCATAGGACCCAGCCCTGATACCCGGCGTCGTAGACGGCTTTCTTCTGCTCGCGCAGCTCAGCCGGGCCGTACGCCGGCGGGCCGAGCGTGAACGCCTGCAGCCACGGCCGCACGTGCTCGCCCTCAAGGCCGAGCTTTTCGTCGCGCCGGTGGGCGGCGCTCACGGCGGCGAGGATTGTCTTGTATGGCTCGGCGTTCGGGCGATCCAGGCCGAACGATCCGTGTGGATAGTGCGACGGATACGTCATCGGCAGGATCACATCGGCCGACTGCGCGAGATCCTCCCAGCGCTGGCCGACTTCGAGCGCGCCGTTGACGCTCGTCACGAGGCCGAAAATGTCAGCCGTCGTGCGCACGCCTTTCTTCGAGAGGCGCGTTCTCGCCGTGTTCAGGAACTCGGCGAGGACCACGGGTTTGGGGCGATCGCCCGCGCCCGGGAAGACTTGCGTGGGCAGGCTCTTGTATGGTTCCGGGAAGCGAATGTAGTCGAACTGCACTTCCTGGAATCCGAGCGCCGCCGCTTCGTCGGCGACGCGCAGCTCGTACTCCCACAAGTCGTGATTGTACGGGTTGACCCAGGTCATCCCCTTCTTATCGTGCCACGAGGTTCCGTCGGATTTGAGGATCCGCCACTGGGGATTGAGCCGGGCGGCGACGGAGTCCTTGAACACCACGATCCGTGCGATCGGCACGATGTGGTGTGCCCTGAGCGTGTCGATCAGCTGCGGGAGATCGGGGATGTACCCAGCCCGGCCCGCGTTGCGCCGGACCAGCGTATCCGTCGATTGATAGTTGATCCCGAACTCGTCCTTTATATCAATGACGAATCCGTTGATCTCGGTCGAGTCGGCCAGCGCGATGAGCGATCGCATCTTGCGTGGACTCTGGGCGGCGAACCGGTTGACGTACAGGCCCTTGATCGCCGGCGGATTTGGAGCGGTGGTCTGCGCGTGGAGAGCAAGCGTCGAGACCAGAATGAACGAAAGCGCTACGCGTGTCATCGATGGGTAATAGAACGGCCGCACAATGTAATACTTCGTGCTCAAACTCCTAGACTGTATCTTTGATCGATGCGTCACGTCCTGATCGTTGTCGCCGGCGGCTTGGTGCTCGGGTGCGGAGCCACCCGGTCGCCATCGCACGTCGTGCGCCGTCGGGTCGCGACGCCGCCGGCCGCTGAGTTCTTGCTCGGCGCCGGTGATTCGACGTTCTGGGTGAAAACCGGTCGGGACGGCATCCACGTGCGCGGCGCGCCGCTCACGCTCGCGCGCTATGGCGGACGGTTCTACGAGATTTACGTCGCCGACGATGACCGTTCGTACACGAATGCCGTGTTTGTGGGACAGCGGATCTATCGGCGGGACCTGATCCAGGGCGATTCGGTCGCCGTGTTCGAGGATACGGCCGTCGGTCGGGCCGCGGCCCGGTATGCGGCGCGGCATCCGGACGATTCGCCGCTCGAGCCGGACGAGGATGCGGCCGACGATCCGACCAGCAGCGTCACGGGCGAGATCGACGTCCTCGAGCTGCACGGGCCGTTCCTTTCCTATCAGTACCATGGCGCGCTCAAGGGCGAGGCTGGAACGGGCGAGACCATCCGGCGTGGCGTGCTGGATTTGCGGTCCACCGGGGCGCCGAAGAGCGCGGCTTCGCTGCGCGTGGTGCTCGGCGTGCCGGCCGCCGACCGCATCATCGCCGCCGGGCAGCGGCGGTTTGGCGCGGTCAAGGATTCGGTCCGCGCGATCGGCGTCTCGGACGACGAGTCCGTGCGGCGCGGTGCGCGCGCGCTTTCGGGCGGCGCGTTCGCCTTCGACCCGGGGAGCTTCACGCTCGCCGATCACGATCGGACGCTCGAGGTGTCGTTCATCGTTCCCGGTCACGGCGTTATCGGCAACGGCCGGTATCTCTCGCTCGGCGCCATCGCCGCGACGGGCATGCTGCCGGCATGGTGGCGCGAGGTGCGTCCGACGCTGCCCGAGCCGGAGTCGACCGCGGTCGTCTGGCGGCATGGGAAGATCGACATCGTCGCGCGGTACGATACGATCGCCGACGATGTCCAGCTCGCGTTGCGCGATAGTACGCGGCATGAGTGGCCGGTCGCGCACGTGCCGTCACCCGCGCGTCGCGTGTTCTGGCTGGACGTGACGCCGGATGCCGCTACGCGAAAGGCTCTGGTTCGTGCGTTCGACGAATCGGCTTTGTACTCCGACGATGCCCGGTCGGTCCGCTATAAAGGACGGTTGCCTCGCGCGACGGCAAGGCTGACCTCCAATCGCTCGCCAATGCGCACCAAACAGCGTGTGACTCGCAACCGGTTCGGTCATTGAGCATCGATCCAGGTCTGGCCCCGAAGACGGTAAAAGAATCCCAAGGCGAGACGTCGCGTCTCATGATGCCGCAAGACGCGAATATCCTAGGTCATGTCTTCGGCGGTGTTGTCCTAGCGATGATGGACACAGCCGCAGGCATAGCGGCGTTCCGTCATGCGCGGATGCCGGCGGTTACGGCGTCCGTGGACCGCGTGGATTTTCGGGAGCCGATCCATGTCGGCGACCTGGTCATAATGAAAGCCAGCGTGAACTACGTCGGCCGCTCGTCGATGGAGGTCGGCGTTCGCGTGGACGCTGAGGATCTGATCTCGGGCCGGTTGCGGCATACGAACAGTTGCTACCTCACCATGGTCGCGGTGGATCGAAACGGTCGTCCCGTGGAAGTCCCGCGTCTCATACCGGAGACCGAGGACGAGATCCGCCGGTATGCCGCGGCCCAGGAGCGTCGCCGTCGCCGGCTCGAGGAGCGCGAGGCGGAAAGTGACGGCCGCCGGTCTTGACCGGTCCCGCCGCGAACCGCACGATTCGACCATGACCGTCGAGCCCAAGGTCTTCACGCCCGAGCAGGCGACGCAGATGCTGCCGCTGGTGCGACGGATCGTCGAGGACATCGTGGTCGCGGTCGGCCGGTGGCGCGAGCGGATTCGCGAGTTCGAGCTCGTGACCGCGTCGGTGTCGAGTCCCACGCCGCATCCGCGGGCCGAGGAGCTCGAGCGGGAGGCGAGCGCGATCGCCGCGGAGGTCGACCGGTTTATCCGCGAGTTGACCGCGCTCGGCATCGAGCTCAAAGACTATGAGACGGGGCTGGTGGATTTTCCGGCCGAGCGGGATGGCCGGCCGGTGTATCTCTGCTGGCGGCTCGGGGAGCCCAGCGTTCAATTCTGGCACGAGATCGACGCCGGCTTTGTCGGCCGGCGTCCGCTCGAGGAGCTTGTCGCGTAGTGAAGCGCACTTTTCAGTCGGCTGACGGCACGAGCTGGGACGTGTCCGTCCAACTCCCCGGGGCGAGCAACGCGATGGTCGTGTTTCGCTATCCCGGCTCGAGTCACCTCGATCGCTACGCCTGGTACCTCACGAACGGGCCCGAGGCGCGGAATGTGACCGCCCGGTTGCCCGCCCGTACGGTCATGGATGCGCTGGACGACCCGACGTTGAGGCGTCTGTTTCGGCGGTCGATGCCGATACGCCCAGCGGGCTGGGGTCCGCGTACGCCGCCTGGGGCAGCGTAGCCGGTCCTTCGTTCTCGTAGGGCACTTCTATTTCTAGTCCGTCCCGGGCGCATGTCGTGGCCGGGAAGACCTCGCGTGCCTCGCGCTCCAAGTCCGTGGAGTCGCGTGTGTAGCGCGCCGAGAAGTGCGTGATGATGAGGCGGCGAACGCCGGCGCGGGCGGCGACGGTCGCCGCCTCGCGGGCCGTCGAGTGGCCAGTTTCGGCCGCGCGGGCCGCCTCCTCGTCGGCGAACGTCGCTTCGTGTACCAGGAGGTCGCCGCCGGTTGCGGCGATGGTGGTCGTGTCGGCCGGCCGCGTGTCGCCGGTGATGACGATGCGGCGGCCGGGGCGGGTCGGGCCCACGAGTGAGGCGCCGTCGATGACGCGCCCGTCGTCCAGGGTCACGGTCTGGCCGCGGTGGAGCTTTCCCCAGAGGGGTCCTTCCGGAATACCGAGGGCTCGGGCGGTGTCTGGATTGAAGCGTCCGAGCCGGGTTTCCTCGACCAGGGCGTAGCCGAACGCCCGGGCGCCGCGGTGGTCCACTGGAAAGGAAACGATCTCATAGCCCGTGCGCTTGATCGTGGCACCGGGTTCGAGCTCGGTGATCTCGACCGCGAACCCCCAGCGTTCGCCGCCAAACTGCTCGGCGAGTCGCACGAGTCGACCCAGGCCGACCGGCCCGTAGAGTCGAATCGGGTCGGTTCGCCCCTGGAGTTGGAGGGTACGGAGCAGACCAACGACACCGAGGACATGGTCCGCGTGATAGTGCGTGAACAGGATGTCTCCCAAGTTGAAAGAGATCCCGTAGCGCATCATTTGGCGCTGGGTGCCCTCGCCGCAGTCGACCAGGATGGTCTCACCCTCGCGGATTATGGCGGTCGCGGACACGTTGCGCTCGACCGTGGGGCGGGACGCGGCGGTGCCCAGGAAGCGCAGCGAGAGTGACATCCGTGAAATATACGGGTATCGAAAGACCTTTCCCCGCCGAGACTTCGGGGTTTGGGCCCGCTTGTTGCCACCCCATGGGTGGACCGGGCTTGTGGCGGACACGGCCGTGTGGGATTTTAAGCTGTCGCAGTTCCGGATCGATGGGTGCCTGGCCGCGTATGGTCCTGCTTTTGCGGCAGAGCGCGGTGGGTAAAAAAACCGGATATGGATAAAGGGTCAGGGGGTCTGAAATGCCGGAACACAGCAGTCGCGAGATGGAGCACGACAACGGTCGTGCGAACGGATCGGCGAAGCGGAGTGGCACGAGCAATCGCGGATTCGCCTCGATGGATCGTGATCGTCAGCGCGAGATCGCGAGCAAGGGTGGGCGTGCGGCGCACGCGAAGGGCACGGCGCACGAGTGGACGGCTGATGAGGCGCGGGTGGCCGGCCGCAAGGGTGGCGAGACCGTGAGTCGCGATCGCGAGCACATGGCGGCGATCGGCCGTGAGGGTGGCGGTGCGCGGAGCGCCGGCGCTCGGACGCGGCGTCGTGATGCGGCCACTGAGACGACGGTCGAAGATCGCAGCCGGGTGTCTCGGGTGGCGCACAGCGACAGTTCGCCAGCGGATGGAGCGGCATAAGTTCGCTGCTCCATGCTAAGTCCGTGGCACGGTCGTAACTGAATAGTTATGAGGGTGTTGACGCGGGTGACCTCGCGTCAAGGTGTAAGGCATGTTACCTTGACATTAGGTGGCACGTCTCTACGTTTGATTGCGGCGCAAATCGCGCTTCGGGGCTGTAGCTCAGTTGGGAGAGCGCTGCAATCGCACTGCAGAGGTCAGGGGTTCGACTCCCCTCAGCTCCACTGGTCGGGACAATTTTGCCCGCCGCCGTTCGGTAGGACGGAGAGTTCCAATGACGGCGCGCGTGGCAAGCTCCTATAACGCCTCGGTTCACTGACGTTCACTGAACCGGGGCGTTTTTGTTTTTTTACCGGCCCGTGATGTCGGCTTTGAGCGCCGAGAAGACCTCGGCGTCGAACTGATTCTCTTCGGCTTCGGATTGTCCGGCGAAGTCGCCGACGGCCGCTTTGCCGAAGCCGCCGAACCACTTCATGATCATGCTTTCTTTGACGGCGATGTGGCCGTCGCGTTCCATCAGCGTTTGCGCGCCGGCGCTGTCCCGCATCGCCAGGTGCAGGCCGGAGCCGCGGCCCTCGAACGGCTCTTTCAGCGAGCCGTGCATGAAGTGTCCCATGGCGAGCGGGATGTGAAACTTGGGCTCGCGGCGGAACGCGAAATCCCATCCGCGCTCGTGCGGCGTGCGCACGAGGCTCATGTCGGCCGTGAGTCCGCTCATGCCGGCGGAGAAAATCGCGACCTTGGTGAACACGTCGGTCGTCAGCATGAGCGTATCGGGCATCGCTCCGGATCCGCCGCCCAGTGCCGCGAGGTGACCGTCGCGCGTGCCGCGGCAGGCGATGGTCAGCGCGCTGTTCTCCCATCTGACGTCGAGCCATGTCGCGCCGGTTTTGTCCTGCAGCACCGAGTGAAATCGCGTGGGCACGACGTACTTCATGAGATACTTGGCGAACGCCGGTGACGTCGAGGCGATCCCGTCGGGATGCATCACGGCGACGAGCGTGATGTAGCCGTTCGGTCGGGTGCGCAGCGTATCGAGCGTGAACAACCGCCCGAGCGTGGCAGTCGTTCGAGGAAACGCCGCGCGATATTCGGCGCGGAGCTCCGTCTCGTTGTGGGTGGCGCCGTTCGCGATCAGCGTCGAGATCGCCCGATCGACGTCCGCGCCGGTGATCGAGCCGACCGCGCCCACGGCGCGCGTCGTCCACTCGTATTCGCCCTTGGCGGTTTGCTGGAGGTGGATCACCTGCTGCGTCTCACCGACGTGCGTCGGGAGTCCCGCCGCGGGATCATCGAACAGCCGATACTTGCCGCCCTCGAATGCGCCGTGGATCGTGAGGACGCGTTCGCCCGGCGGATCGGCGCCGTTCCAGACCGCCGTATCGTCGAACACCTTCGACGGCGACAGCGCGTGATGAATGAGCTTGATGCGCGCGGCCGCGAATCGCGGGCTCCGCTCCACGCTCGTGTAGCGCTCGGAGAGTGCTGTGAACAGCGAATCCGCGTGCGGCCCGAATGCCGCTGGCGTATCATGACAGGCGGCCAGCGCCCCGATGGAGGCGAGCCAGAGGAACGATCGTCGCACTCCAAAACATAGCGACTGGACGGGGCGCCGCTGTTCATATGCGCGCGGGCCGATCGACTGCACCTGCGACGAAACCGGCGTGAGGTTGTTCAGTCTCGTATGTTTGACGGCGACGTGCCGCCACCACTGTACTATCTGGCTGGGCTCGCGGTGGGATTCGCGATCGAGTGGGGCATTGGTGGCCCACTCTTCCCGCGCCACAAATCCCCGCTATTCTGGCTCGTCCCCGGCGTGGGACTTATTGTGCTCGGGCTCGCATTGGGACTGGCCGCGGTGATCACGATCCGCCGCGCGGGCTCGACTGTCCGCATTGACCGTCCGGTGACGGCGCTGGTCGAGAGCGGACCGTTTCGGTGGACGCGGAACCCGATCTATCTGGGCTTGACCCTCGTGAGCGCGGGGATCGCGATCGCGGCCAACGCGATCTGGCCCTTGTTGGCGCTTCCCATCGTGGTCACATTCGTGCGCCGCCGGCATGTGGAGCGGGAGGAGCGGTATCTCGAGCGCATGTTCGGGCGGGAGTATCGACGGTATCGTGATCGTGTGCCAAGGTGGCTCTAGCTGGCTCTGACGGATGTCCTATTAGAGGGCCGTTCTGATGCGCGTTGTATCCTGGTCGACAATGGTCGTCGTCGTTTTGAACGCGAGCGCGGCGAGCGCCCAGCATCTTGCGTATCCGGCGGCCCAAGCCGATGCGAAAGTGGACACGCTGTTCGGCACAGCGGTCCCGGTGCCGTACCAATGGATGGAAGACCTGAACGCGCCCGGTGTGCACACTTGGGTGAGCGCGGAAAACGCGCTGACCGCCGACTACCTCGGCAAAATCGCGGGCCGCGACGTCGTCAAGCAGCGCCTGACCGCGCTCTGGAACTACCCGAAAGTCAGCCTACCGCGCCGCGAAGTGCATGGCCAAGTGTGGTTCTACCAAAAGAACAGCGGCCTGCAACGCCAGGCCGTGCTCTATGTGCGCCACGGCGCCGACGCTACGCCCTCGGTCCTGATCGACCCGAACCAACTCTCGCCAGATGGTTCGATCTCGCTCGCCGAGTGGTCCCCATCGCCCGATGGCCGCTACATCGCCTACGGTCTCTCCGAAGGCGGTGCGGACTGGCGCGACGTCCACGTGCGCGAGGTCGCCACGGGACACGATCTGTCCGACACCGTGAACTGGGTCCGCTTCTCGGGCCTCTCATGGACCGCTGACGGCGCCGGCTTCTACTACTCGCGCTTCCCCGCGCGCGCGGCCTCCGAAAAACTGAGCGCCGCGCTGACCGACCAGACCTTGTACTACCATAAAGTCGGCACGCCGCAGTCGTCCGACATCAAGATCTTCGCGCTCCCCTCGAAGCCGACATGGTTCGTCTCCGGCACGGTCTCCGAGGATGGCCGCTACCTCTTCGTCTCCGCCAGCCCCGGCGCCGAACCCCACAACACCTTGGCGATCGCCTCGCTCGGCGACCCGATGCACCCCAAGGTCGACGCGCCCTTCGTGTCGATCACCGATGCGGCCGACGGCCTCTACACACCGATCGACGTGGTCGGCACGACGGCCTACATCATGACCGACCACAACGCGCCCAAGCGCCGCGTGATCGCCGTCGACGTCGCGCATCCGGACGAATCGCACTGGCGTACGATCGTTCCTGAGGGACAGCACGAGATCGAAAACGCCGTTGTCAGCGGCGGCCGCCTCACGCTCTTAGAGCTCGTCGACGTAAAGAGCACCTTGCGCATGGTTTCGTTGACCGGCGCCCCGCTCGGCGCGATCACGCTACCCGGACTCGGCTCGATCTCGGGTCTCTCGGCGCGAGAAGATTCGCCCGAGCTTCTGTACACGTTCACGTCGCCGCTCTATCCCGAGACGGTCTTCCGCTACGACATCAAGACGGGCGCGCGTCACGCGTTCGACCCGCCGAAGCTGCCGTTCGATGTGAGTCAGTACGAGACGCAAGAGGTCTTCTATCCGTCGAAGGACGGCACGAAGGTGCCGATGTTCATCACGGCCAAGAAGGGTTTGAAGTTGGATGGCTCGCATCCGACGCTGCTCTACGCGTACGGCGGATTCGACGTCAACCTCGTGCCGACCTTCAGCCCCACGATCCCTCTCTGGCTCGAGCTCGGCGGCGTCTACGCCACCGCGAATTTGCGAGGCGGCGCCGAGTATGGCGAAGCGTGGCATCACGCGGGCATGCGTGAGAAAAAGCAAAACGTCTTCGACGACTTTATTGCCGCGGCCGAGTATCTGGAGCGCGAGAAGTACTCGTCGCCGTCAAAGATGGCGATCCAGGGCGGCTCGAACGGCGGCCTCCTAGTCGGCGCCGTCGAAGAACAGCGTCCCGACCTCTACGCCGTCGCCCTACCGGCCGTCGGCGTCATGGACATGCTCCGCTATGACCGCTTCACGGGCGGCGCCGCATGGACCGGCGAATACGGCTCAGCCACGGACTCCACGGCGTTCAAGTACCTGATCAAGTACTCCCCGGTCCAAAACATCCGCCCGGGCGTCTGCTACCCGGCGACTTTTGTGACGACGGCCGACCACGACGACCGCGTCGTGCCGAGTCACAGCTACAAGTTCACGGCCGCGATGCAGTCCGTTCAGAAGTGCGACCACCCGGTCATCATCCATGTCGAGACCGAGGGCAGCCACGGCTACCTCCCGACCGACAAGCGTATCGCCAATACGGCCGACCTGATCGCGTTCACGGCCGCGAACGTCGGCCTAACTCTACCGTCGTCCGGGGTGACCCAATAGCTTACGGGTCTCTCCCTGCCCCTTGGTGTAACTGGCAACACGCCTGACTCTGGATCAGGAGAGTCCTGGTTCGAGCCCAGGAGGGGCAATCGCGGTTAACTCTCGGCGCTGCATGCGGTATCGGTGCAGCGCCGTTTGCTTTGGCGAGTGGCGGTTCCGGCGTGGGTGGCACCAGGGTGGCACAGCGCTCGAATTTCGGCTTGCGCTAGGGGCGCCGACCGTCTGCCCACTTGGGTGCCGCTGTCGAATCTGTGGCGATGGCGAATTCGTGGGAAAGAAACTGCGCGATCACCCATTTCGCGCCCCGTGGAAACGTAAACTCGCACTTCCCGCCGCGTCCCCACGATCTCGCCTTCCGCATTGACGGCCCGGATGCTGGTCCGGGACTACAGCCGCGCGGGCAATCTCGGTGAGGGAGCAGTCGAATGAACCCGCTGGCGGCTCGATTGGACCACGATCGTAGTTGTCCACATAGAGACACCTAGAACCACGACGGGAAGCCCCTGCTTCTACATCGGTGGTTGGCGCCGATATTCTTGGCAGCTCATAACCAGCTTCAACTCAGCTCTGAATGTCAAGAACGTTGCCTTTCATGTCAGGAATTGAGCTGTTCCAAGAGTCGAATGACCGGGTCGGTCGTTTGCGATTGCAATTGAGGGCCCGAAAGGTTGAATTGGAATTCCGCGTTGAAATAGTGTCGCACCAAAAGTAGTTCCCCGCGCACGCACGCTTTGTCTCTAACTCCAATCTGAATGGAAGACCTCTTCGCTGTTCAATCCGGACCAGCCGAACCCACCGAGGAGTCGACCGAGCATGCACCTGAGCCTGAGATCAAGTTCGAAGACGAACAGGGTGAGGCCGCAGTCGAGTGGGAGCACCTGCCGCCGGAGCGTGAATTTTTCGCAACGCCTTACGATCCGCCAGTCAAGGCTCTCGTTGGTGAGATCAGGGACAAAGAGCTGGACATTCGCCCATCATTTCAGCGGTACGCCGTCTGGGACCGCACGCGCAAAAGCAAGTTCATTGAATCCCTCCTGCTGAACATTCCTATCCCGACTCTCTTCTTCGCGGAAGATGAAGATGGGAGTAAGGTCGTAGTTGATGGCCAACAGCGCCTCCTAGCGGTCAAGGAGTTCCTCGAAAACCAGTACGAACTGAGGGGGCTCGAAGTGCTGTCCGGCCTCAACGACAAACGATTCGACGAACTCAACGAACGGCAGCAAAAATTGATTCGAAACCGAACCCTCAGATGCCTGATCATCTCTGCGAGGAGTGACTCCGAGATTCGTTTTCAGGTCTTTGAACGGTTAAATCAAGGCGGCCTGGTACTGAACGCTCAGGAAGTGAGGCATTGCATCTATCGAGGCCCGCTTAACGACCTTCTTCATTCGTTGGTGATCGATCCTGCGTGGCTCACGCTATTGGGACTAAAAGTACGCCATCCGAGGATGAACGACTGCGAGCTGTTACTTAGGTTCTTCGCGATTCGCGCCTCACTTCCCGACTATGCTCCACCTCTGAAGACACTGTTAAATGACTACATGAAGAATCACAGGAAGGCGGACGGGGCGGAAATCGCGCAATTGACTGAGTTCTTCTATTCCGCAATCAAACCCGTGGCAGCGGTATTCGATTTGTTGCCATTTCGGCGGGTGTTTAAGGATAAGAACGGAAAGGTCGTGCGCGATCGTTCGTTGAATAGGGCCGTGTTTGACGTTCAGATGCTTGTAATGGAGGGGCTCGATCCCAAGTGGGCCGCTGCACATAAGGAAGAGATCATGGCAGCCTTCATTGTTTTGTGCCTAGAAGACCAAAATTTCGCTGACTCTCTGAGCCGTGCGACCGCTGACAAGAGTCGCCTCGAACTGCGGTTGGCGACATGGAAAGCGAAGCTGGTTGAATTGGGCGCGGATCTACCGGCTTTGTCGCGGCTGCCATGATGGGCAGCTTCGCCTATGGAGATTATAGCCAGCGCATGCGTGAAGCAGTTCTGTTGATTCGGAATGCGCTGGAGTCGAAGAGTCCAATCGTCGCGAGCGCTACCACAAAAGGAGCTGCTATACTCGCGGCCGCCGCACTCGAGCGCTACATGAACGATGTTGTTGTAGAAGAGTGTAGGAAGTTGAAGGTCAGTCAGTGGTCGGAACTGACTGAAGGACACAAGAGGTATCTCACCCGTCAAATTGCGAGACTACTCTACAAGCACTCGAGCGATGCACGACGAAATAGAGGAGAGGAGGGTGCTCGAGACAAATTGCGGAATTCCGTCGGGGATTGTGAGCGGGCATTTCAATCCCCTCAGACCTGGCCCAACTTTCCGGCCTTTGGCGCATTTATGAAAGGCCAAGCATCAGCTGAGAAGATTATCAAACTCCTGAAGATGTTCGACGCCCACAACCGCGATTTCGGCCAGTTCCTCAGGACTCGTGGAGCCGACGTGCGAGCGTTGTTTACGGGATTGACCCAGCTCGTTAACACAAGACACGCCGCAGCGCATGCTTTGCGCGGCACGACGCAACCCAGCCCACGAGACGTTCAGACTTGGATCGTTCTCTCGTGGCGACTAACTCGCCAGGTGGAAGCGTATCTCGGCCACCGTACGTGAAGCGCTAGTGAGGCGAGCCAGCTAGCCTCTCGCGGCGAGATTCGAGTGCTTGGCAAGCGTTACTGCGCATTGCTTCTGGAGATATTTCTCACTGGGCCAATCAACGAGCGATGCGTGACGTGGGTGGTCCAGTCCATCACGGTCGAGCCGAAGGCCGGCGCTCGTCACTGCAGCAGGGTCAAAAAGCGCCACTGCTTTCACGGGCCGTGGAGCAAGCCTCTCATCACCGAGAACCCATCGATCTGCGGCGCTTAAGCCTTCTGTGCGATAGATCGACAGCGTCATCTCTCCCTTTCGCAAAGAGAACGCGCTGGGGTCAACGCGCTGCGTCGATGCAGTAAAATGCCCCGATTGCGTTAAGAATCGTGACAACTCCTCAACCTCCGATGCCACTGGAGCTTCAAACAGTGCGCCAGAACTCACCGTGGTCGTACAAGCGTTGAAGGTTCGCCAAGATGTCTGCTGGGAACCGTGATCCGATAGGCTCCCTGCCGCTAGACCGCGTGTCACCCAATATGCCCGCGTATGCGAGCTCGCCAGTGGGCGACACGCTGACACTGAAAAGGGAACCGGATGTCCCGTACCACGTCATACTCACTTCGCCGTCGGCATCCACTCCGATGGACGGCGCGGGGAACGTCGTCGGCAGAAGCGCCAGCAGTCGGCGCGCTCCGTCCACTGATTTGGGATCGATGGCGTTCGCCCCATAGCCGTCCCAGTTCTCGACCGCTGCATCCATGCAGGCGTTGTACAGCGCTTCTTCAACCTCTGTCCAACGACCAGTAGGCGCCCGCGCGCCCTTGAGAGTCGCGTCCCAGTCGCGGTATATCGCTTTGGGCTCGTCGCTCATCAACGGATCTGCGTGAATTGGCGCGGCGGGAGGATCGGGGGCGAAGATGGTCACAGATTTGTGAGTCAGCGGTATCTGTCGACGGTCTTGGGTGTGATGCTGTTGAAGAAGAGGTCGTTCTTAAAAATTCGAAGAGCGTCCAGCGTCGGAGCTACCACTTCTTCCGAGAAACCAGCGGCCGCTTGTCGGTAAGTGTCGATATCCAAAAGAATGAGACCCACATTGGGGCTGGCCGAGGGCTGACTAGCCATGGTAATCGCCGCCATTAGGCCGGTTTCGGGGTCTAGCACAGTCGAGCGCGAGAAAAACTCCGTCAGATGCCGTTGCTTATCCCTCGGAACGGTCGGATACACCAGGAAGTAATCTTCCAGCCGCGCGTTCGGGACGACCACGTCGATCAGGTTCACGTAGCGAAGGCCGATTCGAGCGCAAATGAGGGGACCTACGATTTGGCGGTATCGTGCCCACAGGGCGACAGCAATTGGGCGCAATTCACGCCAACTCAGGTATGGGTGGAGTCGATTGAGTGTGAAGCCGTCGCGCCGAAATTGTGCAATGGTCAGACGATCCGCGGAGCGAAAGAGATAGCCGCTCCGCTCCATGCGCTTCGCATCGGACGGCGGTCCGTGCGGCGTACTGAACGTCTCCCCATGCATGCGCTCTACCAGAGGGAAATCTTTCGCTAGAATCGGAACCAGTTGGGCAAATTGCTCCGCATTGAAGTCGGGCAACACCATAGTGCGAACGTCTACTATGGCCTCCGTAATCGGCGCATTTCTCAGGTGTGGATATTCAGCCATGAGCGACCGAGGTGGCGACTCGGTAAAGGGCTGGGTTTGATACGGCGCTGATTGTTAATACGCCTACACGAGAATAGTACACCTGACGTACCCGCCACGATCCTGATGAGACTGGGCGCGCCGTCACTCTTTACTGTCCACCGTTCGACGCGCTTCTCTCAGTAGCACAGAGCGCGCCCAACTAGCGGCAGGTAAGCCCTGCTCGTCGGCCGCCCGATCAACCAGCTTCTTCTCCGCCGGGGCTAGCCGTATCTGAATAGAGGTGGTCCGCGTTTGGGGCACATGCACAACGTATGCGAAAGTGGAGCATTTGGCGGTAGTGCATATGCTTGTCATTTGCACTACATTGCAATATGCGTATACCCAACTACGAACGTGACCGCCACCTGGCTTTAGCGCGCCTGATAGCCGACAGCCTCGCCCGGCCTTGGCCGCGCCGATATGCCGAACAAGTTCGCACCGTGTGGCGCCTGCACGTCCAGAGCCGGCGCCTTCTCGAGTATTCGGCCGCGTTGATTCGCCGTGTGGACCGGCGCGGACAATGAACGAGCCCCGACGTGCTGACCTGGCGGTGCTCGCGGAGGTAGTCCGGGTCTACCGCAAAGCGGGCGGCTTCACGCAGGAGGGGTTCGCCCATGAGGCGAAACTAGACCGAGGGTTCATCGGCGCCGTGGAGCGCGGAGAGCGCAACGTCGGGTTCCGAAAGATCCGTGCTCTGTTGGTCGGTCTCCGCGTCAATTGGCGCGAGTTCGGCGCGGCACTCCATGAACTCGACACAATCCCTCGGAGACACCAGTGATGCCGTACGGTAGAGTTCTAGTCGGCTTGCCCGCCGCGCGCGTCATCGCCCGGTATCGTCGCAGGGTCGGATTCTCTCAAGAGCGCCTTGCCGCCGAAGCGGGCATTGATCGGTCGCACGTTGGCGGCATGGAACGTCGTGGTGTTGATCTACGTCTCAGTACCATGAACGCGCTGCTAGTCGCACTGGGCTGCACCTGGGCCGAGTTTGGCGCCGCTCTCGACGCGGAACTCGCGCCGACGCCACGGAGGCGTTGGTGATCCCGCGATCATGGCGTGATGCTAAGGCCCTGGCGGCGAAGCATCCCGAACGCCGGCCCGTAACGTCGCAGGAGGATGCGCAGAACGTTCGGGTACTCTTTCGCGAGTACCGGAGACGCCTCGGGATTTCTCAAGAAGCGTTGGCCCTCGCGGCCGAGGTGGATCGCACATACATCGGTAAGATCGAGGCGCGGATGCTCATGCCCGGTTTCATTCGGATGGACCGGTTGCTGACGGTCCTTGGCGTGTCCTGGGCTGAGTTCATTGCAGACCTGCACGAACGCCGCGCGAATGCGGCGCTATCGGTGACGCGCAGCGCGTCGCGTAAAGGTTCCTCAGGGCGTGTAGTGCTTAGCGCCGTCGAACCGGCCACGCGAAGGAACGCCGGCAGCTCGTAACTGGCGATCTAAGGTCTCGACCAGCAAGTCGCGCTGGTCGTCGCGTACGAAGTGGTAGCATCGCTGGTCACCATCCTCCGACACGAACCATCGGTCTGTCGCCCGCTCGTCGCTGAGCTTAAGACGCTTACGTTTGAATCTCGCGGCGAGGGGTGGTCCAAAGGCCACATCATGGACCCGCCACTGTGTGTTTCGACTGTCGACAAGGTAAAGCTGGCCTTCGCCCTTGAGTTCGACCACAGGCCTGCGAGGCATGCCCATACCCGCATAACACCGACTATGGACAAGCTTCAACGTGCTAGGAAGCTTGGGCCGAATCGAGCGCGGAGTCCAGTGCCCCTTGGATCGAGCCGCATCGCCCCAGGCGTCAATCACATGCCAGCCTCTGCGAACTTCGCGATAACCGTGTGGCTGCGAGCCGCTCCAGCTTGTCGAGAATGGACTGGCGAAGCTCCTCATCCGACTGTGTCGCCGGGGTATCTTCAATTTGCACGCGGTCGACCAGAAGGCCGAGGTACTGCATTGCGAGCGCCAGTGCTCGCCCCTTGTCCCAAAACCTGACTTCCGTCTCTTGGATCTCAGTCGTGACGGCCTGATCACCGTTCCCTCGTGTTGTGCGGCTCCGTCTACACCTAAAGACCGAAACAGCGCGTGTTGCTCGTGTTGAAGCGCCGCCGGTCAGTTCGATCTGGCCATCTCCCGTGATCCTGTAATCAAGAATGTCGGAGAAGGCCAGCACCGCTAGTTCGCGTAGGACGCGTGCTCTGGTGATGCGATACTTGCGCAGTTGCGGCCTGAGGGCACGATCTATCGCGGCCCGCACGTGCCGTTTCCGAAGTAGTCGGTGAGCCGTGACGTGGGCTCGGCGTTGAGAATATCCCGCTTCGATGGCGGCGGCCTTGCCCGAGTGCATCGGATCCGCGATGTACGCTTCAACGAAAATGCGCTGACGGATCGTCAGCGGCTGTCGGCTCCCTGGCGAATGCTTACCCTCAATTACTCTCGTCATCCAATCAGCAACGGCGGCCGGCGATCAGAGAAATCCCACCACATGGCTCGATCCAGCGCCTTTGTCACATACAAGGCGGCCCCGCGCTCATCGCGGCGGTATCGTGCGATCCTGGTGAATCCCGACTTCCAGCCGCGTTCCATGCATTCGAGGGACAAGTCAGCCGTTGCAGCTGTGAGCGCATGAATGTGCGGCCAGCCCACAGTCGTCGGCTCAATCACATAGAAATAAGGCACGCTTCGTCTAGTGAACCACGCCAGTCGTCGGATCCAACCGTGCTCGAAGTCACGACACACAGCCTCCACCAGCGGCTTCTTGCGGTACGTCAGCGTCGCAAAGTGGTCCCAGGCGAAGTCGCGGAGGTAGCCCCCGAGCGCATGAGATAGCATGCGCGGACTGATCGGCGAATAGGCCGGCCTACAAGGCGTCATGCTCTGACCCTAGTTCGTGTTCGTTCCGCCGGCGGTCCTGACGCGTGGCCTGTGGGCCTGGGGCGGCAGTGGTACAACCGCGACGCTATGTGGACGTTTACCGCTGATCGCAGCGAGCGCGCGTGAGGCCCTACGCGGCCACGTAGGGGTTTGCGTCGTCTGCTCCCGGCACATCCGCGGTTGACCTGCGCCGGGGTTGCTCATCGATGAACGCATCCAAATCGGCGCGGTGATACATGACGCGCCCCCCGACCCGAATGAATCGAGGGCCAGATCCCTCCACGCGCCATTTGCTGAGCGTCTGACGTGCGAACCCGAGGTAGAGCGCGGCGGCATGCGTGCTGAACAGTCTCTGATTTGGGTCTGGCATCTGTGTGTCCTCCTATACCCGCAGGTCTCTCGCTAAACTTCTCAATACATTCTCATGCCGCATTGCGCTCCACGACAGGGAAGCTTTAGCGAGGGGCAGTCTTATGACGTGGGATCGACGCACGCACCTGGCCGGCGAGTTTGTCAGCCCGCGCCAGCATTGCACCCGTTGCGACGCTGTGCTGGTCGATTATGCGGCCGAAGCTGGGTTAAGCTCACCCCCCATCCCGACCGTGCTCGCCGATGGCTCGCCGGGGCCGCACCTCGTGGCCGCGTGGCCCCTCGGGAATGCCGTGACGGAATATTCGGGCGGCAAGTGGCGCGTGGGTGACGATGGCCCAGCGTGTACGGAGGTGCCCGCGTTAGAAGCGCCGACAGGGCAGGGCCTGGCTCCCCCGTGTGAGCGTCGACGGGCGGCGCGGACCGCTAAGACAGTGCTACCGGTCCGTCATCCGGAGTCATTGGCGGCGGCTATTCGTCTCTATCCGTATGGGCAGGACCGCCTCTCGGAGGAGCTCCATCTAACTCGTGAGCAAGTAACTCGAATGGCCAGAGGCGAGATGAAGGAGATGAGGCTGGACGTTGCCACACGTCTCGCGCGAGCAGCATTTCTGTGCGCGATTGACTCGCCGGCCGGTGAAGTCAAGCATCTGCTGAGGGCGAAACGACCAGTACGCCCGCTCGAGCGTCGCAACCGGTTCGAAATGTATTTTCGCGTTCTTGGTGCGCTGGGTCGGGCAGCGAATGGCGCCGCCCTCAAGTTCGTTGAGTTTGAGGTGGTTGGCCAAGCCGTGGCCGCTGTGCCCGAAGGACCGATTGAGGTCGTGGGGAACCTGCTGATCCCGCGGCTTGACGGATGAGACGGACTGGGTGAGGGAACGGCGAACTATTTGGCCAGTCGGAGCGCAGGCGTTGCCGTATCTCTCCCGTTCGCAAGCTGTATTGCAATCTCTTTCGCGGCGGCATCTGCGGCGGCTTTGACAGGGGCGTCGAGCAGATGCGCATACCGGGCTGTGCTCGCCGTTTCGTGATGACCCAGGAGCTTGCCGATTATGAGCAGGGCAGCACCCGCAGAGGCTGAGATCGACGCGAACGAATGTCGCAGGTCATGCAGGCGCACATCCTCAAGGCCAGCAGCGAGCCTCACAGAGCACCAGAGGCGGGCCAGATCGACTCGCGGACAATCCAACTTTCTGCCGCCAGGGAATACGTACGGCGATCCTTCAACGCGTGGTAGCTCGCCGAGCAGTGCGAGCGCAGGAGCGCCAAGCTGACGTTGACTGCGACCAGTCTTCGTATCACTGAGTGTAGCGATGCCCCGATCGGCATCGATCGCGTCCCAGCGCAGCGTCAGTACCTCTGACTTGCGCCACCCGCTGATTAACAGCAACCGCAAGGCCGCGACCGCGTACAGATTGGCGGCTGCGGTTTTCGAGTCGCTCCGAGCATCGGATGGCTGGGCAATCGCTGTCTCTGACTCCGTTGTTCTGGAACGACGCGAGCGACGATGGATGGCGGCTAGGGGCAGTCCGGTGGTCTCAGCGCGCCGCAGCGCGTCTCCGAGACGGCCAATTTCCTCAGGGGTCAAGAACCTTTCACGCGTGGACTCGCGAAATGGATCAACTTCGGCCGCAGGGTTGCTGTGCCGCGGACGGATGCCTTGCCGCTCGGCGTAGGTGAAGAACGACCCGAGGAGTGCGAGCACCCTGTTCGCGAGATACGGACCGTTGCCGCGCAGGGACCGGTGCAATTTCGCCACATCTGCTGTGGTGGCGTCGGCAACTCGTTTGCTGCCCAGTGACGGGACGATGTGCTTGTTCCACTGTCGACGATATTCGCTTGCCGTCTTCGGCTTGCGCCGCGCGTCAACGTCCGCCATGAAGTCCACGCCCAAAGTGGCGATAGTGGGAGCGCCCTTCGCCGCGGCCCGATCGACCGCGGGGTCGCCACCGAGTTGGATTTGAGCGCGTGCCTCTGCTGCACGTTGGCGAGCTTGATCAACGGTGAGCGCCCCGTACTCGCCGATAGTGAGACGGCGCTTCGGCGCGGAACGCCCTGAGCCGGCGCGATAGAGGAGAGAAAAGCTCTTTCGTCCATCGGGCGACACTCGGCAGACGAATCCAGCCACCGCGCGGTCGTACACGTCGAAGCGAGCGGCACGTGGTCGAAGTGCGTCCACAACGCGCTTCGTGAGATTGACTGTCGCCATACGATCCCCGTCGGCTGGTCCGTGAGGGTGGCACCGGGGTGGCACCGCTGGGGAATCTAGCGGAATATCCGGGAATCGCCATTGCAGCTATGTAGTTCACTTGCAATAGAATAGTACGATCGATAAATGCGGCGGAAAGTGCACATTCCTGACTCTGGATCAGGAGAGTCCTGGTTCGAGCCCAGGAGGGGCAACTGGAACTAACTCGCGGCGCTGCTTCGCTTTTCCGGAGCGGCGCCGTTTTTCATTTTCGACCAATTCCAGAAAGTGTGTACGTTTTTGTGTACGTCGATCCGGAATTGGAGCGAGATCCGCGACTGCTTGCATCGTGTCGCTGTCGGGATACTGGTAGCATCGGCGGAACGTCTCGAAGTTCTTCCAACCGCCTGCGTACATCGTTTCCAACGTCGAAAGGGTTCTGGCGATCATGGCCCCATTTGCGACGCAACGCGTGCCATAGGCTGGCGGAAGCGCTAGCGGGCCGGGTTGGCCTCAGCGTTTTCGTCGCCGGTCCGAGCGGGTATGCCCGCGGCGCCGGACGGCAGCCCAGCGTTCAGTAACGGCAACACGAAGCGATAGGTAGTCGATGCGCGCGATCCAGCGCTGCATGTCTGCGTCGGTGATCGCGCCGCGGATCGCGAGCTCGGGCAGGTGGCTGAATCGACGGCCGCGCCGAGCCGAGAGGTACAGGGTGTGCGCCGGCGAGCGAGACTTGGGGTCCGTATGGTGTCGGGCGTGCGGCGCGCCGTTCGATCCGGCGGCGCTCGACGAGGTGCTCTTTCATGCGAGGATCATCGGTTGCCTGCACCGCGGACGGGAATTCGCGGCGTCGAAGTGCGGCAGGAATAACCGACGTTGCGCGTCATCGCGGCTTAGCGGGCCCGGCATACGATATGCTTTTCGCATGGGCATCGTGCGCATGCCGTCGGGCGTGAGGGACGTCCATCGCGGTTGGCGTGCGGCCACTTAGCACACGGAGACTGTCGATGCCTGACGAACGCGATCCCGTGAAGAGCGATATGAGTCGACAGGGCGAAGCCGACTCGATCGCGGGACAGACGAAAGAGGCGGCCGGGAAAGCGACGGAGAAGGTGGGCAAGAAGGCGGACGATCCCCAGCTCGAAGCGGAGGGGAAGTTCGAGAAAGAGAAGGGTCATGCTCAAGACAAGCTTGGCAAAGCAGAGCAGAAAGAGGGCGATCGTCGCTAGCAGAATCGGTGCGCCCCCGCGCCATTCGCCGGGGGCGTCGCCGATGCGTCGCAGCGTCACGCTGGGTCAGCGCGGCGATCGCTCAACGCCAACGTGGCGGCGCATCTCGACGGCGCATCAGACTTTCATAGAAGTCGACGACGCGATGTCGCACGGAGGCTTCCGTGTCTTCGGACCGGGCTCGAAACGGCGCGTACCACTGTCCGTCGCCCGCCACCGTGAACCACCACCAACCGTGGATCCTGCCGCGGTCTTGAACGCGGGCTTGGTACTGGTGACCGGCGTGCTCGAATGTCAGATCGTGGATTCTTTGTGTTTCGCGAGACGTCATGACCGACTCGATAGCATGGATCCGTTGTCCCAGCGCTGCGGCCAGGCCGATGTGATGCTCAGAAGGGCGCGACCGTTACTAACGGCCGCGCCCAGACTTACTCAGGGGACAGCGCGTTGGCCGCTGATCAAGCGAATGAGGAGCACGATGACGGCCAGCACGAGCAACAGGTGAATGAGCGCGCCCGCGACGTGAAAGACGCCAAAGCCCAAGATCCACAGGATGAACAGCACGATTGCGACGGTCCACAACATGGCGTTGCCTCCGATGATTGATCCGGCAACCCCGTGAGAAAGCAGGGAGCGTGCCCAACATTCTTCAACGCTCGAAGTAGGCGTCGATCACCCACCGATCACATCTTCCCGGACGGGACGTATTGGTATAAATCCGCTCCTGAGATCGTAGGCGTCCGTCAAAATCTTCTTGAGGAGCACGACGACATGTTCGGGAGAGGCACCGGCCGCCCGTTCTGTCACGGCGATCGTGCGTGCAGCCCAACGAACGGACTCACGTGCGGTGTCCGCGGTGTCGATCGGAACGCCGAAGTCGTGGGACATTCCTCGCGACGCTATCGCAATAGCTGAGCCACGCGGGCGTAGATAAATGCGCCCGAACCTTGCACACAGACGCGCCGGCGGATCCGTGAATCCGAACCCTTTCCGGTGCCGATGAACGTCGCATGACATCAGCGAGGGCGTGGGTGGCGGGCCTGCGAACGCCAGAGGGTCGCCGTACATCACTTCTGACGATTGGGCCGGCCCTGGTCGTCGTCATTGTGGCCATCGCGGTATTATGGAGCAGTCACTTCGCCGTGGCCGGGGAACGAGCCGTGGTTCGTGCTCAAGACGTACGGCTTCACATGAGCCAAACGTTGCAGCGACTCACGGACGCCGAGACGGGGCAGCGGGGCTATCTCCTCACCGGTGAAGAGCGGTATTTGACGCCGTATCGGGGTGCCGCGTCGGACGTGCGCCAGGAGCTCAACGTGCTGCGCACACTGACCTTGGATAATGGGTACGAGACGCAGCACGTCGGCAAGCTGGCCGGGATCGTCGAACGGAAATTTGGGGAGCTGGACTCGACGATTGCGCTGCGACAAGCGGCCGGCTTTGGTCCGGCGGCTGCGTTGGTAGCGACGGACCGGGGACGGCTGCTCATGGACTCGGCTCGGGCGGTGGTGGCCGATCTGGCCGCGGAAGAATTGACGGTGGTGGGTGCCGATCTACGGGCCGTCGAGCGACAGCGCGCATTGGCCGAGATCATCGCGGTCGTCGGAGCGGCGTCGATCGCGATCATCAGCATTTTGGTGAACGCGCTCATCGAGTCGCAGCGAGCGGTGTTGGCCGAACAGGCGAGCGAGCTCCGGCATCAGGCGGATGTCGCGGCCGAGCAGGCGGTGGAGCTGGAGATGGCGAACACGGAGCTGTCGGCGCAGAACGTGGAGCTCGAGACCGCGAACGAAGAGTTGGAGGCGGCGCGTCACGACGCGGAGGCTGCGAACGAAGCGAAGGCAAGTTTTCTCGCGACGATGAGTCACGAGCTGCGGACGCCCCTGAACGCGATCTCCGGCTACGTGGATCTGATGCTCGCCGGCATTCGAGGGCCGCTGACCGATCAGCAACAGAGTGATCTCGACCGCATCCGACGCGCCGGGGTTCATCTCATGGGACTCATCAACGACGTACTCAATTTCGCCAAGCTCGAGGCGGGGCAGGTCGAGGTCTTGGAGCGTGTCGTCGATGTGTGTGAAACGATTCGTGGGGCGACGATGCTGTTGGAGCCCATCGCGGCGGCGAAGGGTGTCTCGCTGAGCGCGCCTGAGGGTAACGGCGACGTCTTGGCGTACGCCGATCGCGACAAGGTGGTCCAAGTCGCGCTCAATCTGATTGGCAACGCCATCAAGTTCACGAATACGGGCGGATCGGTTGCTGTGGACTGCCAGCCTGATTCCGTCAGTCAGATGGTCGACGTGATTGTCCGCGATACGGGCCGTGGGATACCCGCCGATGACGCTAAGAGCATCTTTGAGCCGTTTGTGCAGGTCGGACGGATCAAGGTCGAAGGCGGGGGAGGCGTCGGCCTCGGTCTCGCCATCAGCCGGGAGTTGGCGCGGCGGATGGGTGGAGATATCACAGTGAACAGCATTGAGGGTGTGGGATCCACCTTCACCTTTCGGCTGCGCCGCGCACCGCCGGCGTGACCGACGATCCCGTCCGGCCCGTACGGTGCTGGCTCGACGGTACACGAGTCGCGCGGTCATGTCCGAAACGCTTGTCCCCACGGACCGGCAAACCATGCCGGTCCCGTTATTCGGTTCAAACGTTGCATGAACGCATCACCGGAAGTTGGGTCAGTGCCGCGGCGTCGGGGGCGCAGCCGAACCGCTTGCGTCGTTGGAACCGGTTGCGCAATAATGGTATAGAATGCCGTCGCCGTACCCGCGATGCGTTCCGTACGACGTCAGGGGAGAAATGGAGCCCGTTGGCGAGGTCCTGAAGTATGCACCGTCGGTAAACGTGGACAACCCCACCGACGTCCATCTCGAAGATGCGGCTCTGCCGAAAGGAACGGATCTGTACCGTATCCTCGTGCAGGGAGTCCAGGACTACGCCATCTATGCGCTCACGCCCGACGGCGTCATTGCCTCTTGGAATGCCGGGGCGCAACGCCTGAAAGGGTATACGTCCGACGAAATTCTCGGTCGGCACTTATCCGAGTTCTACGCGCCTGAGGATCGCGACGCTTGTTGGCGCGCGCTCAACGTGGCCCGAGCGGAAGGGCGGTTCGAAGGGGAAGGATGGCGGGTGCGGAAGGACGGCACGCGGTTCTGGGCGAATGTTCTGATCACAACGTTGTACGACGAGAAGGGTCACATCGTCGGGTTCGCGAAAGTGACGCGGGATCTGACTGAGCGACGGGAGGCGGAGGCCAGGCGCATCGCCGACGCGGCACGACTCGCCGGCGAGGCGACGGCGCGGCGGGATGCGCAGATCACGGCCGCGCAGTTGGGCGAGGCGAATGCGCGGCTCGAGAGGGCCACGGCGTTGGCGGAGGCCGCGCGTCGGGAAGCGGAAGCGGCGCGAGCTGAGGCGAGTGCCGCGAACGAGGCCAAATCGAAATTTTTGGCCGTGATGAGCCATGAGATCCGCACCCCGGTGAATGCGATCGTCGGTTATACGGAGCTCATCGCCGACGAGATCACAGGGAGCCTCAACGACGCGCAGCGACACCAGATCGAGCGCGTCCGGACGAGCGCTCGTCACCTGCTCGCCGTCATTCAGAATATTCTGACGCTTTCCCGCCTTGAAGCCGGCAAGGAGACCGTGTACCTCGCGTGCGCCGATGCGCGCGAGCTAGTCCGTGAGAGCGCTGATCTCATCGCTCCACTGGCGAAAGCGAAAGGACTCCGCTTCGACGTGCACCTGACGAACGTGCCATGCCAGATCTCGACGGATGCGACCAAAGTCCGACAGATCCTCACCAATCTGCTTTCGAACGCCGTCAAGTTTACTGACCGCGGTTCGGTGTCTCTGTCGGTGCATGACGGCGATGGGGCCGTGAGGGTCTGCGTTCGCGATACAGGCGTGGGCATCGAGTCCGCGTTGCTGCCTCGTGTCTTCGATGCGTACTGGCGCGCCGACGACACCGCCAATCGCGTGTCGGGGACTGGGCTGGGGTTGAGCGTCGCGCAGCGACTTGCCGAATCGCTTGGTGGGTCGATAACGGTCGAGAGTGAACCCGGCGCCGGCTCGACTTTTGTGCTTCAATTGCCGCGTCATTGACGGCCCGATCGCCGATGGGCGTGGGTGCACGGGCGTTCTGGTGATCGGGATCAGCGCGCGGAGGCGGTGGGTGTGAGATCCGCGGCGTTGCCGGCGGTCACGAACTGCGACGCGGTCGAGGTTTGGAGTGCCGATGGCACGGACGACAACGCCGTTTGCGTGGACTTCAAACGGCCACGTCGCGTCGGGCCGTGCTTGGAAGCGAGCTTCATCCTGGAGCGCGGAGTCACAGGATCTGGCACTTCGCGGTGAGTCACACTTGCAACCCTACTTCCTTTGCGAGTCCACCCGCCCCGTCGACAGCACTGCTATCGCGTGATCGAGTCCCGGGTCCCTACCCGCTGCCAGATCCGCCGTCCGTAGCGTCGGAACAGCGATCGTCGGTGGAATCCCCGAGACGTCGAAGCTCGTACCGCGCTCGGTGAGATAGAGCTCGTTGGGGAGGCCAAAGATCCACCCGTTCGGCAGGTGACGGTTCGGGACACCAGAGAACACGCCATTCGTGTGCTCTCCGATTCGATCGACCGCCGGACGGCGGCCCATGAGCGCCTGCGTGAATATCTCGACGGCGCTTACGCTGTAGCGGCTTGTGAGCTCGACCACCGGCCCATGCCATCCCGGCCGCGCGCTTGGCACGACCATGGCGAGCTGCGGAGCGGTCATGAGCGTCGGGTCATTTGGATCGCGACGCGCAACTATGGCATAAGCCGTGTAAGGCGCCGTCGCCAGCCGGCTGGCGATCGCCAAGCCGAGTCCACCGGCACCACCGTGACTGAGCCGCATGTCGATGACGAGCCCGCGCCATCCAGCGGAGGACGCGAAGATCGTGTCGAGCGCGGCGTCCAGCGCGCGCACATCGGCCGCGAACCTATCCTCTCCCTGCCGCTCGTAGCTTCTGTCCGGATAGTACGCCCCGAACCTCATCACTCGCAGATATCCGATGGAGTCGCGCAGCATGCCGAACGACACCGCGCCGTTGGCCAACGAACGGAGAGGAACGACGAGGAAACGATTCTGTATGATCTCGAGTGCCCGCGCACGACCGGCGTCACCGACCGGATCGGGATCGAGGCGCTCACCGTGATAGTCGAGCGATGTGTCCGTGGTCGAGTAGATGTAGGTGTGGTGATCGTGAAGCGGCTCGATCATCGCGCGGAGCACACCGAAGAGCTCAGGGGGCGACGCATGGATGACGAGAGGGCGAAAGTGATCACGCGTGGCTTGCCAGTCCACGTGGTGGAGATGAAAAAACGGATACTGCTCTCGATACGTTTCCCAGAACACGTCGAAGTTGGTGATAGCGTTATCGGCCGTGGTCCGGTCACAGACCGCGGGGAATGAGTCCGCGCGATGCAAAATCATGTCCGATTCGGCGTTCGTATAGCGCAGCCGGCCTTGATCGGCCGCTCCCGTGGCACCGACTAATTCGAGCCTCGACGAGTCGTCCACTCGCTGGAAAACGACGCGCGATCCGTCCTGCTCGACCTGGCGCGCCCGGAAACCCAGGATGCAGCTCCGATCGGTCACCTCGAACGCCTTAAGCGAGTCGCTGACGACCTGGATGACGTATCCGTAGCCCTCGGTTCGCCAAAGCGCCGACACCCTCTCCGGCGCCTGGGCACCCAGCAACGAGGCGGACGCGGCGAGCGCCGCGGCCACCTGGTACACAATTGCCCCCGAAAAGCTGAGCATCAGCAACCAACCCCGGCTCATGCAATGGCTCCACGGTCTATTGTTGCGTATGTCCGTATCACAGTTGGGACACCGGGAATCAACGAAGGGTTTAGGCCTGGGTCAGCGAAATCGAGTGGGGTGGGAGTCAACACGATTAGTCGCTATGAGCGCCAGCTCGTTAAGCGGTACGATGCTGACCTTTGCTCGCGCTCGGCCGCGCTTTGAAGTGGGAGGCGAACTTACTTCTTGTCGTACAGGACGATTAGCTCATGGTGTCTCGGCGTATCACTTCCGTGTACGCAAGCCAGCGAACGACCTTTGGAAGCGGTGCTTGCAGAGCTCCCGCAGAGACGATGGAATGTGGCCAAGATGAGATCTCCAAACTCGAACGCCGGGCGGATATGCTGGTGAGCACCCTGCGTCGGTACATCGAGGGCGATGGGGGGGGGGCGATTGGAGATCGTGGCGACGTTTCCGGACGGCGAGGTCCGGCTATCGAACCTCGGAGAGCTGGCGAGCTAAGGACCGGGACGCGCCATCGCGTCTACGCGGGAGAGTCGCGTTTGGATCGCGTCGACTGCGCTACAAGTGGCAGAGCCATGTGGTCGTCTCCATCTCCAATGGCCCGACTAGCGGCCGCGCGGGAGCGGATCGCCGGCGCTGGTGTAGGCCGGAGGGACGTAGAGGTTGAGGGTCGTCAGTTTCGTGCGGCCAGTATTGCGGATCTCGTGCGTC
>DASRDS010000240.1:0-2612 GCA_035652495.1 Gemmatimonadaceae bacterium
AGAGGGCCGTCACAGTCGTCATGTCGTCTCCCGAAGGTAATGCGTCTCGATCGCTCGAACTTTCGCCAACCGGCGCTCGTGGCGTTCCTCGTGGGTGTATCGTGCCCCCACGAACGCGCGCGCCAACTCCTTCGCGACTTCCGATCCGATCACACGGCCGCCCAGAACGAGGACGTTCATGTCATCGTGTTCCACGCCTTGATGGGCCGAGTAGGTGTCGTGACACAGTCCGGCCCGTACCCCTGGAATCTTATTCGCCGCCACCGACGCGCCGACACCGCTTCCGCACACCAGGACACCGCGCTCGACCGTTTCATCGGTAATCGCGACGCCGATCTTCTCGGCGAAATCCGGATAATCCACCGGCGTTTCATCGTACGTGCCGAGGTCCATCACATCATGTCCGGCAGCCTTTAGCGCCTCGGCGACATCGGCCTTGATTTGAAAGCCTGCGTGATCAGATGCGACGGCAATTCGCATTTATATAGTGACGCCCTGTTGGCGAAGCCAGCCTTCCATCTCCGACGTGATCTCGTTGAGCCGATCTTGTGTGTGCGCCTCAAAGCGGCAAACGATCGCGGGCTGCGTGTTCGACGCTCTGATCAGCCCCCATCCCCCGTCGAATAACACTCGCGCACCGTCGACGTCCACCACAGTGTGATTCGCACGCCAGTGGGCGATGGCTCGGTTCACGATGTCGAATTTCTTATCGTCAGGACAGTCTACGCGAATTTCGTCCGTCGATGGATACACGGGAATGCCGTCCAGAAGCTGCGTTACGGTCTTCCCCGTTGAGGCCATGATGGAGAGAAAGCGGGCGGCGGAATAGAGCGCGTCATCGAATCCGTACCAACCATCGGCGATGTACATGTGCCCGGAGAGCTCCCCCGCGAGCGGCGCGTGCACCTCGTGCATCTTCGCCTCGATCAGCGAGTGCCCGGTACGCCACATGAATGGCTTGCCGCCAGCGGCGGTAATCGCCTGCGGAAGCGCCTCCGAGCACTTCACGTCGAAAATGATCGGCTTCCCCGGATTCCGAGACAGCACATCACGCGCATAGATCGCCAGCACGCGATCGCCCCACACGATCTCGCCATGCTCGTCGATGACGCCAATGCGATCGGCATCGCCGTCGACCGCGATCCCCACCTGGGCGGATGTGGCACGAACGGCGTTCTGCAGATCCACCAAGTTCTTCGCCTGGCTGGGATCCGGTTGGCGCTTCGGAAAATTGCCATCGCTGGTGCAGAGGATGCACTGCGTGACGCGGACGCCGAGCCGCTCCATGAGCTTCGGCCCGACCAGCGAGCCCACGCCGTTCGCGCAATCGAGCGCGATCGACAACGGCCGCGCGAGTGGTCCGATATGGGCGACGATGTCGTCGAGATACGGGTCCAAGATCGCTTCCGAGCGTACGGACCCAGGCTTGGACGGAGTCAGGCGCCTGCCCTGCTCGACGATCACCAGCAGCTTCTGGATGTCGTCCCCATAAAGCGCGTTCGTGCCGACACAGAGCTTGAAGCCATTGTATGGCGCGGGATTGTGCGACGCCGTGATCTGTACGCCGCCAGCGACCCCCAGTCGCTCCAGCGC
This sequence comes from Gemmatimonadaceae bacterium, assembly GCA_035652495.1. GTDB lineage: Bacteria > Gemmatimonadota > Gemmatimonadetes > Gemmatimonadales > Gemmatimonadaceae > DASRDS01. The sequence goes on from DASRDS010000240.1 coordinate 1,594, forward strand.
CCAGTACAAGGTCGGTGTGGGCACGACGCCGACATCCACGACATCGACACCCGACTCCGTGAGGGCGGCCACGAGCGCATCGCGCAGCGCATCGCCGCTCGGGCGATTGTCGCGGCCGACCGCGATCGGCCCATGCAGGTTGACCGAGTCGAGGTAGACCGCGAACGCACGGCCGACATCACGGGCCGTATCGGCGTCGAGCTCCGAGCCGACCAGGCCCCGGATGTCGTATTCGCGGAAGATCTGCGGTGCGACCGTCATGAGTCCCGCATCTTAGCAGAGGTACGTTGCGAGTGTGTAACTTCCCTAGGTCGCTGTGGTGCCGGGTGGGGGCTCCGGGTCCTTCTGCCGAATGACACCATCGGTCATCCAGCAGTCCGCGTAGGGGCCGTCGGGTTGCTTCGAGAGCAAAAAGACGTACGTGACCTGGGAGCCGTCCTGGCCGACGATGACCACGCGTTGCCGCGCGTGAGGTCCGTCCAGCTCGAGCCGGCCGCGGGTCGCGGACCGGTAGCCGAGCATGACGCGGTATGCGGGATTCTTGATCATGCCCGCGAACCGTGGGAGGGGCCCCGTCGCTATCCGATTGGCGGGAGAGGCGAACTCGAACACCGTCGCGATCCCGGCATCGGGCCGAGGGTCGTCGTTGTGCTTCAATGCGTTCAATACGATCGTCACGACCTCGGTCGGCGTCAGCGACGGCGCGGGATGCGGTGTCGATGCCGACACCTGAAGCATGATCGCGAACAGGATGGCCCTCATGCCACCGCCACGTTTGACAGGTCCACTTTGAGCGTCGCCGCGCCGATCCAGCCATCGACTTGCTCGGCACTTCGCGCACCGACGATCGCACCGGTGACGGCCGGATTCTGCAGGGCCCAGGCGATCGCCACCTCGCCCACCGTGGGAGCACCCGCCTCTTTGGCGATCTCGCGAAGCGAGTCGACGAGCAGCAGGTTGTCGGACAACTTCGGCTCGTTGAACGCCGAAGAGCGACGCCGCCAATCGTCGGGCGGCAA
>DASRDS010000241.1:0-23135 GCA_035652495.1 Gemmatimonadaceae bacterium
GAAAAAGTCTTCGGCGTTATTGATGGTGCGATCCTTCCGCCCATCGTATCGCGCGACGATGTTCTTCGGATCGCCGTCGTAGTCGTTGTAGATGCGCCCCGCCAACACGCGCGAGCCGTCGGGCGATTCCCACCAGAAGACAAGCGGCACTCCAGGCATCTCGTTCTCCTGCGGCCGCATGAAGCAGTAGTATTTGAGCCCCGACTTCGAGAGCAGTTGTGGCAAGCCAGCACTGTGCCCGAACGAGTCCGGGTTGGCTCCGACCGTGGCCGCCGCGCCGACGTGATCGCGGAAGTATCGTTGCCCGTAAAGCGCGTGTCGGACGAAGCTCTCGGCCGCCGGGATATTGCAGTCCGGTTCAACGATCCACCCGTTGATCGGCTCCATGCGATGGTCGGCGACCCGTTGCTTGATGATACCGAAGAGGCGCGGATCGGATCGCTCGAGCCACCGGTAGTGCGCGGCCGATGAGTGCACGTACTTGAACTCGGGCGTCTCGTTCATCCGGTCCGTCGCGCTCTGCATCGTGTTGGACACTTCGTTCGACCCATCACGCCAAGGCCACAGCCACGCGGCGTCGATGTGAGCGTACCCGATGAGATGCAGGACCTTCGTGTTGCCCGGGGCGCGCGGGACCGCTGGTATCGAGAGCAGCGACGCCCAAGCTGGGTGTGCGAGCGTGAGCCACGGCATCAGCCCAGCGGCCGCTCCGGCGAGGAAATCACGACGGGGCATCTTGTCAATCATGCAGTGTCCTGTCTTATTGGGGCATGCCGCCATCGGAAAATTTGCGTGCACTACGGCATCTCGACGTCGGGACACCGGTGGTCATCACGGCTCGGATCACCGATCCCTACATCCGTAGCACAGCGCCCACAACCTAACCGTGACCGACACCCCAACGATCATCGGAATCGACGTCGGCGGAACGAAAACCGCGGTCGTCGAGGGTACGACGGGCGGCGAGATCTTGCACCGGTCAGTATTGCCGACCAACGGCGCGCGACCGTTTGCAGAAACTTTTTCGACACTGGCCGAGCGGGTCGAAGGTACGATCGAGGCCGCAAGGACCGCGGGTCGTCGCCCGGTCGCGATCGGCGTAGCGGTGGCGGGGCCGATCGATGCGGCGGCGGGTCACTTGCTCGACCCACCCAATCTCCCCGGCTGGCACGACGTCTATATCGGTCGGGCGCTCGAGCAGCGATTTCCGAGTTTGCCGACATTCGTGGAGCACGACGCGAAGGCGGGTGCGTTAGCCGAGTTCCGGTTTGGCGTGGGGGCCGCGCGGCCGGGGCTCAGGGACATGGTGTTCATGACGTTCGGGACGGGGAACGGTGCGGGCATCATTGTCGACGGCCGACTGGTTCGCGGCGCGAACGAGATGGCCGGTGAAGTGTGGGCGATGCCGGTCGCGCCGGACGATGACATGCGGCTGCAGACGACGGAGGATGGCTGGGAGAGCGTCTCGTCCGGCCGCGGCTTGCTCTCGATTGCGCGACGGTTATATCCGAACCGTTGGACAGCCGAGAGTCGCATCAAGGACGTCGTCGAAGCCGCGTTGGCCGGAGATCAGGCCGCGATGGATGTCGTTGACGAATCCGGCCAGTGGCTCGGCGCGGGTCTCGCGGTACTCGTGAGTGTTCTCAACCCACAATTGATCGTCATCGGTTCACTCGCCTGCGTGCTCGGCGAGCGACTCCTCGCGCCAGCTCGAGAGATGCTGTCCCGCCACGCATTGCCGCGCGCGGTCGCCGCGTGTGATATCGTGCCGGGCGCGCTTGGAACTCGGTTGGGCGATGTCCAGTCGCTGATGCCGGCCATTCTCGCACTCGGTCCACTGTGAGCGATACCACGTCTACGTCGACTGGCTACGCGCGTCGACTCGGATTGTTCGATGCGGCGATGGTCACCGCAGGTGGAATTATCGGCGGCGGGATTTTTCTTAACCCTTCGGTTGTTGCGCAACGCGTTCCGACGTCGACGCTGATTGTGATCGTGTGGGTGTTGGGCGGCGCCATTGCGGCGACCGGCGCGTTCTGCTTCGCCGAGCTCGGCGGGCGTAGACCGGAAGCTGGCGGCGGCTACGTCTATCTAAAGGAAGCGTTCGGCCCCTTGCCCGCCTTCCTATATGGTTGGACGTTCCTCGTCGTCATCAACACCGGCGGCATGGCTGCGGTCGCCGTCACATTCGCGCACTACTCGGCCGATCTGGTTCATTTGCCCGCGAGTGCCGAGCGCCCGATCGCGATCGGCACCGTATTACTGCTGACGATCGTCAACGTTCGTGGCATTCGTGCGGGTGCGACGACGCAGAACATCTTCACGATCTTGAAGCTCGTCGCGCTGGCGGCCGTGATCGTCGCGGGCGTTGCCCTTGGATTGGGATACCACGGCGCGGGGCCCGCACCTACAACGGCAAGTGCGCCGGTCGTAACAGGTGACTTAGTGCGGATCATCGGTGTGGCGCTTGTGCCGATCTTGTTCGCGTATGGTGGGTGGGCGCATGCGAACAATGTTGGCGGCGAGGTGAAAGACCCGGAGCGCACATTGCCGCGCGCGATGCTCGTGGGCATGGCGATCGTGATCGTCGTCTACCTGCTGGCCAACGTCGCGTATTTGGCGGCATTGGGGCGTGACGGACTTGCTGTGAGTCGCGCGCCGGCGACTGACACGTTGCGCCGCGCCGTGGGACCACTCGGTGGCACACTGGTCGGCCTCGGCATTGCATTTTCCACTTTCGGTTTCGTGAACATCACCATCCTTTCGGCGCCGCGGATTCTGCAGACAATGGCGGCGGACGGCCTGTTCTTTCAGCGCGCGGCGGTGTTGCATCCGCGATTCAGAACGCCGGCAGTCGCGCTGTGGTGGCAGGCCGTGTGGGGTGTCGTGCTAACGGCGTCCGGAAGTTACGGTGCGTTGCTCGACTACGTGGTGTTCGGCGACTGGCTGTTCTTTGCGTCGATCGCGGCGACGTTATTCGTCTATCGACGCCGCGAGCGAGAGACCGGCGTGAAGTACGCGGGTTTTCGGGTGCCGGGGTATCCAGTCGTGCCGCTGATTTTCATCGTCGTGGCCGGCTATGTCATGGTGAGCAGCATTCGATCGGGGCCGCGCAACGCGCTCATCGGCGCTGGCCTCATCGCGCTTGGCGTTCCGGTGTTCCTGCTGTGGCGACGGTCTCGTACACCAGTCTCGCAAACTGCCCCACCGTGAGCGCTTCGTTCGCCTGATTCGGGGCCATATCAAAGCCGGCGGATTTCAACCACTCCTTCACATCCGCTGACCGCAACGGCGCGGAAGGATCGCCGATGCCTCCGCCGGACCATGAGCGCTTCATGTATTGAAGCACACGCCCCAACCGCTCGGCGCTTTCCCCACGACTCACGGGTCGGTCAGCCTCCGCCTGATAGCCCTTGTTGAACCCTCGCGCGCCAAGCCATTGGCAGGCGGCGAACGCGTCGTTGTCACGCGCGAGATCGTCGAGGTACGTGATGACGCCGCCATTCGCCAGCAACGCTTGCTGAAGATGGTCCACCGGTACGCTCCGAACAGGTCCCCGCGTGGTGACCGCGAGATGGGCCGCCTGCCCGCAGGCCTCGCCCAACGCCATGAACACCGGCTCCATGCGCAAAGCGTTATACGCGATATGCGACGCGGAGCACGCGACCGGCACGAGGAGGCCGTCGATCACCTTGGGCACGACCACCCCATAGGGGATCTGAAAGACCTCGTGATCGACGTACGTGTAGCCCTCGCGTATCCCCGGGTGATCGGGGTCGAAACGATGACACGCATGACTGTCGTACTGCCATTCGACCAATCCGATCGATGTCGGTTGGACTCGCGCGCGGTCTAATCCGTCAGCCAGATCTCCATCGTGTTCGGTGAGGAGATACTCTCCTTCTATCCGGCGCCCTTCGCGCACGTAGACCTGGCGCGGAAGGTGATTGTTACCGACGTATTCATCCCGACACCAGCCATACCGACGAGCGTCCTCGCGAAGTCCGGAGGGAATGCCAGGGTCGTTTTGCAACATCCAAAGCATGCCGACATTGTGGGCCAGGTAGCGCTCGTAGATGCGTCGCCTATCGGATTGGCTGGCCTCAGGCCAGGGCCAACACTCCTCCGCCAGATCGAGTGATTCGCTCGGCACGCCAGTCACGGGCGATGGGTGGCGGCTATTGAGCTCGACCTTGCCGCCTGGAAGTGGAAACACGCCGAAGACCTGGTCGAGGCGAGCAATCTGCCCGCGCTCGATGTCCTTCAAGAGATAGAAGTAGTCAGACCGATCGTAGCGTTCGGGTTTCTCGACTGGCACGCGAAGCAGCGGGTCGGTCGTTGCCGTGAACCGAAAGCAATAGGCTTGGATGGCTTTGTCAGCCTCCCCGGTCGACCCCGGCTGCGGTTCAGGGAACCCGAACTTGAGATAGATAAGACCAGCATGCGGCTCACCGAGCTCATTCCGACCTTCACGCCCAAGCCGATATGCTGCCTTCGCCAACGCCGCGACATCCCCCTCGTAGGTGGCGTCGAGTACAACAGCTGCATTGACCCGAACGGTGCGACCAGCCGCGTCTCGTGACTCAAAGACCGCGCCGGTGACGCGTTTCGCGTCCATCGTGACGGTCTTCAGTTCGTGACGGAGCATGAGCCGCACGCGGGGCTGCTCGGCCAGCAATTTCTGAAAAACCGCTTCCGCGACACGGGGTTCGTAGGCCCATCCACCACGCGCAGCCTGCACGTGTGCCGCGCCGGAGGCGCCGGTGTCCACCGCGCGGTAGTACTCGATGATGCGGCGGGTGAATTCGTCGAAAAATCCTCCCACGGCCGAACGGCGTTCGACCTGCAGGTCCGTGTTCGTCAGGCCGTTCGACAGAATGCCGCCGACATGATCCTCGTACTCGGCCAGAATCACCTCTCGGCCCATTCTCGCTGCCGTAACAGCGGCGGCGATGCCGCTCGGGGTGGCACCGCAGACCAGGATATCGCACGTCCTCATCGGCTCGTCGGATGCCGCCAGCAACCCACGCGCAGCGAGGGCGACGGACAGCGCCGCGGTCTCCGAGAGGAAATCGCGGCGGGTGATTGCCGTTACTGTCATAGTGGACAATATCGCTCGCCACGGACCATTTCGCGACAGTCGCCTGCACCCGTGGACTCGCTATCAACCCTGATAGGCATGGCCGTTCGTCCAGAGCGTGCCCATCCTAGCCGGCATGTCCCTCCATGAGCGTGCGCGCCGAATCGCCGACTACATACCGGATGGCGCGATTGTACTCGACGTCCACGGCGGCGAGACGGGTCTCGAGCACGCCCTTCCCGCGGGGTGCACGCGCATCCCTTGCCAACTGATCAACGGCGACTTCGGCGCCGGCATGTATCCGGAAGTCCGATCGGTCGGCGCCGAGATCGTATCGGTCTTCGATGTGCTCGAACACCTCGCCGATCCGCGCGAGTTGCTGTCTCACGTACGTCAATGGGCCTTACCAGTGGTGATCAGCTATCGCACCGGGCATGACGATCTCCACGCGTTGGCGAACCTGCTCCTGGACGTCGGATTCTCCATACAACGCACGGATCGCATCGACGATCTTCACTCCATCATAAAGCTGCAGCCGGCAAGCCCGGTCCTTCCGCCCGTGAAAACGGTCGGGGTGCTGTCCTTTTATCACTGGGGCAATTTCGGTGACCGACTGGGCTATCACCTTATCAATGACGCATTGCCCGCGCATGCCGAGGTCACGCACATCCCGTGGTGGCCGTGGGAATGCGCGGACTCGAGCTTCGATCTGCTCGTCGTGGGTATTGGCAACAGTCTATACCATGGCGTCATCAACAACGACCTCTTAGCGCTGGTGGATCGTTGTGGCGTCTCGATTGGCATTTTCGGCACGCAAATTCCGAGCATGCCCATCGGCCCCGAGCTCCGAACGTTGGTGGGTCGCTTGCACCACTGGTACGCGCGCTATGAAGAGGATCTGTTCCGATACGGTCGGGGGTTGACCAACGCCAGTCACCTCGGTGACTGGCTCATCACCGCGTTTCCGATGGCGCGGCCAACGACCAGCGATCGGCTGGACATCGATGAAGACACGTTCACGAATTCGCCGCTCGATCACACTATTCAGTGGATCCAGCGCCACGGCACGGTCTTCTCCAGTAAGCTCCATCCGCTGTTGTGCGCGCTGACGAGCGCCGAAAGAGTGGGATATCGGGAACAGGAGCACCTGCCTGGCATATTCGCCGGCAAAATTCGCTCGATGCTCATGGACGTGTTCGGGCGCGCGTTTCCGGAAGAAGAGTTGTGGGCCGTCGATCGTGAGCGTGTGCGTGCCTACAAGCAGACGGTTCAGGTTCGGACGCTCGAATTACGCCGTCGACTCCGGCATCTCCTCGAGACGCGTGACTGACCGGGCAATTCCCGTCGCTATTCGCTGAAGCACGCGTCATTGCACTGATAGGCATGGTGACGCGGGTCACGCTGGCTAGCTTGCGCTGCGCATGCGAATCCACGGCGCCTTGATTGAGCTGCGGTCGCTCGTCTGGCGATATCGAGGCGCGTTGGTATTGGGTCTCGGACTCACCTTGGCGAACCGGCTCGCCGCGTTCGTTCTTCCCGCGCTCTCCAAGATCGTCGTGGATCGTGTCATCACGCAGCGGCACTTCGAGCTGTTGGGTCCGGTGGCCATCGCCGCCGTCGCCGCCGTAGCCCTCGAGGCAGCGACCACGTTCGCGTCGAGCCGGGTGCTGGGCTTTCTGGGTCAGCACGTGGTGAACGCGCTCAGGAAAAGTTTGCTGATTCGCGTCCTTGCCTTTCCCGTCTCGTTCTTCGACGACACCAGCACCGGATCGCTCGTGTCCCGGATCATGTCGGATACCGCCCTGGTCGAAAGTCTGATCGGCTCGAGCCTGGTACAATTCGCCGGCGCCATCCTGACCGCCGTGTTCGGGTTCGCGATCCTGGTGTCGCTCAATTGGCCCCTGACGGTGGTCGTCACGATCATTTTGATCGGCTCCGCCATCTGGGGCACGCGAGCCTTTTCGAGCCTGTACAAAGCGTTCGCGGAATTCGGCGAGGCCAACGCGCGCGCCACGGCGCGGTTGACCGAGAGCTTGAGCGGCATTGCCATTGTCAAGGCATATGCCGCGGAGCGACACGAGTCGACCGCGTTCACCGCGCGTCTCGATCATCTCCTCGACTGGGCGAAGCGCGGCATTGTCGGCGGGGCGTGGCTCGACTCAGGGATGAATGTGATCAACGGCCTCCTGAGTCTCCTCCTCGTCGTCGTCGGCGGTTGGATCGTGATCCGAGGCGGAATGACGCTCGGCGATCTCCTCGTCTTCATTATGCTGGTAAGCATCCTCTCGACACCATTTCTGACGATTGCGTCGATGGGAAGCTCGGTGGGAAAAGCGATGGCAGCCCTGGGTCGTATCCGTGAGTTGGAAACGCGGCCCGGTGAAGAGGCCGATGAGGGTCACCGCGCTCCCCTCGAGCGCCTCCTCGGTCGCGTTACCTTCGAAGGGGTCAGTTACGCCTACCGCGGTGGCGAGGCGGTGCTACACTACATCGACTTCGAGGTGCCGGTCGGTTCGACGGTGGCGCTCGTCGGTCCGAGTGGGTCCGGCAAGAGCACCTTGTGTCGCTTGTTGCTCGCGTTCGATCCACCGATGACGGGCCGCATCCTCATCGATGGTCGCGATCTGGCCACGATCCGGCTCCGTGACTATCGCTCACGACTCGGCGTGGTCCTGCAGGACAACTTTCTGTTCGACGGGACGGTCCGCGAGAACATCACCTTCGCCGCACCCTCGGCGGCGGACGCCGAGATGCGCGCGGCGAGTCGGATCGCCCATTGCGATGAGTTCGTGTCGCGATTTTCGGCTGGCTATGACACCGTTGTCGGCGAACGCGGGGTCAAACTCTCTGGCGGTCAGCGCCAACGCATCGCGATCGCCCGTGCGATTCTCGCGAACCCGCGCATCCTCATTCTCGACGAGGCCACCTCGCACCTGGATTCCGAGAGCGAGGTGTTGATTCGCGACGGGCTCGCGGCGTTGCGGGCGGGTCGGACCACGTTCGTCATCGCGCATCGACTCTCGACCATTGAGAGTGCGGATCAGATTCTGGTGCTCGATGCCGGCCGGATCGCCGAGCGCGGGACGCATGCGGAGCTGATGGCGATGAGCGGGCGATATCGGATGCTGCACGACACGCAATACGCGAAAGCCGGCACGCGGGTGTCGGCGGGCCGCCTCGGCTAACTCGCCGATGTTCGAAGGGTTGCCCGTGGTCGACCTGTGTCGCCAGAGCCTCGATGCGACGAGCGCATCGGAAGTGGACGAGGTGTTGGCCATCGTCGCGCGCGAGCCGTCCTATGCGCGATTGGTGCACGCGTTAGCCTCGCATTGCTTGCGATGTGGCTACGTCGATCTGTGGCACCGGTTTGTCACGGCAGCGCTCGCGTTGCCGCACGTGTCGCCGCTCGAGCTGTATATGCGAGGCCAAGCCAAGATTCGCCTGGGCGATTGGTCAGGGTGGACTGATCGCGAGGCGCGTCTCCTCAGTCCCAGTGAGTTCGACTTTCAGTCCGACTGGGTCCAGCAGATGCGTTGGGCCACGGGAGCATGGGACGGCGCGGAGGATCTGACGGACCAGGCGCTGCTCGTATTCGCGGATGGAGGGTTGGGCGACTGCGTTCAGATGCTGCGATACGTTCCGCTCCTCGCGGAAATGAGCCGCGAGGTGATCCTGGCGGTCCATCCCCGATGTCTGCCGTTCGCGCAGCACAATCTGGGGCAGCTGGCGACCGTGGTCATTCGCGACGTGCCGTACCTGCACGCGTTTCAGCGCCACACGTGGCTCATGTCGCTGGCCGGACTATTCCGTCACATCCCGCCGTTCGTTGCCTTCCACGCACCGCATCCCATCGGCCGTCGAACGACACGCGATGGCCAGATGCACCTCGCGCTCTGCTGGGCTGGCAGCACCAATCATCCGCAGAATCGCGAGGACCGCTATCGATCGCTTTCATTGGAGGACTTGGCGCCGCTCTTTGCACGCGGTGATGTGACGTGGCATAGCGTGCAGCTCGGGCGGTGGGCTTCTCAAGCCGCGGCCTACCCGTCGATCATCCAGCCGACCGTCCCGATGTACAACCTGGCGCAGACGGCCAACGTCCTTGCCGGCTTAGATGGCGTGGTGACGATCGACACCTCCGTCGCCCACTTGGCTGCCTCGTTGGGTATTCCGACGCTGCTCATCCTGTCGACGCTTCCCGACTTCCGCTGGGAAACCGCCGACACGACGGCGTGGTATCCCACCGTGCGCTTGATCCGGCAGCGCGTGCCCGGTGACTGGTCGGGCATCGTTGCGACTCTCATGGCAACGCTGGATGCTCGACACTGGTTGGATGTGCGCATCCACGAGCGCGTCACGGCACGTCACGGCACTGAGGCATGCACGCGCAGACCTCCTCCAGCGTCGGCAGGCATGGCACGCTGACCGGCGCTTTCTAGTTTGATCACCACTTCACCGGAGTTGGCTATGCTGCTCGATCGATATCGTCGCAACAAGGAAGTGACGCCCGAGGCACCCGAGCGCCTCCAGGGTCGGATCTTTCGCCACGCGCCGCACGTCGTCTGGACGACGCTGCGTGGCGAGACGGTCGTCTTCGACATCGAGCGTGGCAAATACGAGTCGCTGAACGAGGTCGCGACGAGCGTCTGGCAGCAGATCATTGAGGGCGCGACGTTCGATGCGATCCTCGGCGCTCTCCAGGAGGAGTACGAATTGCCGACGGACGGCGCGGTCGAGCAGATGAAGCTCGACGTCGCGGCCTTGATCGCCAGGTTGGCGAAGGCGCGCGTGATCGTCACGGAACCCATCGCGCCGGTATCCCGCGCGTGACGGAGCAGGAACCGTACGTGCCGGCCTTCGCGATCGCGTGCGGCGAGCACGCGCTGCAGGATCCGACGAATCCGCTATCGTGGTACGCGCGCGCGCACGAATACCGGGCGACCGGTGATATCCCGGGGTGGCTCGCGACGATCGAGACGGCGTTGGCCATGCCGCACTACTCTCCCGAGCAACGGTGGCACCGCGCCTGGACGCAGATGGCGCGCGGCGAGTGGTCGGGGTGGAGCGACTACGAGGTGCGCACCTTGTACGCGGACGACCGCTCACCGCGCACGACGGCAGACGATTGGGTGCGTTGGATCCGAGATCCATGGGACGGTCGAGAAGATCTGTCGGATAAAACGATCCTGGTGCTCTCAGAGCAAGGCGTCGGCGACAACATTCAGATGCTTCGGTATCTCGCCCCGCTCGCGGACCGGGCCAAGAGCGTCATCGTGAAGGTTTATCCTCGCCTCGTCCCGTTGGTGCAGTGCAATGTCGATGAGCGGGTGACGGTCATGATCAACGGCGTCGACAAGCCGTTCATGTTCGATCGGTACACGAACATGATGTCGTTGCCCCATCTCTTCGGCACGTTGCCGGCCTTCGTTCCCTGGCAGGGTCCCGGACGCCGATCGCGACTGCCCGCACGGATGCGTCCCGTCCGTGCCGGAATATGCTGGGCCGGCAATCCCTTCTACGGGAACGATGAACAGCGTTCCATGCCGCTCGCGTACTTCGCGCCTCTCTTGGACCGGCCCGATATCGAGTGGTACAGCCTGCAAGTCGGTGATCGCGCCGGCGACGCGGACCGCTATCCGTCGCTTCGAAGACCGTGGCCTCCGCTGGTGAACTTCGGAGAGACGGCCGATCTCATCGCGGAGCTCGACCTCGTGGTCTCGGTGGATACCGCGGTGGGTCATCTGGCTGGATGTCTCGACGTCCCCACCTATCTCTTGCTCCCTATAGTCTCGGATCTCCGCTGGGGTCTCGGTGATCGCACCGCGTGGTATCCCTCGGTGCGGCTTGTCCGGCAATCCGCCGCGGGCGATTGGGGCGGCGTCATGTCCCGCCTCGGTGATATGCTCGACCAGTTCGTCCCCAGCGACGGGGTCGCCGTGCCCGATGCGGTCCACCCCAATCGCGTGTTGAGCGCGACACACTAGCCGACTATGCCGAGAGTGGCGCACGTCCGATGGATCGGTAACGGAGGAAGGAACGCCGCCGGCGGCGTGCCGTCCGTGGCGCGGTGTCTCGCCACGATCGTAGCCCTCAAGACTCGGACTCGGGTCTTCGGGCTCGGGCGCACGTTGCGCTGGATTCTGCGCCACGACGAGCAGATTCCGCCCACGACCCTCGCGCCGAACGCGTATCTCACCGCGTGCGAGTACGCGATCGCCATGGCCGCCGCCCTGTATCCCGGTCGCGCGCTCTGCCTCGAACGTTCGCTCGCACTGTTCTATCTGGCGCGACGGGCCGGTATCCCCGTGACGTACCATCACGGCGTGGAGACGCTGCCCTTCAGCGCGCATGCCTGGATCGAATACGAAGGCTGCGTGATCAATGATGCCACGGAGCATGTGGCGATGTATCGACGACTGCCGCAGGTGTGCCCGTGAAATTCTTCGCGTGTGTGCTGGACACCACCGGGTCCGGGATCAGCCCGAGTGTACGTGAGCGGGTGGAGTCCACCGCCCAGCGTCGCGAGCTCATGTATCGGTGGGACACCTTCGCCGGTGCCGTGGTGTTGACCGGGTGGGACGAGTTCGACGGCGAGATCACGATCGCGCGGCATGAGGATTGGATGGCGGTCGGGCAGGTCCGCTTGGATAATCGCGCGGAGATCGGTCGCCGCGTACGAGTGAACGGCCGACCGCTGACGGACGAGAGCGACCTGGGCCTGGCCCTGCGCCTCGTCGCACGCCAGGGGTCCGCCGCCATTCCGGAGCTGCTCGGCGACTTCGGGTTCGTCGCATGGCATGCGGCCACACGAACGGCGATTGGCGGCGTGGACGCCTTCAACCACGCGCGGTTGTATTACACGCGGCATCGTGACGCGATGCTGGTCGGCTCGCGCGCCGAGCCGTTGGGCATGACCGATCGCTACGACCTCGGCTATCTCGCCGATGTGCTCGTCGACGCCTTCCCGCAGGATCGCACGGTGTTCGCCGATGTGCATCAAGTGCCGGCGGCATCGACGCTCACGATTCGCGAGAACCGCGTGTCCACCGGTCAATACTGGTCGGCGTTGAACTTCGATCCGTCATACACGACGTACGCGTCGGCGAACGAGGCGGCCGAGGTGTGTCGGGATCTACTGACCACGGCGATTCGCTTGCGTCTCGATCCCGATGGTCGCACCTGGTCGCAGCTATCCGGAGGGCTCGACTCGTCGGCGGTGGTGAGTATCGTGCAACAACTCGCCGAGCGAGGTCAGATCTCGCGGGGGTTGGATGGGACCATCACCTTCGTGATGGGCTCGGACACCGGCGCGGACGAACGGCCGTTCTCGGATATCGTCGTGAAGCGATGGGGCGTGCGCAACGAAGTGGTCGTCGATGCGCCGATGTGGTATGACGAGACGTTCGATGCCACGTTGCCCGTGCCGGATCAACCATTGCAGACCATGATGTTCGGGCCGGTTGACGCGCGGTTCCGTGATATTCTGCGCGATGCGCGAGCTCGTGTGCTGTTGACAGGCTTTGGAAGCGACCACCTGTTCAGCGGGTGCGGGTTGTACTTGGCGGAGCGTTTCGCCCGTGGGCAGGTGGGGAGCGTGCTTGGCGAGTTGGCGCATCGGGCCGCGCTGGCGCGGGGGTCGTTCTGGCGCCTCGCGTACACCAACGTCGTCAAACCGTTGATCCCCGGCAGGACGAAATGGCTCGAGCGGCCTCCGATATCAGCGGCGCAGCCCTGGTTCCGTAAGGACACGTTTCGGCGCGTGTACAGCCAGACGCCCGATCCGACGTCGGAGGCACTCTCGAAAGGTCCTCTCAAGCGCAAATACGCGAACTGGCTGGCGTCGCAGATCGTCAATGCGCAGCGGGCGGAGGAGACCCGAGCGCTGTCCGAGGTGGTCAGTGTCCGACACCCCTTTTTCTATCGTCCACTGGTGGAGTTTGCTCTCTGCCTCCCGCCCGAGTGGTGCGCGAATCCACTCGCCTATAAGTGGATTTTCCGTGAAGCTATGAAAGGCATCTTGCCGGAATCCATCCGCACCCGGGTCTTGAAGGGCGGTGGTGGCGACAGCTTCGCGCACATGTTCATTCACCAGAAAGCGTTCTTACGCGAGTTGGCTCGCGATCCCATTCTGGCGGAGTTGGGCTTGGTCGACCCGCGTGCGCTGATGGCGGCACTCGAGGCATCGTCGAGTCCCGCGACGTGGCAGGGATCGATTCAAGGCGATGTGTTAACGACGTTGCACGTAGAAGCGTGGCTGCAATTGCGATCTGGCCGCTGGCCGCACGGGTTTGCCATGCCCCAAGCACCTATCGTCCCCAAGCAAGACACGTATCAGTTGACTGTCACCCAACGGAGGTCTGTATGAAGAAGACTTATGCGACGCCCGCCGTCACGGCGAGCGATGTCGTGCGCGCCACGGAGAAGGGCCTGTTCTCGAAGACGGTTCCTGAGACCGGCACCAGAACGACCTCGATTCTCTAAACTGAGACTGAGCGAACAATGAAAAAGACCTATTCGATGCCAGCCGTCACGGCCAGTGACGTCGTGCGCGCCACGGAGAAGGGCCTGTTCTCGAAGACGGTTCCTGAGACCGGCACGAGAACGACCTCGATCATGTAATCGTACTATGCCCTGTGGCGATTGGCCAGATCGCCGAGTCACGCTCGGCGGCTCCCTCGAGGGGGAGCCGCCGTCTTTACGTGGAGGGTGTATGAAAAAGACGTACTCGACGCCCGTCATCCTGGCGAGTGATGTCGTGCGCGCGACGGAGAAGCTGATTCCCAAGACGATACCTGAGTGTTGCACGAAGATCAGTCAGGTCATCAGTTAGACGCCACGCATTCAACGGGGGTACCGTGAAAAAGCGCTATGCAGCTCCGATGGTGATTGCCAGCGACGTCGTCCGGTCGACCGAAATCGGCATCATCTACAGGACGTTCTTCGAGACCTTTACGAGATACACGGAAATTCTCTTCTGAGGATCCGTGATCGATTCAGTCGAGCGCCGTCGAGTCGTCGCAGCCGGTCGTTAGTGTTCGCCGGCGCTCGCAGAGTGTTGGTCGACCGCCAGGCGCGTGTCGAACCAATTGAAGATGCGCTGCCACACGTCGCGGACGTTCGCGGGCGACCGTTCGATGCCGTGGCCCTCGCCCCAATATCGAACGAACTTCGCGGGCTTCCCCAGCCTGTACATGGCGGAGAAAAACTCTTCGCCTTGCTGCATTCCGACACCATCCATGTCACCCTGAATGATCAGGATGGGCGTCTGGACGCGATCGGCGAAAAAGTATGGACTGTTTCGCATATTGCGCCAGAGATCTTTCCATGGGCTCGCGCCGATGCGGCCTTGTCCATTCTCATCCAATCCCCACTCGGGCTGCAATTCGTACGCGAAGTCCAGATAGCGCGCCGCTGGGGAGAACGTCCCGTAGCTGCTCATCATGTCATCGTACCCCGCCAGCGCGATCGCCGCGCGGAAGCGGGTCGTTTGCGTGATCACGCTGAACGTACTGTAGCCGCCGAAACTGTGCCCCATGATGCCGACCCGCTCCGGATCAGCGATACCGACGCGGATGGCCTCGTCGACGGCGGTGACCACCCCCTTTGGGATT
This sequence comes from Gemmatimonadaceae bacterium, assembly GCA_035652495.1. Taxonomy (GTDB): domain Bacteria; phylum Gemmatimonadota; class Gemmatimonadetes; order Gemmatimonadales; family Gemmatimonadaceae; genus DASRDS01. The sequence goes on from DASRDS010000241.1 coordinate 14,692, forward strand.
TCGGTCATGGGGTCACCGGAGCCGCCCTCGACGGACATCGGGATGCTCGGAACGAGGACCGCATATCCATGTGCCGTGAGCAAGCCGGAGTTGAGCCAGGTGCCAAACTGCTTGCCGAAATCGATCGGGAGGGTCGTATCCTCCACCCTCTGTCCGCCGTATACGGAAACAATCAGCGGGTAGCGTCGACCCGGAGCGTATCCAATCGGTAGGACAATGAGGCCTTTCAGCGAGTCTCCGTCCAGACCCGTGTAGTGAATGAGCACCCGTTTGGGTTCGGCGATCTCACGCACGTACTGATTGAGCGCCAACTTCTTTTCGAATTGCTTTGTCTCCCCGTCACCAACCCACAACGCTGTCCCGGCCGATCCGATATCCGTGAAGACCATGAGATGATGCACCGGATCCACGGCTTCCAACGTGGCATTGGCGGACGGTCGAGGAATGAGTCGCGGTTGGCTCACCGGTCCTGAGCTGTTCAGGGCGATCGAGTAGCAGTCTCCCCGAGCGTCCTGGACGAACAGCGCGTTCCGCGGCGTGCCAATCTCGCTTCGATTTGGCCATGACCAGGTCAGGTCGCTGTTGTCAGACAGCACGCGAGCGCGGCGCCCCGGCGCCGCTTCACCAACGTCGATCGAGAAAAGGTGTCCACCTCCGATCCCCAGCAGCTGGTTGGTATCCGGTGTGGCGTGAAGCTGCAGTGGCACGTCGGCGAGGTCAGACGTGATGCGGGTTCCGTTCCTGCCAGCAGCGCCGGCCCCGGCATCGATTTTCCACCAGTCGAACCGAGAGGTGTCGGCGTCCGCTGCCGCAAACACGGTTCTCCGGGCGAGCACGAGCACTGTGCCGTTCCCTGCCCACGTGGCGGCGGACACATTGAGCGTGCGATCCGTCAGCTGTCCAATGGATGTGCCGTGGGCTGATACGACGTATGCCGTTGTGCCATACTGATCGCTGGTATTTTCTTTCGCCACGACCGCGAGCTTGGTGCCATCGGGAGACCACGAATGTGGCTCTTTGTCGTCGTCATCAAACCCGTAGACGTTCGGGTCGCGTATCGCGTCGACCCACTGCACTGGCGCAATCGAGTCGAGGCGCACGATGGCCAGCCGCGTATGACGCCACGACGGGTACCAATGGTGGAGGTAGAGTAGCCGACGGTCCGCGGTCGGCGAGACGCGACCGGCATCGACGATCAGCGCGGCCGACCGTCTGGTCGGGTTCAGGAGGATCTTCCAAAACCATCCGTCCGCGATCACGCGAGACTCGCCCGTGCGAACATTGATGCGGAGCAACTGCCCTTGCGGCCGCTCCGTCATCGGAACGTCGCGACCGCTTTCGATCTCACTCACCGACGGTTCGACACCGGAGTCCGTCTTTGCCCATCCCTCTTCCGCCGCCCGTTCGATCGTCTTGACGGTGCCCCAACGCCAAAGCGAGGCAGGCCGCGCATCGCGTGGCCAGAATGCTCCGAGGACGGTGACGCTGTCGAGCCATACGACGGGTGCGGTCGGCCACGACTGCTCGAACCCGGCGTGCGTGTCCACGTCGCGACCGATCAGTGGTCGGAGCGTGCCGGTGCGTATCGTCCAGATGTAGGGCCTCAGATCGCGTTCGGCGGTGCTCGAGATGAGGAAGAGACGTGCTCCATCGGGCGACCAGATGGGATTCCGCCATCGCGCGCTCTTTCCCGCGGACGCCGTCAGGTTCCGTGGCGTCCCACCGTTGCGCGGCACGAGCCAGATGTCCGTATTGCGAAAGTCCGGCGGTCCGCCGGACCGTTTCACCATCACCGCCAGCCACTCCCCGTCTGGCGAAGGCGCGATGTCGGCGATGGACTGCAAGGCGAGAAGATCATCGACGGTCATCGGACGTTGCGTCTGTCCGCGTGCCACGCTCGTGATGAGGAACAGCGCGCATACTCCGGCGACTCGTCGCCAGTCACGCCCTGCAGCCTTCCGCGACACCGATCGCATGCTTCTCCTAATAGTGCAATCGCAATCCAAACGTCGATATGCGTCCGACGCGTGGCTGATCATTGCTGGCTTCGTAGCCTTGGTTATCGCCGATATTGTCAATAGCCACGAACGCCGAGGCCCAAGAGTTCAACTTCTGCGTCACCGTCAGATTGCCCTTCACCAACCCTCGATACTGAATGAAAAATGGACGCTGGGTGAAGACGCCCGCGTTTATCGCATCGAGAAACGCTTGCGGGCACTGCGGTGCGGAAAACGTCGCACCGCAGTTGTTCAGGCGAATGTAGTCGTAGTCGGTCCATGGCCCCACGTACGTAAAGCCAGCCGCGATATTGGTACGCGGCGTCAGCTGCATAGCCGCCGATCCACCAGCGGTATGCCTCGGCACATCGAGCGCCTGGTCGCCTACGTGATAGTCACCGACGTACCCCGGCTCCAGCTGGTCGACGCGGCTCCGTGAGAATCCGTACATCACCCGGAGGGTCAGTCGATCGATATTGGCTCTCGCCTCTAGCTCGATGCCGGTGTTCTTGACCGTCCCAACATTCTGCGTTTGATATGTCGTCGGCGTATCGACGGGCAGCTTCACCTGCTGAAGCGAATTGACCGCGGTCTGATCGTAGAAGGTGGCGCTAAAGGAGCCGACCTGACCGAACATGAGGTCGAACCCACCATCCCCTCCATGCTGGCGCTCCGGAAAGAGATGCGCATTCGCCAAGTTGACCGTGTTGCCCACCCTCGTATAAATCTTTTCTCCCGGTGTTGGGGGTAGTATCGCGCTTCCCCACGATGACCGGAGTTTGATCGATGACGATCCGCCGAGGGAGTGCGAGTAGGCGATGCCGATGCGAGGTGACAACGGCACACCGATGCTGTCGCCGAACCCTGAGTTCCACTCCGCGCGCAAGCCTCCCGTGATAAACAACGCTTCGAGCACATCAATCTGGGCCTGTGCGAATACCCCAGTGTTGAACAGATTGACCCGCGACGTCGTGAAGGGCTGGTTGGGGTCGGTCTGAATCGGGCCTTGGGTATTGAGGACTCCGAAGCTCGCGGTACCGACTTCCGACGCCGTCCAATAGTCGGCTCCTACAGTCAGCGTCGTCGTCACCGCCGGCCCCATGTGCTCGGTGAGCGACTCGTAGGCTCGAACCGAGATTTTGTTGTAGTTCGTGTACGAATACGCCAGCTCGGTGTCCGACGGGCTTGTGAGGTGCGGCCGATGCTGGGTGATGTTGGAGTTGAACTCGTCGTAGCCTATCGTGACGACATTTCGCCACGACGGAAGAGGCTGTACGATAAGGGAAGCGCCCACCGTCGTGTTGCCGTTGGCGACGTAGTCATAGGTCGGCGTGCTATTCCCAGCGCCAGGCGGGCCGGTCCTGGTGTATTCGGGATTGAATACGGCCGGCGCATTGACGATGTGATAGCGAGCGGATACGTCGAGGGTCGTAAACCCACGAAAATAGTGCACGCCGCTATACACGCTCGGCGTTGACTGCGCCGAGTTTTGCCCGAATGGAAGGTAGTTGTTGGTTTGGGTGTACCCGCCGCCAATCATGTAGCTCGCGTCGTCGGTCCCACCGCGGACATCGCCCGTATAATTCTGGCGCAGCACGCCACGAAATCCCGCATACGGCGTCTGGACATCAGCGCCGGCGACTTGGAGATCGACCGCGGGATGGCCGTTCGTCTGGTCGCCGTGTTTGGTGAAAATTTCGATCACGCCGTCGATCGCGCCCGAGCCGTAGATGGCCGCCGCCTCTGGTCCACGAATGACCTCTACGCGGTCGATACTTTCCGGGTCGACGGGGTTTGATGCATTCGTCGCGACTTCGACGCCATCGACGAGAATCTTGATGCGAGTTCCACCTTGGAGCAGTTCCGTCGCGCCTCGCACGGACAGGTATGTCGCGTAGGGCTGCGAAAATTCATCGAACCCGACGGCCGTTGGCACGGCCTGCCGAAAGAACTGATTGATCGTACGGGGCTGCTCGTTGGCGATCTCACTGTCCGTGACGATCGTGACGGGCGTCGGGACGGATTTCATGGACGCGGGCACGAGGGTGCCGGTCACGACGACCTGATCGAGCGGGTTGGCCGACTGCGTCAAGGCAAAGTTGAGCGTCGTGACGGCGCCACTCGCGATCGTCACCGGCTGGCGAGTGGCCACGTATCCCACTCGCCGGGCGGTAATGATGCGCGGACCGGACGGCACGCGCGTGAGCCGATAGTCGCCGCTGTCGTTGGCCGTTGACGTGCGCGTCGTCCCCTCCACGGATACCGTGACGTACGGGATCCCCAGGTGCGTTTTGCTATCCGTCACCCGACCGGTGAGCGTTCCCGTCGTCGTATCGGGAGCCGCGTGGGTCTGACGAGTGACGATGGAGGCCAGTCCATACGGAGCGATTTCGACGTCGACGTCCGCATCTTCCAATATTTGCGTGAGGGCGGCGGCGACCGTGATATCGCTGGCGTCGAGGGAGACGACCGCGCCGGAGGGCAGGATCGATGGCTTGAACGCGAATCGCAGGGCCGTTTGTGCTTCGATGGCCTTCAGCGCCTCCGCGATCGTCGCATCGTGCAGCCGCAGCACCACGCGCTGTCTCAGTGCCACGACATTGCGGGCCTCGGCTCGCTCGATATGGGAACCCACGATCGCGTAGAACGCTGGCTCGCGCGACGCCAGTTGTAGCGGTTTGCCATCACCGACTTGCGCGCGCGCCGCGGCGCCGAACGCCATGCTGACACCCATTACGCGGACGAAGTGGCGCTTCATGGAGAAGTCCTGGGATAGAGAGTGACTGACTGCCCACTGCGGACCGCCCGCGCGTCGAGCGCTCGGGCAATGACATCGAGTGCGATATTCGCCGGTACGTCGTTAAGCGTGACCGTCAGGCGCTCGTCAGCGAGCTGCGGGCTGGCGAGACGCACATCGACGTCGAACCACCGACTGAGCTCGGGGAGGACGTCGGCCATGCGCGCATTCGTGAACGTCAGATGCCCTTGTGACCAAGCGAGATAGCCGTCGACCGGCGCGCGCGTAATCTCCGCGTGACCGGTGGAATCGACGATCCCGAGCGTGCCGCGCTCGAGAATGACCGGTTGTGCCGAGCCGCGAAGCGAGACGGAACCTTCCGCGACGGCGACGCGCACGGCGTGGTCCGCCTGGTAGTCGCGTATGTCGAACTTCGTTCCGATATCCTGAACGGTGACGCCGTTCGGCGCGATCACACGGAAGGCATGCGTGGGATCGTGCGTCACGCTGAAGACCGCCTCACCGCTGAGATAGACTTGGCGACCGGCGGCCGCCACGCGCATCTCCGTCTCCGGCGCGAGCGAGACGAGCGTACCGTCCCGTAATTCCACCGTCGCGCGCTCTCCGCGAGCCGTCGCATACACGGCGCGAATCGCCGGCACCTGTGCTTGTGAGCGCACAGGCGGCCGGAACTCGCGCCACGATGCGTAGGTCGCGCCGGCGATGAGCAGAACGGCGGCGGCCCAACCGGTGATTCGATTGAGGCCGCTGGCCCTATGTGCTCGCGTTTTGGGTGGAAGCAGCGTAAGCGCTGGTGCGTGGCGCCTGGTCGGTCTTGCGACGTCGCTGTCGAGGCGCGCAGACAAGCTGCGCCAGGCCGCATCCGCGTCGGCCATCGCATCCGGCATTTCAGCGGGTGCGCGGTGCGCGGACCGCATCGTGTCGACGATCGCCGCGAGCTCGGGGCTCGCTTGGATGCGTCGACGCATCATTTCGCGCTCTTGGGGCGATCCTTCGCCGGCTACATACCGATCGAGCTCGGCCCAATCGATCTCTTCGTTCGCCATCAGGCGATCGACCGACGTGTCATGCGAAGCAAACGCCTACTGCCCGCGAAACACCACCACTGTAGAAGACTCCCTACAGCTCTGGTCGGTGTTGCTGAGACGTTTCCACAACGTTGCGATTCCTGGCCACTGAACCGTTGCGTTTTGCGCGTGGACTCTAAGTCACGGCGTCTTGACAGAGCGCCGCATATTCGTCACCGTGGGTCGTTACGCAAACCGCCGAGTCCGCCCGAGCCGCCTATGTCCGCCCCACGCCCGCTAGTCGGAAGAGACCAGTCCGAGAACGAGCAACTCGCCCGCATCCGCGCGGGCGACGTGGGCGCATTTGAGGCGCTGTTCAAGTCCTTCTATGCGGAGCTCGTCGGCTTTGTCGAGTCGTATGTGGATCGCACGACCAGCGAAGAGGTCATTCAGGAGCTGTTCCTGGCGCTTTGGCGGAGGCGCGAGTCATGGACTCCGGCCGGCGGCGTGCGTGCGTACCTCTTCGCCGCCGCCCGCAACCAAGCACTCAACGCGATTCGCCACCGGCGCAGCGCGACACGCGTCGTGGAAGAATGCGCTGCCGACGGTTCCATCCCCGGTACGAATCACTGCGAACGCACGCCCGCGCAGCAGCTTTCGACGACCGAGATCGAGTCCGCCTGCCGTCAGGCGATTCACGAGCTCCCCGAGAGCAATCGCCTCGTGATGATGCTCCGCTGGGACTATGGAATGAGCCACGCCGAGATCGCGTTCGTCCTCGGCACGTCGATCAAAGGCGTCGAAGCGGAACTAGGCCGCGGTCTCAAAACCCTCGCTACTCGCCTTAGCTGGGTTCGCGCGTAGCCACACCCAGCCGCCCGCTGGGTCTTAAATCTGCCCACAATAACACTTTCGCCCATTATAGGGGCGCGTACCTTCGACTCGTCTGTTTACCTTGAGCCGGAGGTTGCATGCGTCCCCGGGTTGCCGTACTCCTCGCAATTACTGCCGCTGTTCTCGCAGCATGCACCAGCGCGACCGCACCGGTCCATCAGGACTGCGGTGGCGGAGGAATGACGTCAGGCAGTAGCACCTGCAGCTAACTGATAGCTGCGATCGACGGCGGACCGGCGGCCGCTTTGCCATGCTTTCGCGGCCGCCGGCGCGTGATCGACAAGCTGCTGCAAGTCCGCAGTCGCGATTAGGGTCGGCGCGTCATCCTTCGGGAACGGCGACTCCAACATGTGAAGGCCTTTCGCCAGCTCCGCGTCCAGTTCTGCTAGCTGATAATGCCGAACCGCGTGACTGACGCGCGCGAGTTCACGGCGGGCGAGCAACGGCTGATCGAATCGCATCCACCCTTGGGCAGCGAAGAGGTGGTAGTAGGCGCGTTGTCGAACGGGCAGTCGGAGGCGAGTGAGCTTGCGGCGATAGTCATCGAAGAGCAGCTCGTGGCCATCGAGTGCGGCGATGCGCATCAGGTTCACCGTGGCCGCCCAGCGCTGCGTCAGCTCGATCGAATGCTCTTCGAGCATCCGCAACACCTCGCGCGCGATCTCGCGGTAGCCGAGGTCCAACACCGCCAGCGCGATGTCGGCAAGCACGCGATCGGCTCCGATGTCCGTGCCGTAGTCCGCGAGGGCCCGGAAGTAGAGCGTCAGCGCGCGCATCGCGTCACCACGCTTGTAGGCAATGACGCCGCGATCGTGCGTCGCCCGTGCTTTCGTCTCGGCCAGGCCCGCGAAAGTGGCCTCAGCGATGACTTCGTCCAAAACGCATTCGGCAGCGAGGAATTTTCCGCGCTGGACGGCTACCGTCGTTTCGGCGATACGCAACGAAAGATCTGAACGCAGATCGCCTTGAGAAGACGCCATCGAGCGACCGGCCTGGAACGCTTCGATGGCCGCATCCTGGCGGCCGCGAATCAGAAGGCAGTGACCAAGGCGACTATAAGCAGACGGTACGATCGCCTGCTCGGTGGACGTCCGGGCGTGTCGAATGATGGTTCGACACGAATCACTTGCCAACGCCCACTCAGCCGTCAGCCAAAGTGACTCCGCATACTCTCGTGTGCAGTGCAGCACCTCTGATGCGGCGCCCGCACGACCCCGCTCTTCCGAGGTCAACGCGCTGCGCAGACGTCCCAACGCGGGACGTTCAAGCGCGTCGACATCCATCATATTGACGGCGCGCTCGAGCGCGCGAAGGCCCGGCTCAGGCAGCGGCGCTTCCGTCGCCCACGCGTCGATCAACCGCATCGCCACGAGCCCAGCCAGCGTCGACCGCCACGTCGCATCCTGCTCGCTCGGCGCATCCGCCAGCGCCCGGAAATACGCCATATGCGGAAGACCGGGCCGATAGCTCACGTGGGGCGCTCCGTTACATTAAAGGCGCGGGGACAGCAGTCCCGGAGCTTCACAGCGCTGTGAAATTCAAGCACGCGCCCATTTTAGGGTGGCGCCGCCGTTACTGCAATACGTTACAATTTGTACACAGAGTCCGCCCTTGCTTGCCGAAATACGTCGGTTTGCTCACCTTGTGACTTGTAATGTCGGCTGAGTCAGATCGAGCCAGCGTTCTCATCGTCGACGACGATGATGCGGTCCGTTCAATGCTCGCTGCGGCGCTCCGAGCGGCAGGTTTTGCCGTGCTGGCTGCCGCCGATGGCGAGCAGGGCGTCAC
>DASRDS010000242.1:0-8771 GCA_035652495.1 Gemmatimonadaceae bacterium
GTGGGGCAGCACGGTCTTCCCGTCGAGGGTCGATGTGACCTTGAACGGCTTGGGGGCTGCGCCTGCCTGAGCAAGCACGACGAGTGCCGCCACTCCGACGAGTCCTGCGATCAAGCTGCGTGCGGACATCTGGGGCTCCTTCCTGTTGCGCGAAGCCTTCGACGCTCGCTTGTCCGCCTTGCAAACTGCTGGTAAGGCGCTTGCAACGATGATTTCATGACCTCGATGAAGTTCGCCGTGCTGGGGCCGGTCGAGGTGGAACGTGACGACGAGCCGCTTCCGCTCGGTGGCCCGAAGCAGCGTTCCCTCCTCGCGATTCTGCTTCTGAACGCGAACAAGGTTGTTTCGCGGGACAGGCTGATCGATGGTCTGTGGGGTGAGCGTCCACCGCCGGGCGCGCGCACCACGATCGAGAGCTACATCTCGCGGCTTCGACGTCTGCTCGGAGCAGACCGGATCGCGCAGCGCTCGGGCGGTTACGTCCTTCGCGTCGAGCCTGGCGAGTTCGACCTCGAGCGATTCGAGACGCTCGCCCGCTCCGGCGAGTACGCAGCCGCCCTCGCAAACTGGCGCGGGCCGGCGCTTGCCGACCTGCTCTTCGAGCCGTTCGCAGCCGGGGAGGCAGAGCGGCTCGAGGAGCTGCGGCTCGCAGTGGTCGAGAACTGGGTGGACGCGAAGCTCGCTGAAGGCGTCGGGAACGAAGTCGTGGCAGAGCTGCAGGAGTTCGTGCGCCGCTTCCCTGCACGCGAACAGCTCGTTGCGCAATTGATGCAGGCGCTCTACCAGGCAGGGCGCCAGGCGGACGCGCTCGCCGCCTATCGAGCAGCGCGAACGTATCTCTCTGAAGAGCTTGGCCTGGAGCCGGGCCCGAGGCTCAAGGAGCTCGAACGCCGCGTCCTCGCCCAGGACCCCGAACTGCGTGCGACGGCGCCGCGACTTGTGCGACCCGGGAGTGTTCTTCGCCGTCCCCGCCGCTCTCTTTTGCTCGTGGGGGTAGTCGTGGTCGCGGGCGCGGCGCTGGCCGGTGGCCTTGCGGCCCGCAACCGGAGCGGCACGGGCCTTCCCTCCGACGAGTCGGACCGCCTCGTCTCGATCTCTCCGACCTCCGGCCGGGTCGCAGCTGGAGTGGAACTGCCCGCCTCACCCGCGGCCCTGACCGCGGCCGGGGCGCTGTGGCTCGCCGACCCGGACAACGGGAGGGTCGATCGGATCGATGCGAAGACCGGCGCGATCGTTGCTCCGATCCCGGTCGGCGGTCAGCCGGCGAGCATCGTCTCTGGAGGCGGAGCGATCTGGGTAGCCGGCGCGGTCAGCCGGTCCGTCAGCCGTATCGATCCCGCGACGGACACCGTGACACAGAAGATTCGTCTTGCCGGTGGCAAGACGTCAGCGCTCGCCTTCGGCCGCGGCGCGCTCTGGGTCGCCGACCAAGTCGACCATGCGCTGATCGAGATCGATCCCTCCACCGGATCGCCGGAACAGACGTTCACCGTGGACGTGCAGCCGACCGGCCTCGCGGTCGGCGAGCAGGCGATCTGGGTCGCAGACTCCGAAGCCGATGTCGTCGCGGAGGTCGATGCGACCACGGGACAGACTCTCGAGACGATTCCTGTCGGCAACGGCCCGTCGGCGCTGGCGCTCGGTGGAGGCATCCTCTGGGTTGCGAACAGCCTTGATGCGACCGTCACCGCGATCGACACCGAGGACGCCAAGGTCGTTGCGACGATTCCAGTGGGAAGCGGCCCGACGTCGCTCGCCTACGTCCGCGCGGCGGTCTGGGTCGCAAACCAATATTCGGGAACCGTTTCGCGGATCGACCGCAGAGCCATGCGGGTGACCAAGAACGTTCACCTCGGCGGCGAGCCGACGACGCTTGCAGCCGCGCACAACACGCTGTGGGTGGGTGAGGCCCCCGATGCCGCGGAGCATCGCGGTGGGACGCTTCGTCTCGTCTCTTCCCGGCGCTTCTCGGTCGACCCCGCGATTCAGTTTGACAGCTCATTCGAGTTCTCGCGGCTCGCCTACGACTCGCTTGTCACCTACGAGGCTGCCCCAGGCGCCGACGGGCTCCGGCTCGTTCCCGACCTCGCAGTCGCTATCCCATCCCCGACGGCCGGCGGAACCGTGTACACCTTTCGGCTGCGCACAGGCATCCGTTACTCGGACGGACGCCTTGTTCGCGCCTCCGACTTCCGGCGTGCGATCGAGCGGCAGTTCCTCGTGCCCGGTGCGCCGGTTCGAGACTACTTCCGCGGCATCGTCGGCGCCGTCCACTGCACGCAGAAACGGTGCGACCTGTCCGCCGGTGTCCGCGCCGACGATGCAGCCGGAACCGTCACGTTTCGCCTCACCGCGCCCGACCCGGACTTCCTCGCAAAACTCACCGTCGAGGGCTTCTCTGCGCCCATTCCGCCGGGCATCCCAAACCACGACGTCGGCAACCACCCTGTCCCAGCGACGGGGCCGTACATGGTCGCATCGGTCACGCGGCAGGTGATTCGGCTCGTGCGCAACCCGTACTTCCGCGAGTGGTCGCACGTTGCCCAACCCGCCGGGAACCCAGACGTCATCGTCTGGCGCTTCGTCGACTCGGATCCGGCGGCCACGCGATCAGTCGAGCAAGGCAGCGCGGACTGGACGCTGTCGGTAGCTCCGAGCCAACTGCCTCGGCTGCGTGTTCAAGTCCCCGGCCAACTGCATGAAAACCCCGGATCGGTGGTCGAGTTCGTCCCACTGAATACTCACGAATCGCCTTTCGACGACGAGCGCGTCCGTCAAGCCTTCAACTTTGCAATCGATCGAAAGCTGATCGCACGCCTGTACGGCGGCGAACCATTCGCCACGCCCACCTGCCAGCCCCTCTCTCCAGGCCTCCCAGGATTCCGTCGCTACTGCCCCTACACCGCCGACCCGCGCCGAAACGGCGTCTGGAGCGCACCCGACCTTGCAAAAGCCCGCCGGCTCGTCGCAGCGTCCGGGACGAGAGGCGATCGCATCACCGTCTGGGCATCGCCCGACGAGGGGATCGTGCCGGTCTCCGTCTCGGCCTACCTCGTACGAGTTCTTCGTTCCCTCGGCTACCGAACACGCCTCCACCTCGTCCCCTATCAATCGATCACACCAGCCATCCGTCGGCGCATCCAACTTTCCGTTGACGGCGACTGGCTCCCGGACTACCCGACTCCGACCTCATACCTCCCCGGCTTCTTCAGCTGCGATGGAGCGCTCAGTAACGGCTACGTCTGCGACCCGAAGCTCGATCGCGCGATGAGCGAGGCGAGCCTCCTCGAAATACGCGACCCGCGCCAAGCGTCAGTGTCCTGGACGCACATCGACCACCTGCTCACAGACCGCGCCTACTGGCTGCCGACTGTCAACATCGGCATCAGCGAGCTCGTGACAAAACGCGTCCGCAACTATGAGTTCCAGCCCGCCTACGGCGGCTTCATCGCAGACCAAGCCTGGTTGAAGTAAAGCCGCGCTATCTCGTCAGGTGGTGGCGTAGTTGGATGCGCAGCTCCCGAGCGTTCGGGCGGATCAGGTCTGCGCGAGCAGCGCCCGCACGCGAGGGATCACTTCGGTGCCGTAGAGCTCGATCGAGTGCAGCAGGTGCTCGTGCGGCAGCGCGCCGTTCGAGTACTTGAGATCGAAGCGATCGAGACCCAGCGAACGCGCCGTCCGGGCGATCTTCGCGGCGACGGTCTCCGGCGAGCCAACGAAGACGGCTCCGGTATCGACCTCCGCGTCGTACTGGCGGCGGGTGGTCGGCGGCCACCCGCGCTCGGCTCCGATCCGGTCCCGCTGCGCCTTGAAGTACGGAAAGAGGAGCTCGACAGCGTCCTCGTCGGTGTCGGCGACGAAGCCGGGGGAGTGCACGCCGACGGGAAGACGGGGCGCGCCGAGCTCGGAGAGCGAGCGCCGGTAGAGCTCTGCGTACGGCGCGAACCGGCCCGGATCTCCACCGATGATCGCGAGCATCAGTCCAAATCGGTAGCGCGCCGCGCGCAGCACCGACGCCGGCGAGCCGCCGACGCCGATCCAGACGGGGAGCGCGCCGGAGGTCGTCTTCGGGAAGACCTCCGCATGCTCGAGCGGCGCTCGCACCGATCCTTCCCACGAGAACGGCTGCTCGGTACGCGCTGCAGCGAACAGGTCGAGCTTCTCGGTAAACAGCCGCTCGTAGTCGGCGAGGTCGTAGCCGAAGAGTGGAAACGACTCCGTGAACGAGCCGCGGCCGAGCGTGATCTCCGCGCGGCCATTCGATACGGCGTCGAGCGTCGCGAAGCGCTCGTAGACGCGGATAGGGTCATCGGAGCTCAGCACCGTGACTGCCGTCCCGAGCTTGATCGTCTGCGTGCGGGCGGCGATCGCCGCGAGCACGACCTCGGGTGCGGTGATCGCGAAGTCGTCGCGGTGGTGCTCGCCAAGCCCGATTGCGTCGACACCCACACGGTCCGCGAGCTCGGCCTGCTCGATGACGTTGCGAATCACCTCGGCGCCCGTCAGGCGCCGGCCGGTGGAATCGACCGTGACGTCGCCGAACGTGTCGAGGCCGAGCTCGAGCTGCGGTGTCATACGCCAATTCCAGCAGCAGACGGCTCGAAGCTGCGCCCCATGGCCATACGGTCGTCGGCCGTCGATCGCGGTAGTGGCAGGGTGGCGGCTCGTGGCGGAGTGGAGGCAGTCACGTCAACGGCCACGGCGAACCAGGACGGTCGGCGACGGCCGCCACGATCAGCGGTGGGCGTTGCTAGCGATCTGAACGGCCCTGCGCGGTCCGGCGGGCCGAAATGGTTGCGCCGGCGTCCCGCACGGGGGCGCGATCGATTGTTCAGCCGACTGCGAACATGAAGAACGCCGAGCAGATCGCGAAGGCATGTCGACAGCGCCGACCTAGCTCGAGCAGGTTCATGCGGCATAGACGGTTGTAAGCTCGGGGCGTTACACCGACGCCAGAGCGTCGCAACGCCCTCGTTCTTAATTCCGTATGTCAGGCAGCCTGACATCACGCCCGCACGCTTGCAGCTGCTTGCGAGCCTTGAAGCAGCTATCGACAGCCGTTCGGAGACCGACCGACGTCGCATCCGTCTACGATGACTTCGCGCTCTTGACGTCTGCCGCGCTGAACACTGCTTTCAGGGCCGTGATGTCTAGAGTTGTCTGCCGAGTCCGGCGTCTCTTGCCTTGACCATGGCTGCGGCGCGGTGCGCGACACGAAGCTTGTTGAGAATGGTGGAGACGTTGTTCGCGACGGTTTTGGGTGACAGGAAGAGTGCGGCGCCGATCTCGGCGTTTGTCATGCCCGTGGCGACGCCATCCAGGATCTCACGCTCACGCTCTGTGAGTTCGGGGAATGGGGTGGCTTTCTGCGGGGGCTTGGCAAACCATGTCTGCATGCGCTTGGCGAGTGCGGCGCCGAACACGGCCTGGCCTTGTGCGGCCGACTGGATGGCGGCGACGATGTCGCTGCCATCGGAGCCTTTGAGAAGGTAGCCACCGGCGCCGGCGGCGATGGCTTCGAAGACCATGGCGTCGTCGTCGTACATCGTTAGGACGAGCACGGCTGTTGACGGCGATGCTGTCCGTACTAGGCTGATCGCGTCGATGCCGTTGAGCTCGGGCATCTGAAGGTCCATCAGGACGACATCGGGCTTGCTCTCGCCGCAGACTTGGACGGCTTCGGCGCCATTTGATGCTTCTCCGACGACCTCGATCTCGGGTTGGGATTCGATGACGACTCGCATGCCCTGGCGGACGATTGGGTGATCGTCGACGAGTACCACTGTCGTCATGTCATTTCCTTGGGTAGGTCATCTCTATTTGAAATCCGTCTGGTCCGGAGCTTGCGATGAAGGTACCGCCGAGCCCTACGGCGCGTTCGCGCATGGAGGTGAGTCCCACGCCGGCGTGCCAGGTGTCGGACACGCGGCCGTCATCGGCGACGGTGAGGACGACGTCGCCTCCGTTGAAGGCTATGGCGACGAGGCAACGACGCGCGCTGCTGTGGCGCACGACGTTGGTGACGGCCTCGGAGGCTGAGCGGTAGACGGCGACCTCGACGGCGGCTGGCAGCGTCAGTGACTCGTCGGCCTCGATCGTGACGGTGAGAGGCGAGTCCTTGACCAGTGATGCCAGGTGGAGTCGCAATGAGCCGGCGAGCCCCAGCTCGTCGAGCGCCGGTGGTCGCAATCCGTAGACGAGCCCTCGTAGATCGGAGATGACCTCGGCCGACGCCTGACGGGCGGTCGCGAGGTGTTCGCGCGCTCGTTCCGGATTGCTGTCGAACTGGGCTTGGACGGCGTCGAGGTTGAGACGTAGACCGGTGAGCAGTGGTCCCAGCCCGTCGTGGAGGTCTCGTCGGAGGCGCCGGCGCTCTTCCTCTTGCGCTTCGATCAACGTTCGTCGGGACACTACAGGTCCGACACGACGGCGTCGCGGCGGCCGGTGGCCAGACCAGAGCTGGTATCGCAGCACCGGAATCGCCAGTGTCGAGACGAAGACGAGTGGCGCGAGGGCTCCGTAGGCACCGCTTGTCAAGCCGGCGAACGAGAACGGAAACAGAACGAGTGAGATCGCGGCGCCGGCGGCTCGCCATTGCAACTGTGCCCGCTCTATGCCTGTTGCTTTGAGGCAGCGCACGATGACGCCGATGCCGGCGAGGATCCCTAGCAGGATGAGTAGCGGAATGAGGACAAGGCTCGCATTGCCTACCGATGTGACCCATGTGCCGTCGAGAAACCGATGGTTGTGGAGAGGTTGTCCACGGTTCCTCAGATCCGTCATTACGCTGTTGCCGAGATAGCTTCCGATGAGCGCGACGGCGATGCCGTAGCTCAAGCAGCGCTCTAGCCAACGCGCCAATCTGGTCGATGGCTGACCTGATGGGAAGCGGACATTGATGATCCCCTCGAGTGCGGTGGGAACCCATTGGACGACTCCGAGCGAGATGCCCCACGCGAGGACTTGACCGGTGTGGCCTCGGTGTGCGAGTGCCAGCGACGGCACGCCGATCCCGACAAGCGCGATGTTCGCTGCGGCGCCTAGCCCGAGCAGCCATCCGAACGGGAGGTCTGGTCGTCGCGAGATCAGTACCGCGCCGACTACGCCGAAACACAGCAGTTCGGAGGCGGTTGTCAGTGGGGCGTTGAGAAGGCGGTCTGCTTCTACGCCTGCTTGATCCATCCACATCGTTGCGAATGCGGCGGCTAGGGAGAAGACGAATAGCCCGGTCGCGATCGTGCTCGCGTGGCGGGTTGTGACGGACGGCGACGTGGACTCGATGTCCCGAGAATGCCCGAGTCGCCGGTGAAAGGCCACGGGCTCCCGGGCAGTTGGGATTGCTTCCCGACGAAGCGTGAGCATGTGCTCTGGAAGCGGGTGCATGCAGAGGGCAGTGTCGAGCCACGCATCCACTCCGCCGAAAGGACTCGTCGTGGGTATCACCAAATGGGCCGCGGTCGCGGTCACCAGTCTGTTGGGCTTGGCCAACATCGGGCTGGTCGCTTCCAGCCATCTCAGCCTCAAGATTCTCGGGCCTGTGTTGGCCGTCGCCGCCGTTATTGCCGTCGTCGGCTTGCTGACGGCGCGCTCGTGGGGGACGCAGTCGGTTATCGCCGTCGGCGCAGGGAATCTGGTCGCTGCCTTCGCGGGCGCCCTGGCCGGTGTGAGCGGTTGGCCGGTTGGCATGGTTCTCTCGGGGTTGGCCATCGTCCTGGCTGCTGTTTCGAGCCCCGGCGGCCGCAGGGCGGTGATGTCGTGACGGCCAATGCGGTGCCGACGTCAACGCGGACGGCACACGATGCACGGAAGTTCTGGCGAGTCGTCCTCGCGATCATCGTGCCGATCCCATGGCTGGCCAAGGGCCTGCAGTACATCGTGCTGGAGAAGGACTACAACCACAACGCGGACCAGATCCGCTACGACCTGGTTCACCAGGTCTACAGATACCTGCAGTGGTTCGACCTACTGTTCGTGGTGCTCGTCGTTCCGTCCATCCT
Source organism: Gemmatimonadaceae bacterium (assembly GCA_035652495.1). Taxonomy (GTDB): domain Bacteria; phylum Gemmatimonadota; class Gemmatimonadetes; order Gemmatimonadales; family Gemmatimonadaceae; genus DASRDS01. The sequence goes on from DASRDS010000242.1 coordinate 7,998, forward strand.
TGCGATGGTCCTCATCTCCCGCCGCGGCGCTCCACGCCTTACGGCCGCAGCAACGGTGCTGATGGTCGGCGGCTTCCTGATGGTGTTGCCGCTCAACATCGACGCTGACCAACTCGCGTGGATTGCCGCGCAACACAACCGCAACCCTGCGGTGATCGGCCGCTTCATCGACGCGGCCGGTAACGATCCGCGCGTGGGGATTGGCGTGCTGGGTTTTGTGATCGCAATCGTGATCGGTTCGATCCTGATCGCCCTCGCACTATGGAGGAGCCACGCCATTGCGGGCTGGGCCGCGGCGTTGATTGGCCTCGGCGGTGCCACCCACATCTTCATCGGCCCACTCGGGCATGTCATCCACGGCGCAGGTCTGGTTCTCCTTGCCATCGGATGCGTCGCCGTGAGCCGAAGACTGCTCACGATGAGCAACGACGAATTCGACCTGCCCCCGGCATCTGGCACTGGCTCCTACACAGAGGCACAACGCCACGTCACCAGGCGCGAAAGGCTTCCGCGACGCGGACAAGCTGTCGATCGAGCGCTAACCCCACACACGCTGTTCACCGCACTGTCTCTCCGAACCCAGGATCGGCGCGTGATCCGACTCGCCGCTGACATCCACACGCCGCGCACTGAAAGGAGCCCCAGATGTCCGCACGCAGCTTGATCGCAGGACTCGTCGGAGTGGCGGCACTCGTCGTGCTTGCTCAGGCAGGCGCAGCCCCCAAGCCGTTCAAGGTCACATCGACCCTCGACGGGAAGACCGTGCTGCCCCAC
>DASRDS010000243.1:0-1099 GCA_035652495.1 Gemmatimonadaceae bacterium
GGGTGAGCCCAAGGTTGCGCGCGACGACGCGCGGCGTGGCGCTCATCAATCTGGTCGCGCTCCTCGGACTCGTGTTGTTCGTCTACATGGGCTTCACGAACAAGATGAAGTTCGACAACCGCGTCGATCCGTGGCTCGGCCTCATCCGCCTGGGCTTCCTGGCTGGCGCGGTCGGCACGATCGCCGCCATCGTCGCGGCCACACGTTCGTGGCGCGAGGGGACCAACGGCTGGGCGCGCGTCAAGTACACGGCCCTCGCGGTGACGACGACCGCGTTCACGTGGTTCGTGATCCACTGGCACATGTTGTCGGCGAACTTCAACTACTGACCGAGTATGTGCCACGGACGGCCGGTCGGGCGTGTGTATTCGTATGCCGACGGCTTCCGACGCTTCCGACAGCATCCGGTCTATTCGACGATCGGCGGCCTGTTCGCCATCATATTGATCGGTAATGACGTCGCTGGTATGGCTGGGCGCAGTTTCCGCCATTGTTATGGGCCACCCGTCCCCACACAATTTTCGGCGGCTGGTATCTCAACTTCATGAGTGTCTGCCAGCGGCTGCGACGGCTCGATCCTCGAGCCTACGCGTGGGCGACGAAAGACATGGGATACTTTGCCTTCGTCTTTTCAACGCGAAGCGCTCCCACGCGTCTGCACAACGCACTCGCCGGATTGGACCTGGATCCATATCCGACAGCCTTTCGCTACCACGTGCGGTTTACGCTGTTACTAAACGCGACACTCGTGTGGACATTTTGCGCCGTCGCACTGGTCATGCTCGCGATCTCGATAGTGAAACGCCGCTGAGTAGTATACGAATTGCGTAGGTCGCATCCCGTCGCCTACTCACGGGAGCGTCCATGTTGTCCGCGGTTCTTCGTCGTTGCGCGCCAGCACTCACGATCGCAGTTCTCGCCGCATGTTCCGACTCGGCCACCACGCCCTCCGCATCGCCATCCGCGCCAGCGGGCCCATCCACACTGCGAGCCGAATCGGTCCCAGTCGTGAATGCGACAGTGCGCGTGCTCCCTGGCCTCGATGGTTTTCATCCGCGATCGATCAATGAATTTGATGAGGTCGTTGGCAGCACCAACA
>DASRDS010000244.1:0-23910 GCA_035652495.1 Gemmatimonadaceae bacterium
GCGCGTACAGCGCGACGCAACAGATCCTCGGCGAAACGAAGACGAACGACGGATCGATCGTCGTGGGCATCGAGAACGATATGCCGGAAGGGTGGTCGATCGCCGGCGGCCTGCTCGCGCGCGTCTGGTCCGCGCCAGGTCGGCCGACGGTATCGTCCTTCGGTCCCACGATCAACGTTCGCGATCAGGGCAACAACGATGCTCCGCTCTTGAGAGCGAACGTCGCCTATACGCCGCGCTACGGCGCCTTCGATGTCGATGCGACGGATCCCGTCAAAATCGGCCATCTGTTGCTCGCCCCGCGCCTGCAATACGCGATCGGCTCGCACCTGCCGCTCGAGCTCACGTATCCGCTCGGACTCGGCGAACGGTTCGCCGGTCTGCGCTTCGACAACGATCGCGGTGATCGCGAAGCGATGGCGTCCGTGGAATCGCGCTATCCGCTCTGGGGTCCGATCAACGTCTCGCTCGAGCTCATGACCGGCGACTCGAAGTTCGGCGGCAGCGTCATACCGAATGGACGCTGGCTGCTCGGTGCGCGCGGCGGCATCGTGGCCGACACACCGTTCGGCCCCGTGCGATTCGAGTACGGCGGCGCGAGCTTAGGCCAGCGCGCGCTCTTTATCCGGCTCGGGTATTGGTTTTAGCAGGCGTAAACTACACGCCTGCAAAACCAAGTCGGTTGGACTGATCTCCGCTCCGCTCGATCTTGGGACCCGCATAGAACTCGGCCGAGAAATGCACGTCGTGGCCGAAGAGCAAGTTCGCGATCTCGCGCTGGATCTCGTGCCGGGGATCCCACGTCTTGCGATCGAGGATGCCGTGCATCGCGGACTTGTGCCACACGCCACCCGCTTCATATGGCTCCCACGCGCCGGTCTCACTCCGCAGGTTGAACAAATGCTCGGCGCCGTGCAGGCGTAACATGCCCTCGATCTCCACGCCTTTGTGCCCGATCGGACGGGCCCAAGTCGTCGTATACGTCACGACCGGGTTGGCTTCGTCACCGAACAGCCACCGCACGATGTCACCGGCCGCATGCGGACCGTGCACATCTATGCTGCCCGCGTCGATGTGGAAGTCGGCGGCCCGAATCAACGCCGACGTGTCGACGACGACCTCGCCAGCCTTGGCCCGAAGCGTGCCTTTGAGTGTCGGTACGCCGAGGTTGTGCAAGGCGAACCGCACGACGCTGCGCTCGGTATCGAGGGCGTAGCGCTCGCCGTCTCTATAGAACGCGGCCATACTCCTAAGTCTATACGGTCGAGTATACTTCAGCACAGCGATGGCTTCGTTCGGCACCTATCTCAAGCGCCTGCTCTTTGGCCGCCCGCTGGCCAGTGAACGTCTGGAGCACGAGCGCCTTAATAAAGTCACAGCCCTAGCGGTCCTGTCATCGGACGCGATTTCGTCGGTTGCGTACGCGACGGGTCAGATCCTGATCGTTCTGGCCGTCCTCGGCGGCGCCGCGTTGCGGTACGTCGTTCCGATATCAGCCGTCATCGTGGCGTTGCTCGTGCTCGTCGGGCTGTCCTACCGCCAGACGATCTTCGCGTATCCCGGTGGCGGCGGTTCGTATACCGTCGCGAAAGAGAATCTCGGCGTTATGCCGGGACTCATTGCCGCGGCCGCGTTGCTGACGGACTACATCCTGACGGTGTCGGTGTCCATCGCGTCGGGGATCGACGCCATCATTTCGACGTACCCCGTGATCGGCGGACGGCGCGTGCTGCTCTGTGTGCTGGCGACGCTCCTCCTGATGGTGGTCAACTTGCGCGGTGTGCGCGAGTCGGGCGCCGCATTTCGCCTGCCGACATACGCGTTCATCTTCATGATGTTCGCGTTGATCATCGCGGGGGTGATCCGTTCCGTCGGCCAGCCGCCGGTCGCGCCGCCGGTGCCGCCAACCGCACCGCCGATTGGCTTCGCCTTCGCGATCCTGCTGTTGCGGGCGTTCGCCGAGGGGTGCTCCGCCATGACCGGAACCGAGGCGATCTCGAACGGCGTCATGGTCTTCAAGTCGCCGGCATCGAAGAACGCCGCGACCACCCTCGTGTGGATGGTGGTACTGCTCGCCGTGTTTTTCCTCGGCACGAGCTTTCTGGCGCACCAATACGGCATCATGGCCGAACCCCTGGGCGACCCGGTGCTCTCCCAACTCGGACATCGCATCTTCGGGAACGGGTTCGGCTATTACGCGCTGAACTACTCGACCTTCGCGGTGCTGCTCCTCGCCGCCAACACCGCCTTCGCCGACTTTCCGAGACTCGGCAGCATATTGGCGAACGATCGGTACATGCCGCGCCAGCTCGCCGCGCGCGGTGACCGGCTCGCGTTCTCGAACGGCATCCTGACCCTGTCGCTCCTGGCGATCCTCCTCATCTGGATCTTTCGTGGCAACACGTCGGCGCTGATTCCGCTCTACGCCGTCGGGGTGTTCGTGTCGTTCACATTGTCGCAGGCCGGCATGGTCGTGCATTGGTTCCGCTCCCGCGACCCGGGATGGCAATGGCGCGCCACGCTCAACGGACTTGGTGCCGTGGCGACCGGCGTCGTCAGCGTCATCCAGGTCTGGACGAAATTCACGACCGGTGCGTGGATCGTCGTCATTCTCATCCCGGCGCTGGTGGCGATGTTGTTGGCCATTCATCGGCACTACGTCAAGTTCGCGGAAGCTATCAAGTTCGACGGACGCAGCGTGATTCAGCCGCTCCGGCATGTGGTCGTCGTACCTATCAACGGGATCTCGAAGGCGACCGCCGGCGCCCTGGTGTACGCGACCACGATCTCGACCGATGTACGAGCGGTGTACGTCGAGGTCGACCCCAAGGTCACCGAGGGAGTCAAGAAGGAGTGGGAGACGTGGGACATCGGCGTCGACCTCGTCGTCGTGCCGTCGCCCTATCGATCCATCATCCGGCCGCTGGTGAAGTACGTCGACGACCTGCGGTGCGACACGGTCGGCGAGTTGGTGAGCGTCGTGGTCCCCGAGATCGTGCCGAAGCACTGGTGGGAGCATCTGCTGCACAACAAAACAGCGCTCTACATTCGCACGGCCTTTCTGTTCCGGCCGAATGTGGTCGTCGTGGCGGTGCCGTTCCATCTCGGCAAGGCCGCGCGCATCCGCGACCTGATCCATCACGATGAGACGTTGGACGAGCCCGAGGCGGGTGTAGCGGCATCGTAAGCTCGATCGTCCGTACCCCGTGAGCTACGTCGACAAGAGTCTGATTCCTGGCGAGCAAATCGTCTATCGGGCTTCGCTCTATCGGCTGCCGTTTCTTTGGCTCCTGCTGCCGGCGATCGCGGCATTCGTGGCCGCCGTTTTCCATTACTGGATCGTCGTGCTCGCGGCCATCATCGTGGCCGGTCTCATCTACGCGAATGTTTGGGCCAAGCGGGCATCGGCTGAGTTCGCGGTGACCACAAAACGCGTCATTGTCGCGGTCGGCGCGGTGCGGCGGCGGACGCTGGAGCTCATGCTCGACAAGGTCGAAGGCATCGGCGTCGACCAGACGCTCGCCGGCCGGATTTTCAATTTCGGCACCGTGACCATCACGGGCAGCGGTGGGACGCGTGAGTCCTTCGATAACCTTGCTGCGCCGTTAGAGTTTCGTCGGCAGGTGCAGGCCCAGTTAGCTTTGAAACCGTGACAATGCTCAAGGGCTGCTACGACAAGGGGATGACGTTCGCCGAGTTTTGTTCGGCGGCCAAGGCCAACACCGACCTCTGGAAGAAGATCTACGAGCACGCCGAAGTCGCGCCCGATATCGCGGCCCGAGCGGCGGCGCTTCCCGGCACCTGGCACCTGCTCGTGCTGGCTGAGGACTGGTGCGGGGATGCGGTGAACACGATCCCGCCTTTGGCACGGCTGACCGAGGTGGCCCCGAACATCACCCTGAAAATCTTGCCCCGTGATCAGAACCTTGGGCTCATGGACGCGCACCTGACGAACGGCAAGTCGCGATCGATTCCCGTCGTCATTTTCCTCGATTCGAGCTTCGAGGAACGCGGCTGGTGGGGTCCCCGTCCCGAATCGCTCCAGGCCTGGGCCATGAACGAGGGCATCGCGCTCCCTAAAGACGAGCGGTATAAAGCCTTACGCACGTGGTACGCGCGCGACCGCGGGCACACGACGCTCGACGAGATTTTGACGGCCCTGGAACGCGTACAAACCGTCGCGACGCCCTAGCTGTCCAACCGGGCGATGATCAGACCATCGCTCGCCGTACTCGCCCTCGCGCTCCCGCTCCACGCCCAGAGCGTCGACCATCGCACGTTATCGTCGCCAGCCGCCATCTACAACATCGCTGGCACCATCCACGTCGTTCGCGGCACGGGCAGCGACATCACTATCGATGTCGCACGCGCTGGCCGCGATGCCGACAAGCTGAGCATCGCCACCGGTCCGATCGGCGATCGCGAGACGCTGCGGGTGATTTATCCCGCCGATCGGATCGTGTTCCGGCGACCGAACACGGAGTCATCCCACTGGCGGACAGAGATGGAGATCAATGACGACGGTACGTGGGGTGGCAATCACCGTTGGCATGGCCGTCGCGTCACGATTGTCGGGAGCGGCGATGGCCTGGAAGCACGCGCCGAGGTCACCGTGCACATGCCGCCGGGCGCACGACTCGCGATCTATCTCGGGGCTGGCGACGCGTCCGTCTCCGGCACACAGGGCGACATTCTCGCGGATGTCGACGAGGCGTCGGTTTCGATCGACCACACCGTCGGTGCGCTCGATCTCGACACCGGCTCGGGCGATCTGATCGTGCGTGATGCACAGGGCGACATGAGGCTCGATGCCGGCTCCGGCGACGTCACCCTCTCGAACATCCGCGGCGAGCGCCTCGACGTTGACGCAGGCTCGGGCGACATAAAGGCCACCTCCGTGACGTATCCTCACGCCAGACTCGATCTGGGCTCCGGCAAAATGGATCTGTCCGGTGCCACCCTCGGCGACGTGTCCCTCGACGCCGGCAGCGGCGATGTCGACGTCGCGTTCGTCGGGCCGGCCAATCGGGTCAGGATCGACGCCGGCTCAGGCGACGTCACCCTCCACATCCCAAAGACCTTCGGTGCCGACGTCGATATCGACGCGGGCTCCGGCGATGTCCACAGCGACTTCGCCCTCGAACGCCACCGGGACGACGACGACTCCCACTACAGCGGCCGTATCGGCTTCGGAGGCGGGACGATCTCGATCGACGGCGGCTCGGGCTCAATCGCGCTGCTCAAGCAGCCGTAGATTCGCTACAACGGCGGCCAATGGGGCACGCATACCAGTGATTGAGAGTGGTATGGGTTACTCGGCGATCGTGTTCCACATCGAGGGATTGCAGGAATCCGGACAACGAATCCCTTGGCCGATCTCTACATCCGCCCACGTAGACGTTGCGGCATAGCTATCTCGACCGCCGACTGTGCAACGGGAGGCGGTCGCGATACGTCCGAGAAAGCTTGAGCCGGGTGCCGTCGCGCAAGATCACGACATAGTTGCCGGCGAACCAGGGTTGCAACTCCTGGATGCGGTCGACGTTGACGATGATCGTGCGATGGATGCGCACGAAGGCCGCCGGGTCGAGGGAAGCCTCGAGGCCGTGCATCGTCTCGCGGAGCAGCGAGGCACTTTTGCCGACGTGGAGGCGGACGTAGTTGCCCGCGGCCTCGAACCAGTCGACCTCGGCAACGCGGATGAAGACGACGCGGCCGTCGCGGCGGACGGTGAGGCGGGAGGCATATTTCCCAGGACGCGGCTCTGAAGCGACTACGGACTGCTCGGGCGTGAGGCCGAACTGGTTTTCGACCAGCGCCTTGAGTCGGCGGCCTAGCTCGGCGGACGAGACTTGGTCGATGTGGGCGCGGGCGCGGCGGAAGGCCGACTGGAAGCGCTCCGTGTCGAACGGCTTGAGCAGGTAGTCCGTCGCGTGCACCTCGAAGGCGCGGACGGCGTGCGCGTCATGCGCCGTGACGAAGATGACCGGCGGCATGGACTCGGCGCCGACTTCCGCGACGACGCCAAAGCCGTCGATATCGGGCAGCTGCACGTCGAGCAGGACGAGATCAGGGCCTGCCGTCCGGATCGCATCGATCGCCGAGCGTCCGGTCGGACACTCGGCCACGACTTCGACGTCGGGCTCGGCACTCAAGAGTCGCATTAACCGACGACGCGCAATCGCCTCGTCGTCGACAATCGCCACACGTATCGTCATACACCCCCCGGGGGGTTATCAATCACGAAGACCACTTCGTGCGGATCGACGACCCGCACGGACACTCGCTCCGTCAAGAGCGCCAACCTCGCCATCTCCGCCGCATCGCTCATCGGCCGATCCGATGAGACCGCGATCCGCGTCCCCCGCGGCACCTGGCTCACGTCGATCTTCACCGCCGCCGGACCGGCGTCCTCGAGCAACGCGCGCAGCAGGCGGTTGGGAATGCGTCGCTCGCCATACGGCTGCGCTCCATCTACTTGGACGTGAATGCAACCCCTGCCGGTTTCAATGGATCGTTTGAGATCCACATAGGCCGCCAACAGTTTGAGCTCGCGCGAGAGCGGCAACCACGCTTCGGCCGCCGTATCGAGGGTCAACCGGAGGAGATCCGCCAACCGCGTCGTGAGTCGCTCGGCCTGCGCCGGATCATCGTCGATGAGCGCCGAGATCACGTCGAGGGACTCGCACACGAAGTCGGGACGCAGGTTGACGCACAGGGAACGCCAACGCGCGCGCATGATCGCGCCCTCGAGCCGCAAGCTCTCGAGCTCCCGCTCGCGCCGCCACGCGTAATAGTCGCGGCCATTCGACCACGCCACGAGCGCGGCGTAGACGAAGAGATTCCAGATCAGCGATTGCGGCTGCTGCGAGAACCGAAACGCCCTGGGCTGGACATCGAGCGCGATGATCGTGCCGGTCTGAACGGCCGAAAAGACGACGGCGCCGATGACGTGAAAGACCACGGGTCGCCATCCATCGCCGACGCCGACGCGCACGCGGCGTGCGAGCCCGATCACCGCCGGTGTCAATGCGGCCCATACCAACACCATCGCGATATTAAGTGGGCTGAACGACAGCATCTCGCGCACCGGATTCATGCGCGGAAACGGCAGTGCGCCCAAGTATGGCTGCATATACCAGAACGTGCCGAAGAGCGCCCACCCCGCCCCGAGAAACGCCCAGTCTTTGCCGGTCAACGGCGGCGACGGCGCGCCCTGCGCGTAACTGGGCACCGGTACGGGCGGCACCGGCATCTCCTCGGTCGTCGCGAACTCCGGTGGCGGCGGCAACGGCGGCGCCGCGTCGACCGGATGATGGCCGTTGCCGTTCCCGTTGATGGCCACGGCGAGTCGATACGGGATCCGAATGTCGACACAGGTCCCGCCACCAGGATTGTCACCGAGCGAAAACCAATGCTCCGGGCCATAGAGGAAGCGCAACCGCTCGCGCACGTTCTTGAGGCCAATGCCGTGGCGGCGTGCGTTCGCGGCGGGCCCCTTTGGTAGCCCGACACCGTCGTCGCGCACGCGAATCGACAACCACGGTCCTTCGACGCGAGCACTGATGCCCACCATACCGGGACCGCCGCGCGGCGTGAGCCCATGCCGAATCGCGTTCTCGACCAGCGGCTGCAACACGAACGGTGGCATCAATGCCCGCCGCGCCTCGGCGTCAACGTCGGTCGTAATCGTCAGCCACTCGCTGAACCGCGCCCGCTGAATGTCGACATACGGCGCGAGCGTATCGAGCTCCTCTCCGAGCGGCACCTCGTCCCGTCCTGCTCTCGCCACCGCGGAACGGAGCAGCGACTGGAGATCGGCGATGATGTGGCGCGCGGCGATCGGCGCCTCATACGCCAGCTCCGAGATGACGTGCAAGCAGTTGAACAGAAAATGCGGCTGCAGCTGACGCTCGAGATATCGGAGCTGCGCCCCGGAGAGCTCAGCCTCGAGCGCCGCCGCACGCAGCGTGCGATCCTGATACTCGCGCAGCTGATCGGCGGCGCGCGTGATGCCGACGATCACGAAATAGAGCACGGTATCGAGATCGCCGGTCATCAGGATCGTCCACAGCACTTTCGGCACGGCCGCCGATCCGTACATGTGGAGGATGACCCCGTCCAACACCGTACGCAGCGCCGCGAACGCCATCATGATCGAGCAGGCCGCGATGAGATGAAATCCCACGGCCTGCAGCGTCGGGTACTTCCCGGTAAACCGGCGTCGCGCGAGCCACATGACGACCGGCGTGAGCGCGGCCCATGACCACGCGATCACGAGATCGAGGAGGAGCTGTCGCTCCCAGATCGGCTTCTGCGGTCGCTGCGAGATGAGCTGTGCGACGAACTCCAGGAGCGCGACGACCGTCCAGGCGGTGACTAGCCATGCGGCTCGCCGCCCGTCGCGGCGCTCCTGTTCCATGTGGCCACGATAGCATGGCGTGTGACCATTCGCCACGACGCCTTCGGCCACCGGCAACTCATCACCAGTGGCCGCCGGTTTATCCCTATTTTGGTCCCGGCGAGCCGAGGATCACAATTCGGCCGGTCGGCTGCGGGACTCCGCCCGCGGGCTCCTCACTCACGGCCACGCCCCTCAAGGCATCATGCGGCAGCGCATACGTCGCATGGACCTCCACGCTCGAGTCTGGCGCCGGAGTGAACGTGCCGGCGCTGATCTTCTCGGTTGGCGTGAGCAGCCAGATCTGATACGTCTTGCCCGCCGGTACCGGTGGCATGCGGTGGGCGTAGAACGACCAGGTGTTGTTGGTCTTGTCCCAGAACATCATCGCGGTTGCTTCGGCCGCACCCGATGTGCTCATGTTCACGACGGACGTATTCGGGCCCGTGAGGTCGTGGATCTCGCGCTGATCCTGCGCGATCTTGGCTTGCAAGGTATCCACCGCCGCCGTCGCGGCGACAGCCTTTTGATTGGCCTGCGCCAGCGCCGCGCTCGTGGACCGCTGTTGACTGAATAGGAGCACCGCGATGAGTAGAGCCGCCGCGGCCGCCAACCACGGCGCGATATTCCGGCGCCGGGCGGGCATCTGAAGCGGCGCACGATCCGCCTCGGCGCGCGCCAAGAGCCGCATGCGAATGCGCTGCAACCGCCGCTCGACATCGGGTGTCGCCGGCTTACTCGGCGGAGGCGCGGAGTTGCCGAGCGCGGCCAACGCCTGACGCAGCGCCTCGAGCTCCGGCCCGCACGTCGCGCACGTCGCCGCGTGCGCGAGCACCGCCGACTGCTCGTCCGCGGCCAACGCGTCCAGCGCGGCGGCGGCGAGCAACTCACTCGCTTCGTCGTGCGACATCTCGCGCGTCATACTCGTTCCGCCCCTCCGCGCAACGCGGCAAGCCGCTCCCGTAGCTTCTGGCCGGCGAGACGCGTCCGCGTCTTCACCGTGCCCAGCGGCTGACCCGTCCGCTCGGCGATCTCCGTCTGACTCAGTCCCCTGAAATACGCCAACTCCAACACTTCTCGCTGCTCTGGTGGAAGCTCCTTGAGCGCCAACGCCACGCGCTCACGCACCTCCGCCTCCTCCGCGCCGGCCGCGGGGTCGGGGGCTGAGGTCTCCGCCATCTCGTCGAGCACCGATACGGGCGTCAGCGGCTCTTCTCTGAGCCGGCGGCGCGACCGGAGACGGTCGAGCGAGCGGCTGCGCGCGATCGTGATGATCCACGTCGAGACCGCGCCGCGCGAAGGCTCATACCGCGAGGCCTGCCGCCACGCTTGATAGAAGGCGTCCTCCACGACATCGTCGGCGTCATCCGGGTCGCGCAATAACTGAACGACAAGCGCGTGCACCGGCCGAGACCACCGCTCGTAGAACCGCGCCAGCGCTTGGGTGTCGCCCGCGCTCATGCGCCGAACGAGCTCGCGATCTTCGTCCACGTTGTCTAATCCATACGTGGGCGCGGGCGACGGCGGATTCATCTGCCCGATAGTATAGTCTCTTCGACTTCGCTCGGCTTAGGTTACAGCATGCCAACCCCAGCGACCTGCCCGTCGTGCAACGCGCCGTCGACCGGTGGCCGCTTTTGCTCCTCCTGCGGTGCACCGTTCGAGGGCGCGGTCTGCGCCGCCTGCCGTTCGTCGCTCAGCGCCGGCGCCAAGTTTTGCCATCGCTGCGGCGCCGCCGTCGGCTCGCGCCCCTCCGATCCGCGCGTCTCGGCGACGCTGCCGTGGGCGGTCGCGTCGATCGCGGTCGTCGCCCTGGTCGCGCTGGTTGCGGGTCGCAGCATCGGCGCGCGCCGCGTCACGCCGGCCGCCGCTCCGTCCGCTGATACCACGGCGGAAGAAGCACAAGCGCCTGTCCGCGCGCCGGACATCTCGAGCATGTCGCCGGGCGAACGAGCGGACCGGCTGTACGATCGCGTGATGCGCTTGCATGAGGAGGGGAAGGACGACAGCGTCCGCTTCTTCTCGCCGATGGTGATGCAAGCGTATCAGATGCTTGGGCCCCTCGACGCCGACCAGCACTATGATCTCGGGCGCATCGCCGAGGTGCTGGGCATGGGTGATCTCGCCAAGGCCGAAGCCGATACGATCTTGAAGGCGCAGCCGACGCACTTGCTCGGGCTCACGCTCGCGGCGCGCGTATCGACGCCCGACAAGAAGCGCGATTTCTATAAGCGGCTCTTGGCCGCCGAGCCGGCGGAACGCAAGAAAGCACTGCCTGAATACGACCGACACAAAGACGACATCGATGCCGCGCTGGCGACCGCGCGCGGCGAACAGAGAGCATGACAACACGCATGACGACCATGCCCACAACCACGATCAGAATCGCGCACAGCCCGGACTCGGACGACGCGTTCATGTTCTACGCGCTCGCCGAGGGCAAAATCGACACGGATGGGATCGTCTACATCCACGAGCTCTCTGACATCGAATCGCTCAATCAGCGCGCGCTGCGCGGCGAGCTCGAAGTCACCGCGGTCTCGATTCACGCGTACGCATACCTCGCGGACCGATACGTCCTCCTGCCGCATGGCGCATCGATGGGCGATCGATACGGACCACGGCTCGTTGCCCGCACGGCCATGTCGCGCGCCGACGTGAAGGGCAAGCGCATCGCCGTGCCCGGCGCCCTCACCACCGCGTTTCTGACACTCAAACTGTACGAGCCCGATTTCGTCGCGGTCCAAACGCCGTTCGATAAGATCGAAGAGGCAGTGATCAATGGCGATGTCGACCTGGGCTTATTGATCCATGAAGGTCAGCTCACCTTCGGCGACATCGGGCTGCAGCTGGTCGAGGACATGGGGGAGTGGTGGTACCAGGAGACCGGTCTCCCTCTCCCGCTGGGCGGCAATGTTATTCGAAAAGATCTGGGGACCGATCTTATTCAGACCATATCGCGCCATTTATACGACAGTATAGCGTATGGATTGCGGCATAGACATAAGGCGTTAGACCACGCGATGAGGTACGCCAGAGGATTGGAAAGAGAGCGCGCCGACACGTTCGTCGGCATGTACGTGAACGAGCTTACGCTCGACTATGGAGAAAAGGGTCGAGAGGCAGTCAGACGCCTATTGGCGAGGGGAGTAGAGGCCGGAATCATCAACCATCCGGTTACAGTCGAGTTCGCCTCCGATGCTGTCGATAATAGGAGGCGTGGCCCGTAAACACTTCGTTGGCTAGCGTTACACAATGCCCTTCTCGCGGTCTAGAGCGTAGTGACGTCCTCGGCGCCTCATCCGTACTTCGCTACGCGATCCTCATCACTCGACGTCGACGCTCATCCGTCGGGGCGTTTCGCCGCACTCGCGGACCAAGTCGCGGAAAGCGAGACCCTGACCCAGATCGCTCGCCAGATCGCTGGCGCCGGCAGCGACCGGGGTGCCGCGTTCGATCTGCTCGCGAACGGCGCGGTCTCACTCGTCGGCGCCGATGGCGCCGTTGTCGCGCTGCTGACTGATGATAGCGCGCAAATTCGCGTCGAATCTGCCGCCGGCGCCCTGACACCTATGCTCGGTTTCACCGCGCCACTCGCGGGTTCGCTCGCCGCCGAGTCGCTCGCGTGTTTCCATCCGTTGGTGCTGAACGACGCCGCGGGCGACTCGCGCGTCGATGCGCACTTCCTGTCGCCGTTCAGCCCACGTCAGGTTGTCGTTGCCCCGATGGTCGTGGCCGAGTCGCCGCGCGGATTCTTGCTGGCGCTCAACTCGCCGAAGGGCTACTTCTCGCCCGCCGATGGCGCGCTCATGCAACGGCTCGCCGATCACGGCGCGATCGCGGTTCGACACGCTGAGCTCATCGCCCGCACGGAAGCCGCGGCAAAAGAGGCAAGCTCGCTCGCCGACATCGTCCAGCAGATCAATCAGTCGCTCGAGCTCGAGCGCGTCGTCAACCTGCTCGCGCGACACGCGGCCGGTCTCTTGGGCGCCCGCGGCGCACGCGTCGGTGTGCTGGACTCCGAGCTCACGCATTTGATCACCTCCGCGACATTCGGTGACGCGACCGACCGCATCGGTTCAGTGTTCGACACGTCGGCCGTGTTCGCCGGCGAAGCGATCCGACTGCGCCGCGCCGTCACGACGACCGACCTGCGGCCGTACGCGGACCAATGGGCGCGCACCGGTCGCGGCGCATCGGTCGGTGCAGGCCGCGCGAACGGCGTCACCGCGCCGCTCATGGTCGGCGGACGCATCATTGGGGCGGTCACCGTATTCGGCCGCGAGAACGGCGAATTCAACGAGCACGACGGCGCGATCCTGCAGGCCCTCGGCAACCACGCCGCGGTGGCGATCGAAAATGCGCGACTTTATCGCGCCGCCGCCTACACGGCGCGCCACGCGAGCATTCTGGCTACGACCGGCCGGGCGCTCGCCTACAGTACGTCCCCCGACGATGTCTATCGGGGCATCGCCGAAGTGGCCTCCGAGGCCCTGGGCGCCAACGGATTCACGGTCACGCTGGCGAATCCCGAGACTCGCCACGTCGAGCGAGCGCATGCCTATGGGCCCGGCACCGGCGGGATGCAGCTGACGCCGGAGCAATACTGGCGCACGCCAAACGGAAAGGCCGTCGAGACCGGCCAGCCGTTCTATGCCTCCGATATCGACGAGATTCCGATGGACTGGGCGCCGCCGGGCTACGATCTCGAGCGATTCGCGATGCGCTCCGTGGCTGTCCTGCCGCTCATCGCCGAGGGGAAGCCGCGCGGCGTGTTATCGGTGCGGTTCCCGACGCGTCACAAGTTCGAGGAGCACGAGCGACGCGTGCTCGAGGACTTCGCGACCCAGGTGGCGGTCGCCGTGCGGAACGCGCAGCTCGCGGAGCAGGAGCGCATGCTCGCCGTGGCCCTCGCGACGATGGAGAATCCGGTGTTTGTGCTGACGGCCGACGGTCACATTCGGTACTCGAACCCGGCCGCCGCGGTGGAGTATGGCTATTCGGTCAATGAGCTGACGGGGTTGGCCTTCGATCAGCTCATCGCCGAGGGTGCGACCGACGTGCACCGGAGAGCAAATGGGTCCGAGTTCCCGGCGGTGGTCACGTCGGCTCAGATCCTGGACACGGGCGGTCAGGTCGTCAGCGTCCGAAACACGACCGAAGAGAAGCGCATTGCCGAAGCGCTGCTGCAGACGGAAAAGCTGGCCGCGATCGGCGAACTGGTCGCGGGCGTCGCGCACGAGCTCAACAACCCGCTGACGGGGATTTCGACGTTTGCGCAGTTGTTACTCGAAGAGAAGCTCGGCGAAGAGCAGCTCGATGCCGTGCGCAACATCAAGCGCGAATCGGATCGGGCCGTCTCGGTCATTCGCGATCTGCTCGTCTTCAGCCGAAAGAGCGACCCCCGATATGGACAGGTCGACCTTCGCTCCTTAATAGAACAAACGCTCCGTTTGCGGAGCTACACCCTCCAGTCGGCTGGCATCACGGTCGAAAAAGACCTGGATCCCAACCTGCCCACGGTGATGGGCGATGATCGGAAGCTGCAACAGGTACTCATGAACGTGATCGTCAACGCCGAATACGCCATGCACCGCACGGATATTCGGCGGCTGCAGGTCCGGGCCACCGGCGGCCACTCGTATGTGGCGGTCGAGATCGCCGATACCGGCGTGGGCATGACCCCGGATATCGCGAAGCATGTCTTCGAGCCCTTCTTCACGACGAAGCCCGTTGGCGTCGGGACGGGGCTCGGTATGTCCGTTAGTTACGGTATTGTCAAAGCACACGGCGGCTCGATCGATGTCAGCTCGACCTCGGGACTCGGCACGACGTTCCGGATCGCCCTGCCGCTCACCCCCGCCGCCCCGCCCCCAGAATGACCGAGCCCACCTACACGGTCCCGCGTCTGCTCCTGGTCGACGACGAAGCGACGATTCTCACGGCGCTTGCCAAGTTTCTTCGGTCCCGGAGCTTCGACGTCCACACCGCCACCTCCGGCGACGAAGCCCTCGCCAAACTGTCCGCCTCCGGACCCTTCAAGCTGATGCTATGCGATGTCCGCATGCCCGGACTGACGGGTGTCGAAGTCGTCTCCAAAGCGCTGGCGATCGACCCGGATCTCGCGATCGTGATGCTGACCGGCGTCAACGACGCGCCCACCGCGACTGACGCACTCGCGCGCGGGGCCTTCGACTATCTGTTGAAGCCGGTGGAGCTTGCCGATCTGCATCAAGCGATCGAGCGCTCGCTGCATCGGCGGGATCTGTTGATCGACCGGCGCAACATCGACCGGGTGATCCGCGAGGAGGTCGATGCCCGCACGAAAGACCTCCAAGAGATGAGCATGGGGACGATCCATGCACTGATCAACGCCATGGAGGCGAAGGACATATATCTCCGCGGCCACTCCGAGCGCATCGCCGAGCTCGCCGCGTCGATCGCCGAAGTGCTCGGGCTGGATCCGGACACGGTGGAAAACGTCCGCGTCGCGGGACGGCTCCATGATGTCGGCCAGATCGGTATCCGCGAGTCAGTCCTGAACAAGCCGGGCCCGCTCACCCCGGACGAGTACGAGCACGTCAAAGAGCACGTGTGGATATCGATGGACATCTTGAAGCCGCTCACGATCGTGCGTGGCGCGCTCGAGTACATCCAGGATCACCACGAGCGGTGGGACGGACAGGGTTACCCAAAGGGGAAGGCCGGGGAGGACATCTCGATCGGCGGCCGGATTCTCGCCGCCGCGGATGCGTTCGATGCGCTCACCTCGCACCGTGCGTATCGTGAGCCGCGCTCACCGAAGGAAACCCTGACGTATCTCGAATCGCATGTCGGCGGTCTGCTCGACCCGCGCATCTATGAGGCGCTGACGAGCGTGGTGAGGGGAAGAAAAACGCTCGCGTTCTCGTTCATCGACGATACCCATTGACTTGGACGCCCTCGCCGTTGTATTTCCGGGCGTCTGAAAATCAATCTTTGAGGAGGCGGTCATGCCGCGCGGCGATGAACTGAACGAAGAGCTCCGATTCTCCGACCGTGACGACGAAGGCGACGACGTCGGCTACGGTGGCGGTGGCGGCGCAGGCGGGGGCGGGGCTGCCTACGACGACGACGACGAGGAAGAGGACGGCGGCTGGGCGATCACCAAGGACCACAGCGAAGAGCTGTGGGACTCCGCCGAGGACGGTGACGACGACGACGAGGAAGAAGGCGAAATCGTCGTCGCCGAGGTCGAGGGCGACGATGAAGAAGGCGATCTCTTCTCGGCGCCAAAGCCCAAGCCCGCTCGCACACCTGCCAAACAGCCGGCCAAGGCGGCGGCAAAGAAAGCCGCTCCCGCCAAGAAAGCTGGCGTGAAGAAAGCGTCGGCGAAGAAGGCACCTGTTAAGAAGGCTGCAGCCAAGAAAGCCGCGCCTAAGAAAGCGGCCAAGAAAGTGGCTGCGAAGAAGGGTGGGAAGAAGGCTTCGGCCTCTTCTTCCAAGAAGGGCGGCGGGAAGAAGGCTAAGAAAGGCAAAAAGGGTAAGCGTTAGCCTTTCGGCATGATAGCAACTGAGGGGGCCGTCTCTAACGAGACTGCCCCCTCTGGTTTTGTGCAGACACGGACACGGCGGCGCCTTCGGCGACCGCAAATGTCGACGGCCAGTGATGTTCGGCTAATCGGCCGATACGCGACTCACCGGCCGATACGCGCATCACCGGCTGATATCCGACTCGCCGGCTGATATCCGACTCGCCGGCTGATAGGCGACTCACCGACCGATATGCGACTCACCGGCTGATACGCGACTCACCGGCTGATACGCGACTCACCGGCGGATATGCGACTAACCGGCCCATAGCGGCTAACTGGCCGATGGTGGGCGCATGGGCCGATGGTGCGGCGCATGGGTGTATCTGCCGATCGTTTGCGGCCGCCGGCCGATCCGCACCGGCCGACCTCCCTGCACACCTTGTGACGGCTCACCACCATAGTGGCGTCTGCCATGCCTTCACACGCTAGCGGAGCGAAGCGACGCTCTAGCGTTAACGCCATAGCGTTAAACGGTGACAGAAGGCACCGCGTAATCTGAAAAGCCAGGGTAGCCGCCGAGCTCGACGGGGCTGAGCTTGGCGGAGCCAAGCGATTTTCAACCGATGTCGTCGAGCAGTGCGAAGCGACTGCTCGACTCGCCGCGGAGCGGCGCTCGCTGGCCGCACCCGTGCCCGTTATTGTATTCGCTATGAACGAATCGCCGGTGCTCTTACTCCGCGCACACGCGAACCACGCCCCGTGGAACGCACGCGGTCTCGCGTCGCACGCCACCGCACTGGTCGATGCCGCGGGCGTGCGGCCAACGAATGCGTCGGCGCGGGCGGCGCCGAGTGCGCGGGCGATTCGGTTTTACGTGGCGAGTGGGCTGTTGGATCGGCCGGAGGGCACGGGGACGGCGGCTACGTATCATTACCGTCACTTGCTCCAGCTCCTCTCGATCAAGATTCGCCAGCGCGAGGGCCAAACGCTGGATCACATAAAGAAAGAGCTGGTAGGCGTAACGGGCGATGCGCTCGAACGCCGGGTCGCCCAGTCACTCGCGCCGGCGCTGCACGCCGGCAGCATGACAGCGACCCCCGCGCGGGAGACATCGTCCGTGCTCTCCTGGCGCCGCCTGCCCGTGGCGGATGGCGTCGAGCTCCACGTCCGCGAAGACTCGCCAGCCGCCCGCGACGACGCCCTCGTCGCGATCCGCGAAGCCGTCCGCGCCGCACTCGGCCGCCCCGAAATCCGCTAGCGCCGTGCGCTTCACCGACAACGTCGTGGTCATCACCGGCGTCGGCCGCGAAGAACAGGTCGGCGATGCCGTTGCTCACGCGTTTGCGGCCGAAGGCGCATCGCTGGCGTTACTCGATCTCAACGCCGAAGCGCTGCACGCCCGCGCGTCAGCACTCCGCGCGGCGAACGCCCGCGTCTCGGCCTACCCGTGCGATCTCACGGATGTGAATCAAGTAACGACGGCGGCCGAACTTGTCCGCACGGAATTCGGGCAGATCGACGCGTTCGTCCACGTCGCCGGCGGATTCGCGCTGAGTGGTCCGATCGGCGAGAGCGATCCCACGGTGTTCGCGAAACAGATCGCGATCAACCTGACCACGGCCTACGTCGCCTCGCGCGCGTTCGTCCCACTCCTCAAGGACAACACGGGCAGCGCCGTGTACTTCGCCTCGGCGGCCGTGATGCCAGGTGGCGCGACCTCCGGGATATCGGCATACGCGGCCGCCAAGTCCGGCGTGCTCGGTCTCATGCGCTCGGTCGCCGATGAGGGCAAAACCCGCGGCGTTCGCGCGAACGCGATCGCGCCGACCTCGATCCGCACAGGCGACAACCTGAGAGCGATGGGCGACAAAACGAAGTATGTCGAGCGCCACGCCGTGGCCGACGTCGTCCTGTATTTATCATCGCCGGCCGCGCGTTCTATCACCGGACAGGTCATACTACTGGCGTGATCTCGGTCCGGCGGAAGAGCGCGACCCGACCGGTCGTTCTTGACCGGTCACTCGAAGCCCTGCCGTTGTTCAGACTCAGCGACTCGTCGGACGACGGCGCGCTCAACTACGAGACAGAGACGGGCGGACGGTGGCGCGTGCTGCCCGCCCCGGGCGATCGTCTGCCCGGGACATTCGATCAGGACGTGTACGTCGAGCTGCTCCATCGCTACGCCACGTGCGCGGACGGCGTCATCCACTTCACGCTGCACGCTTTTCTGCGATCGATGGGACGGCGCGTCGATGGCCGGACCTACGAGCAGCTCCGGGGCGCCCTGGGACGGTTGGAGCGAACCGTTCTCGAATCGACCCACGCCTACTACTCCGCCCCAGACCGAAGGTATGTCGACGCCCGCTTCACGATCCTCTCGTCCGTGGCGATCGACCGCCGCAGATCAGCCGACCGCGAGCAGCTGCCGCTGTTCGACTCGGTTGCATCGGCTGAGCCCGGCGACGCCAGGGTAACCTTGTCGCCCGTACTACGTGCCAATCTCCGTGCGGGGCACACGATTACGCTCTCGGGCGCCGCGTACGCCGGCCTGGCGTCCCCGACGGCCAGGCGCCTGTACCGGCTGCTCGAAGTAGCCCGAGCCGACGGCCGGGTAGCCTGGCGAGTTGCGCTCGACGCCCTGGCTGGCCAGCTTCCCCTCAGTCAACGGTACCCGTCGCACCTGAATAGAGTCTTGGGACCGGCTCATGACTTGCTGGTCCAGGCCGGAATCGTTCGCGATGCCGCTATTCGGCAACATCAGCGGGATTGGTTCGTCGATTACGTGCTGGCGTCGCGTACGTAACGTTTGGCGCCATCCGACTACCCGAGACGGAGCAACCCACCAATGGCCACGAAGCTAGACAAGACGATCAAGCGGGAGCTCGACATGGATGGCCACCCGTATACGGTCGCAATCTCCCCCGAAGGCGTGAAGTTGACCCAAAAAGGCTTCCGAAAGGGGCGCGTCATGTCCTGGAAGTATTTTTGGGAACATGGTACTGATGAGGCTACGAACGGAGCTCATGAAAACTCCGGAACTCCCTCGTCGCCGGCGAGTAAGTAAGGTATTAGCGAGCAATAACTTGGCGGTTTAGCTCGCATTTACAATTCCTTTTGAACCGAGCCCGTATGTCCCGCCGTACTCTTCGTTCCGCGACCGCGGCCGCCTTAGTTCTGGTACCCCTGGTCGCCGGAGGCTTCATCTGGCAGACACGGGCCGTGCACGACGGCGCGCGCCTGTTCGACCAGGTCCTGACGCTCGTGTCCGACCGCTTCGTGGACACGCTCGATCAGGGCGCGCTGTACGAGAAGGCGGCCGAAGGGCTCGTGCATGAACTGAACGATCCGTACACCGAGCTGCTCGCGCCGAAAAAGCTGACCGAGTTCTCGCGCCGCACCGGCGGCCGGTACGGCGGCGTGGGCATGGAGATCGGCGAGACGCCGCAGGGGCAGATCGTCGTGCAGCGCGTCTTCCCGCACACCCCGGCCGACGAGGCGGGCGTGCTCGAAGGCGACCATATCATCGCGGTCGACACGGCGAGCACGGTGGGCTGGAAGATCAATCAGGTCTCCGACTACCTGGTCGGCACGCCCGGGACGAAGGTGGCGGTCAAGTTCTCGCGGCCCGGTGTCACCGAGCCGCTGATCGATCACTTCACGCGCGCGATCATCCACATCCCGGCGGTCCCGTACGCGATCATGCTCGATGGCAACATCGCGTACATCCCGCTGCAGCAGTTCAATGAAGACGCCTCGGACGATCTCGAGGCCGCGCTCAAGAGCCTCGTCGTGAAGCAGAACGCCAAGGGCGTCGTGCTCGACCTGCGCGATGATCCGGGCGGCATTCTCGACCAGGCGCTCAACGTGAGTAACCTGTTCCTCAAGGAAGGCCAGGAGATCCTGAGCGTCCGCGGCCGCAACACCGAGCCGCAGGTCTATCTCGCGAAGGCCAAGCCTGTCGCCCCGACCGTCCCGCTCGTGGTGCTCACGAACGGCGGCAGCGCCTCGGCGTCCGAGATCGTCGCCGGCGCGCTTCAGGACCACGACCGCGCGCTCGTCGTCGGTCAGACATCCTTCGGCAAGGGTCTCGTCCAGACGCTCTTCCCGCTCGACGGCGGCTACGCGCTCAAGATGACCACCGCCAAGTGGTATACGCCGAGCGGCCGCTCGATTCAGAAGGAGCGGAAGCTGCTCGCCGATGGGGAGTTCGTCGAAGTCCACCCCGACTCGCTCGAGACCGACTCGGCCAAGAAAGCGCGGCCGGCGTTCAAGTCCGACGCGGGGCGTACGGTGTACGGCGGTGGTGCCATCACGCCCGACGTGCTGGTGAAGCCGGACACACTCACGACCCCCGAGCAGGCGTTCTTGAAGACCATCGCGCCCAAGGGACAGGTCGTCTACACGACGCTCTCGAACTACGCGCTCGATCTCAAGGCAAAGATCGGGACGAACAAGGACTATAAGTTCCAGCCCGTCTGGCACGACTCGCTCTACAAGCGGCTGACCGACGCTGGCGTGAACGTCTCGCGGTCCGCGTACGACTCGTCCGCGCGCTACATCGATCGCGCGTTGGACCTCCGCCTCGCGCGGCTCGCCTTTGGCGACTCGACGGCGAAGCGGCGGGATCTCGCTGAGGATCCGCAGCTCAAGAAGGCGGTCGAGCTCCTACAGAAGGGGCAGACGCAGAAGGACCTGTTCGCGGTGGCACTTAATACGCCGACGAAGTGACTCGGCACTTCATGACGGCGGTCGCCCTCGTGGCGGCCGCCGTTTTCTCATCGCGCCAGGATGAAGGTCGGCACCTCTCTCATATCCGCCGCCTCACACACACCGGCGCCAATGCCGAGGCGTATTTCAGCCTTGATGGAAAGTGGCTGACGTTCCAATCGACGCGAGATGGTCGCCAGTGTGATCAACAGTACACGATGCGCACGGATGGTACTGAGCTGCATCGTATCTCGAATGGCGGTGGGAAGACCACGTGCGGCGCGTTCTTTGACAAGGACCGAAAGATTTTCTTCGCCTCTACGCACGCGGCTGACACGGCGTGCCCACCGCGGCCAGATCCGTCCAAAGGCTATGTCTGGGGACTAGATCCCTATGACATCTACACCGCCAACCGTGATGGCTCGGATCTCGAGCGCCTCACGAACTATGGCACATACACGGCCGAAGGAACCCTATCGCCAGATGGCAAACGCATCGTGTTTACGAGTCTCAAGGATGGCGACCTGGAGCTGTACACGATGAATGTCGATGGAACGGATATAAGACGTCTCACGCATACGCTGGGATATGACGGCGGCGCGTGGTTCTCGCCGGATGGCAAAAAGATCGTGTATCGAGCCTACCACCCGACGGACTCCGCCGAGGTGGCGGACTACAAGTCGCTGCTGGCGCAACACAT
Source organism: Gemmatimonadaceae bacterium (assembly GCA_035652495.1). Classification (GTDB taxonomy): domain Bacteria; phylum Gemmatimonadota; class Gemmatimonadetes; order Gemmatimonadales; family Gemmatimonadaceae; genus DASRDS01. Next base: position 21,322 of record DASRDS010000244.1, read on the forward strand.
AGTCCGCCCGGTCAAAATGGAGATCTGGCTCATGAACGCCGATGGCTCGGATCAGCACCAGATCACCCACTTGGGCGGCGCCAACTTCGCGCCGTACTTCACGGTGGATGGCCACCGTATCATTTTCTCGTCGAACTACCTCCACCCACATGGCCCGGAGGCGAAGAACTTCGATCTGTACTTGATCGACCTCGACGGCGGGCACTTGGAGCAGGTGACGACCGATCCAGGGTTCGACGGTTTCCCCGAATTCAGCCCGGACGGCCGGCAACTGGTATGGGAATCCAGCCGCGGGACCACGGGACCCTCTGACCTCGACATATTTATAGCGGACTGGAAACCGTAGGAGACAATCCATGTTCGCGCTCGAGCTGTTCCTGGCTTTCCTGGTGGTCGCCGGTTTGTTCACTCTCAGCAGCTCGATCAAGATCGTCGGCCAAGCCGAAGTGATGGTGATCGAGCGCCTGGGCCGATTCAACCGCATCGCGCATTCGGGCTTCAACCTTTTGGTCCCGTTCATCGACCGCCCGCGCACGATCGACGTCCGGGTGTTCGACACCGACGTGAACGGCGTCAAACGGATCACGGCGGGTTCGACCGCCCGGATCGATCTTCGGGAGCAGGTGCTGAACTTCCCGAGTCAGCCGGTCATCACCAAGGACAACGTGACGATCAACATCGACGCGGTGGTCTATTACCGCGTGGCCGATCCGCAAAAGGCGACATACGCCATTCAGAATCTGCCGTTCGCGTTGGAAACGCTGACCCGAACGACTTTGCGCAACATCGTCGGCGAGATGGAGCTCGATCAGACGCTCGGCTCCCGCGACACGATCAACCAACGAATGCGAACCGTGATCGAGGAAGCGTCGATCGGCTGGGGCGTCGACGTGACGCGCGTCGAGCTCCAGGCGATCGAACCGCCACGAGATATTCAGCAGTCGATGGAGTTGCAGATGCGGGCCGAGCGCGAGCGGCGGGCCGCGGTGACGAACGCCGAGGCCGGCAAGCGGGCGGCGATCCTCGAGGCCGAGGGCGTGCGCGAGTCCGCCGTCCTGCGCGCGCAGGGCGCGGCCGAGGCGCGGCTCGCCATGGCGAACGCCGAGGCGGAGGCGATCTCGAAGATTTCGGCGTCCCTGCCCCAGGGGGAGGCCGCCCTGTATCTCCTCGGGCTCCGGTACTTCGAGGCGCTGCCGCAGCTCGCCCAGGGGAAGGCCACGACGGTCTTCCTCCCCTCCGACGCCGCGGGTCTCATGGGCGCGATCGGCGCCCTCAAAGACTTGATCAAGAGCGGCCCCACCGGCCTATCGGCCTCCGACGGCAACATCCCGCCGACTTCACCCGCCGTCCGGACTCCGCCGGCCCTCAAGCCGTGATCTCCGAGGATCGCGCGCTCCGCATTGCTCGCGCGCACGCGTGCGAGAACTGCGGCGAGTACAGCTACAAGCGCCTCGTCGTCAAGTTGGCCACGGACGCCAACCGGACCGAGCTCGGTGAGGCTTGGCACGCGTACAAGACCTGTGGCGTGTGCGGGATGGAGCACGAAATGGGAATAGATGAGGACGGCGAGGTTGTCTATGTGACTTAGATGCAACGGTGCCGCTGGTAAGTCGTGAACGTCGATAAGCTGCGGCGAATGTCCCCTGAGGTGATCCGCTTAGCGCGCATGTAAAGGAGTCGTTGGATTGGCGAGGTGGTCTACGTGACCTAGGTCTTTGTGTAGGTAGGGTTGTCGTCAAACGACTCCTTTAAATGCTCGCTGAACGCCGCTACTCAGCGGACATGCTGCTAAGTCGATCGATGGACACCCAGCGCGGCAGAACCGTTCGGTAACCGCAGCGAATTACCCGCGTGGAACGTTACCCACGTCTAGCTGTATAAGAGGCGCTGGGTGTCCCCTGTCCCAGGAAGCACCTGAATCACTGTGAACGCCTGCCTTAGGCGGTTATTTTTCTTCACAGTGAGTGCACTCTAGAGGAGGTAGGATGCGTAAGCCCCGCCCGAATACATATAACCCGGCCCAGGCGCTCCACTTGATTGCGAGCGACCGGAGCGGCTCTCCCCTGAGTTGTCCGTCTTGCTCCGGCCCGATCGAGCGAGATCCGATGCGCACGCCTCCTCCCCCCAAATCGCACGTCACCCTCAAGTGCACCCGTTGCGGTCGCTTCGCACGGTATATCGCGGGAGCCGCGTAGCCGACCCGTCCCAAGAGTTTCCTCTTCGGCAGGATTTTTGCGCTCTAAGTCCTTTTGATTCCTCGGCATCCGTTTACTTTGGATGTATAGGAAGCAGGGTTCGAGCGTAACAGTCAGCCCCGGTAGGGGAAGAAGAGGAAGCGTTTCATGGCACGTCTCAACGGCACTGTGAAGTGGTTCAACGACGCGAAGGGATTTGGGTTCATCTCCCGTGAGGGAGGTCCTGACGTCTTCGTCCACTTCAGCGCGATCCAAGGCAACGGGTTCAAGTCCCTGTCCGAAGGCGACCGCGTGGAGTTCGAAATCGTACAGGGTCAGAAGGGTCCGCAAGCCGCAGACGTCGTCAAGGCGTAACGGACGGTCTCGCGCGATCATCGGGGAACGCCCGCGGCCT